>NZ_CP013979.1:2186562-2498928 GCF_001660485.1 Agromyces aureus
GACAAGGCGATCGCGACCGACGGCCGCATCCACACGTCCTACGGGCAGATCGGGGCCGCCACCGGGCGCATGTCCTCGAACGACCCGAACCTGCAGAACATCCCGACGCGTACCGAAGACGGCCGCCGCATCCGAAAGGCATTCCGTCACGGCTCCGACTACGTCGAGCTGCTGACAGCCGACTACTCGCAGATCGAGATGCGCATCATGGCCCATCTCTCGGGCGACCCCGGACTCATCGAGGCGTTCAACGCCGGCGAAGACCTGCACAGATTCGTGGGCGCACGCGTCTTCGCCGTCGACCCGGTCGACGTCACGCCGCTCATGCGCACGAAGGTCAAGGCCATGTCGTACGGACTCGCCTACGGCCTCAGCGCGTTCGGGCTCTCGAAGCAGCTGCGCATCGATCGTGCCGAGGCGACCCAGCTCATGAAGGAGTACTTCGAGCGGTTCGGCGCGGTGCGCGACTACCTCCGAGGGGTGGTCGAGCAGGCCCGCATCGACGGCTACACCGAGACGATCTTCGGCCGGCGCCGACCCTTCCCCGACCTCACGAGTCCGAACCGCGTGCACCGCGAGAACGCCGAGCGAGCGGCGCTCAACTCGCCGATCCAGGGTTCGGCGGCAGACATCATGAAGATCGCCATGACCACGGTCGAGGCCGAACTCGCCGCGCGCGGCATGTCGAGTCGCATGCTGCTCACGGTCCACGACGAACTGATCTTCGAGGTCGCCGAGGGGGAGTCCGAGACGCTCGAGACGGTCGTGCGCGAGCGCATGGCGACGGCAGCCGATCTGCTCGTACCGCTCGACGTCTCGGTCGGTCGCGGTCGCGACTGGGAGCACGCGGCGCACTGAGTCGCGACCGCGGGTCGCGTGGGCGCCTGACGCGGGTGGCGCGCGTGACTGGCGTGACTCGCGCTGGAAGCGACCCGGTTCGTGCATCCGTTGAGGTTCGAGGCCTGACACCTGGCGGGTGTCCTAGGCTCGGACCCATGGCATCGAGCGAGCAGCGAACTCCCACCGACATCGATCGCATCGCAGAGGACTGGGTCGACACGATCGTCGACCTCGACCCGACTCTCGGCACCTACATCGGACGAAAAGAGGCCGACTCGCGGTTCGGCGACTATTCGCCCGAGGGTCTCGAGCGCTCGCTCGAGGCAAAGCGCCGCGCGATCGCCCGGCTCGACGCCGCGACACCCGTCGACGACGTCGACGCGGTGACGCTCGCCGATCTCCGCTCCGAACTCGCGCTCGACGTCGAAGCCCACGAGGCCGGCCTGCCGCTTCGCAACCTCAATGTGATCGCCAGCCCGGCGCAGGAGGTCCGCGACGTGTTCGACCTCATGGCGACCGACGACGCCGACGACTGGGAGATTATCTCGACCCGCCTCGACGCGCTTCCGGGCGCCGTCGACGGATACATCGCCACGCTTCGGCTCGGCATCGAGCGGGGCACCGTGCCGGCGAAGCGTCAGGTGCGGGAGGTCGCGGCCCAAGCCCGCAAGCTCGAGCGAGCCGACGGATTCTTCACGGAGTTCGTCCACAGCGCACCCGAGGCCCTGTCGCCCACGCTCCGGCACGACCTCGACTCGCGTGCAGGCGGGGCCGGCGAGGCCTACGGGCGACTCGCGGCGTTCCTCGAAGGCGAACTCCTGCCCGTCGCCGGCGAGACCGATGCCGTCGGGCGCGAGATCTACGAACTCCAGTCGCGCCACTTCCTCGGCGCCGTCATCGACCTCGACGAGACGTACGAATGGGGCATCGAGGAGCTCGGACGCATGGTCGCCGAGCAGGAGGCGATCGCCCGCGAGATCGTGCCCGGGGCATCCGTCGCAGAAGCAATCGCGCACCTCGACGGCGACGAGCGCCGCAAGCTGCACGGAACCGATGCGCTGCAGCGCTGGATGCAGGAGGTCAGCGACCGCGCGGTCGCCGAGCTCGGCGCCACCCAGTTCGACATCCCCGAGCAGATCCGCACCCTCGAGTGCATGATCGCGCCGACGCAGTCCGGCGGCATCTACTACACGGGCCCGAGCGACGACTTCACTCGCCCGGGGCGCATGTGGTGGGCCGTGCCCGAGGGCGTGACCGAGTTCGACACCTGGCGCGAACTCACGACGGTCTACCACGAGGGCGTGCCCGGCCACCATCTGCAGATCGGTCAGGCGGTGGTGAATCGCGCGAAGTTGAACACTTGGCGCCGTCAGCTCGCCGGCAGCTCGGGTCACGCCGAGGGCTGGGCCCTCTACGCCGAGCGGCTCATGCAGGACCTCGGATACCTCGACGACCCGGCCGACCGCCTCGGAATGCTCGACGGGCAGCGCATGCGCGCGGCGCGCGTCGTACTCGACATCGGCGTGCACCTCGGCAAGCAGCGTCCCGACGGCAACGGTGCGTGGACCGGCGACTACGCGTTCGAGTTCCTGGGGGAGAACGTCAACATGAACCAGGCGTTCATCGACTTCGAGGTGAACCGCTATCTCGGCTGGCCGGGTCAGGCGCCGTCGTACAAGGTGGGCCAGCGCATCTGGGAGCAGTTGCGCGACGACGCCAAGCGCCAGGAGGGTGCGGCGTTCGACATCAAGGAATTCCACCGCCGGGCGCTCGACCTCGGGGGAGTGGGCCTGGACACCCTGCGGGCGAGCCTGCTCGGATGACCCCGCGGTCCGACACGCCCGGGTTGCCGACTTCGCTGTCAGTCCGCTAGGATCGAATGTCACTTCTGTGACGATCCTGTCCGCATGCCCATCGCGGAACCAACACAACGCTCAACCGCGCGATGGGCTCGATTCTGTCCTTTACGGAGCATTCACTACATGACAACCGCAACGACCAAGGCACCCAAGCAGGTCGCTATCAACGACATCGGATCTGCTGACGATTTCCTCGCCGCGGTCGAGAAGACTTTGAAGTTCTTCAACGACGGCGACCTCATCGAGGGCACCGTCGTGAAGATCGACCGCGACGAGGTGCTCCTCGACGTCGGCTACAAGACCGAGGGCGTCATCCCCTCGCGTGAGCTTTCCATCAAGCACGATGTCGACCCCAGCGAGGTCGTCGGCGTCGGCGACACCGTCGAGGCGCTCGTTCTCCAGAAGGAGGACAAGGAAGGCCGCCTCATCCTGTCGAAGAAGCGTGCGCAGTACGAGCGCGCGTGGGGCGACGTGGAGAAGATCAAGGAAGCCGATGGCGTCGTGACCGGTACGGTCATCGAGGTCGTCAAGGGCGGCCTGATCGTCGACATCGGCCTCCGCGGCTTCCTCCCGGCGTCGCTCATCGAGCTCCGCCGCGTGCGCGACCTCACGCCGTACCTCGGCCAGGAGATCGAGGCGAAGATCCTCGAGCTCGACAAGAACCGCAACAACGTCGTGCTCTCGCGTCGTGCGCTCCTCGAGCAGACCCAGTCGGAGTCGCGTTCGACCTTCCTCGCCAACCTGCACCCGGGCCAGATCCGCAAGGGTGTCATCTCGTCGATCGTCAACTTCGGTGCGTTCGTCGACCTCGGCGGCGTCGACGGTCTCGTGCACGTCTCCGAGCTCTCGTGGAAGCACATCGAGCACGCCAGCGAGGTCGTCGAGGTCGGCCAGGAGGTCACCGTCGAGGTGCTCTCCGTCGAGCTCGACCGCGAGCGCGTCTCGCTGTCGCTCAAGGCGACGCAGGAGGACCCGTGGCAGGTGTTCGCCCGTACCCACGCGATCGGTCAGGTCGCACCGGGTAAGGTCACCAAGCTCGTTCCGTTCGGTGCGTTCGTCCGCGTCGCAGACGGCATCGAGGGCCTCGTGCACATCTCGGAGCTGTCCGGCAAGCACGTCGAGCTCGCAGAGCAGGTCGTGTCGGTCGGCGAAGAGGTCTTCGTCAAGGTCATCGACATCGACCTCGAGCGTCGCCGCATCTCGCTCTCGCTGAAGCAGGCGAACGAGGGCGTCGACCCCGAGGGCACCGAGTTCGACCCGGCGCTCTACGGCATGCTCACCGAGTACGACGAGCAGGGCAACTACAAGTACCCCGAGGGCTTCGACTCCGAGACCAACGAATGGCGCGAGGGCTTCGATGCCCAGCGCGAGAAGTGGGAGCAGGACTACGCTGCCGCTCAGGAGCGTTGGGAAGCGCACAAGAAGCAGGTCGCACAGACCAACGCTGCTGCCGCTTCCGACGAGTCGTTCGGTTCGGGCACCGCGTCGTACTCGAGCGAGACGGCCGGCGCGGGCACCCTCGCCGACGACGCTTCGCTCGCAGCACTGCGCGAGAAGCTCTCGAGCAACTAGTTCGGATCCGTTCCGCACACGGAAGGCCGGTCCCCTCGGGGGCCGGCCTTCCGGCTTTCCATGGTCCGCGCTGCGCCTCCACCCGGATGGGCGAACCGCATCGGTAGAGTGGGGTCGTGTATCTGATCGGCCTCACGGGCGGCATCGCCTCAGGAAAGTCCACGGTCGCGCGGCGACTCTACGAGCACGGTGCCGTGCACATCGATGCCGACCAGTTGGCCAGGCGCGTGGTCGAGCCGGGCACGCCCGGTCTCGCGGCGATCGTCGACACGTTCGGCGCGGGAGTCCTCCGCCCCGACGGCACCCTCGATCGCGTGAAGCTCGGCGAACTCGTCTTCAACGACGACGAGGCGCGCGCACAGCTGAACGCCATCGTGCATCCCGCGGTTCGCGAGCTCTCCGCCCGACTGTTCGAGAAGGTCGAGCAGGCCGACCCCGATGCGGTCGTGGTGTACGACGTGCCGCTGCTCGTCGAGGCATCCGTCGACCATCCGTTCGACCTCATCGTCGTCACGAGCGCGCCGCGCCGCACGCAGCTCAAGCGGCTCGTCGAGGACCGTGGGCTCGACCCACTGCAGGCCGAGGCCAGAGTCGACGCCCAGGTGGCGAACTCCGAGCGTCTCGCCGTCGCCGACGTCGTGATCGACACCGACGGCACGCTCGGGCACACGATGAGCCAGGCCGACGCGCTCTGGCAGCGCATCGTCGAGGAGCGCGCCGCACGTCGGACGTGACCCCGGCGGCGGCCGAGACCTCGAGCTCGTCCGCCCAGATGCGCGGCGCTGACGGATTCGCCTGCGCCGGCGGTCGTGTCGGAGGTCGAACCTAGACTGGAAGGCATGCAGGCCACCCGATCCGTCCGGCCGTTCGAGGTCATCAGCGAGTATGTTCCGAGCGGCGATCAGCCCGCGGCGATCGCCGAGCTCGCCGGGCGCATCAACGCCGGTGAGACCGACGTCGTGCTGCTCGGCGCCACGGGCACCGGCAAGTCGGCGACGACCGCCTGGCTCATCGAGCAGGTGCAGCGACCGACCCTCGTGCTCGCGCACAACAAGACGCTCGCGGCGCAGCTGGCCACCGAGTTCCGTGAGCTCATGCCGAACAACGCGATCGAGTACTTCGTCTCGTACTACGACTACTACCAGCCCGAGGCGTACGTCCCGCAGACCGACACCTTCATCGAGAAGGACTCCTCGGTCAACGCCGAGGTCGAGCGGCTGCGTCACTCGACGACGAACTCGTTGCTGAGCCGCCGCGATGTCGTCGTCGTGTCGACGGTGTCGTGCATCTACGGCCTCGGCACCCCCGAGGAGTACATGAAGGCGATGATGCCGCTGCAGGTCGGCCAGCAGGTCGATCGCGACTGGTTGATCCGCAAGTTCGTGTCGATGCAGTACCAGCGCAACGACGTCGACTTCTCGCGCGGCAACTTCCGGGTGCGCGGCGACACGATCGAGATCATCCCGATCTACGAAGAGCTGGCGATCCGCATCGAGATGTTCGGCGACGAGATCGAGGCACTGTACAGCCTGCATCCGCTGACGGGTCAGGTCGTCGCCAAGCTCGACTCCGTCCCGGTCTTCCCCGGCTCGCACTACGTCGCGAGCACCGATGTCATGCAACGGGCCATCGGTACCATCCGCACCGAGCTCGAAGAGCGACTGACCGAGCTCGAGCGCGAGGGCAAGCTGCTCGAGGCGCAGCGCCTGCGCATGCGCACCACCTTCGACCTCGAGATGATGGAGCAGATCGGCTTCTGCTCCGGCATCGAGAACTACTCCCGCCACATCGACGGCCGAGCGCCAGGGGAGGCCCCGCACTGCCTGCTCGACTACTTCGCCGACGACTTCCTCGTCGTCATCGACGAGTCGCACGTCACGGTGCCGCAGATCGGCGCCATGTACGAGGGCGACTCCTCGCGCAAGCGCACGCTGGTCGAGCACGGGTTCCGACTGCCGAGCGCCCTCGACAACCGCCCGCTCAAGTGGAACGAGTTCAAGAACCGCGTCGGTCAGGCCGTCTACCTCTCGGCGACCCCCGGCAGGTACGAGATGGGCATCGCCGACGGCGTCGTCGAGCAGATCATCCGCCCGACCGGACTCGTCGACCCCCAGATCGTCGTGAAGCCGTCGAAGGGGCAGATCGACGACCTCCTCGAGGAGATCCGCGTCCGTGCCGAGCGCGATGAGCGCGTGCTCGTCACGACGCTCACGAAGCGCATGGCCGAGGAATTGACCGACTACCTCACCGAGGCGGGGGTGCGCGTGCGCTACCTCCATTCGGATGTCGACACGCTCCGTCGCGTCGAGCTGCTGACCGAGCTCCGGGCCGGCGTCTACGACGTGCTCGTCGGCATCAACCTGCTGCGAGAGGGCCTCGACCTGCCAGAGGTCTCGCTCGTCGCGATCCTCGATGCCGACAAGGAGGGCTTCCTGCGGTCGTCGACCTCGCTGATCCAGACGATCGGGCGCGCCGCGCGCAACGTCTCGGGCGAGGTGCACATGTACGCCGATGTGCTGACCGATTCGATGAACGCGGCGATCGACGAGACCGAGCGTCGCCGAGAGCGACAGCTCGAGTACAACCGAGTCAACGGCATCGATCCGCAACCGCTGCGCAAGCGCATCGCCGACATCACGCAGCTCCTGGCCCGCGAAGAGGCCGACACCGCGGCGCTCCTCTCCGGCCGCGACGCTCGCAAGAAATCACCCGTGCCGAACCTCCGCCGCGAGGGCATCGCCGCCGAGGGGGCGAACGACCTCGAGGACCTGATCCGCGACCTGAACGATCAGATGCTGGTGGCGGCCGGCGAACTCAAGTTCGAGCTCGCTGCCAGGCTTCGCGACGAGGTCTCCGAACTCAAGCGCGAGCTCCGCCAGATGGAGAAGGCCGGGCACTTGGGCTGATTCGAACGTATGTTCGCTCTCAGCGCGTCCCCTCCCGGCGTTCGTGTCGGTGGGTCTGCCTAGACTCGAAGGGTGCCTGTTTCACGTCTCGATGCCCATTCGCACCTGAGTGTCCGCGGTGCCCGCGTCCACAACCTCCGCGACGTCGACGTCGAGATCCCACGCGACGCGATGGTCGTCTTCACCGGACTCTCCGGTTCGGGCAAGTCGTCGCTGGCGTTCGACACGATCTTCGCCGAAGGGCAGCGCCGCTACGTCGAGTCGCTCTCGGCCTACGCGCGCCAGTTCCTCGGACAGGTCGATCGACCCGACGTCGACTTCATCGAGGGCCTCAGCCCCGCCGTCTCGATCGACCAGAAGTCGACGAACCGCAACCCTCGGTCGACGGTCGGCACGATCACCGAGATCTACGACTACATGCGCCTCCTCTGGGCGCGCATCGGCGTGCCGCACTGCCCGGTGTGCGGCGAGCGCATCCAGCGTCAGACCGTCCAGCAGATCGCCGACCAGCTCATGCAGCTCGACGAGGGCATCCGATTCCAGGTGCTCAGCCCGGTGGTGTCGCAGAAGAAGGGCGAGTTCGTCGATCTCTTCCGCGAGCTCGCGGCCGGCGGCTATTCGCGCGCCGTGGTCGACGGCGAACTCATCAGGCTCGATGAACCTCCGACGCTGAAGAAGCAGGTCAAGCACGACATCTCCGTCGTCGTCGACCGTCTCGTCGCGGGGCCCGACGTGCTGGGTCGCCTCACGGATTCCCTCGAGACCGCGCTCCGCCTGACCGATGGCCTCGTGCAGATCAACTACGTCGACGCAACCGGCCCCGAGGCGTGGGACACCTTCTCCGAGAAGCTCTCGTGCCCGAACCAGCACCCGATCCAGCTGACCGAGATCGAGCCCCGAACCTTCTCGTTCAACGCCCCGTTCGGCGCGTGCCCCGAGTGCTCCGGCCTCGGCACGCGCATGGCGGTCGATGAGCAGCTCCTGCTCGGCGACCCGTCGCTGAGCATCACCGAGGGCGTCATCATCCCCTGGACCTCTCAGGGCAAGAGCCTCTACAACTACTACGAGAAGCTGCTCCTCGGACTCTCACGCGATCTCGGCTTCTCGCTCGACACCCCGTGGGAGGAGCTCGACGAGGCCGCACGCGATGCCGTGCTGCGCGGCGACAACTTCGAGGTCAAGGTCAAGTGGCGCAACCGCTACGGCCGCGAGATGAGCTACACGTCCGGGTTCGAAGGCGTCGTGCCGTACATCGAGCGCCAGTACCTCCAGGCCGAGACCGACACGCAGCGCGTCCGTTGGTCGGAGTACCTGCGCGAGGTGCCGTGCCCGGTCTGCCACGGCAAGCGCCTGAAGCCCGAGGTGCTCTCGGTGCTGATCCACGAGGCGAGCATCGCCGACGTCGGACTCCTCAGCCTCACCGATGCCCGGGCGTTCATGGATCGCCTCGAGCTCACCGACCGCGAGCAGGCGATCGCCGCGCAGGTCCTGCGCGAGATCAAGCTGCGCCTCGACTTCCTCATCCGCGTCGGTCTCAGCTACCTCGACCTGTCGCGCGCCGCGGCGACGCTCTCGGGCGGCGAGGCGCAGCGCATCAGGCTCGCGACCCAGATCGGCTCCGGGCTCACGGGAGTGCTCTACGTGCTCGACGAGCCGAGCATCGGCCTGCACCAGCGCGACAACCGGCGCCTGATCGACACGCTGGTGGCGCTTCGCGACCTCGGCAACACGCTCATCGTCGTCGAGCACGACGAAGACACCATCCGCACCGCCGACTGGATCGTCGACATCGGCCCGGGCGCCGGGGTCAACGGCGGCACGGTCGTGCACTCGGGCAGCTACGCCGAGCTGTTGAAGAACACGAAGTCGCTCACCGGCGACTACCTCTCGGGCCGCAAGGAGATCCCGATCCCCTCGACTCGTCGCCCGATCGACCCCGAGCGCATGATCGCGGTGCAGGGAGCCGAGGCGAACAACCTGCGCGGCGTCGACGTGGAGTTCCCGCTCGGGGTGTTCACGGCCGTGACCGGTGTGAGCGGCTCGGGCAAGTCCTCGCTCGTGAACGACATCCTGTATCGGGTCCTGGCGAACCGATTGAACGGCGCGCGCAAGCTTCCGGGCCGGCATCGTCGGGTGACGGGCCTCGACCAGCTCGACAAGGTCGTGCACGTCGATCAGGCGCCGATCGGTCGCACACCGCGCTCGAACCCGGCGACCTACACCGGCGTGTTCGATCGCGTCCGCACGCTGTTCTCCGAGACGAACGAGGCGAAGGCGCGCGGCTACCTGCCAGGGCGGTTCAGCTTCAACGTCAAGGGTGGCCGCTGCGAGGCATGCTCCGGCGATGGCACCATCAAGATCGAGATGAACTTCCTTCCCGACGTCTACGTCGCGTGCGAGGTCTGCGGGGGTCAGCGCTACAACCGTGAGACGCTCCAGGTGCACTACAAGGGCAAGAACATCGCGGAGGTGCTCCAGATGCCGATCAGCGAGGCGGCCGAGTTCTTCGAGCCGATCTCCGCGATCCACCGCTATCTCAAGACCCTCGTCGACGTCGGTCTCGGGTACGTCCAGCTCGGCCAGAGCGCCACGACGCTCTCGGGCGGCGAGGCGCAGCGCGTGAAGCTCGCGACCGAACTGCAGCGGCGATCGAACGGCCGGAGCGTGTACGTGCTCGACGAGCCCACCACGGGTCTGCACTTCGAAGACGTCCGCAAGCTCCTGAAGGTGCTCGGCAAGCTCGTCGACAAGGGCAACACGGTGATCGTCATCGAGCACAGCCTCGACGTCATCAAGTCCGCCGACTGGATCATCGACCTCGGCCCCGAGGGCGGTTCGGGTGGCGGGCAGATCGTCGCGACCGGCACGCCGGAGCAGGTCGCCGACGAGCCCGACAGCCACACCGGATTCTTCCTCCGGGAGATCTTCGAGGCCGCCCGGCCGGGCATCGAAGTCGCCAGCTGAGCATGAGCGACGCCCTGTCCTATCGCCCGAAGGCGGGGGAGATCCCGACCGAGCCCGGGGTCTACCGCTTCCGCGACGGTGATCGGCGCGTGCTGTACGTCGGCAAGGCGAAGAACCTGCGCGCCAGGTTGTCGAACTACTTCGCCCCGCTGCGCACGCTGCATGAGCGCACGCGTCGCATGGTCACGACGGCGAGCTCGGTGGAATGGACCGTGGTCGGCAACGATGTCGAGGCGCTGCAGCTCGAGTACACCTGGATCAAGGAGTTCGAACCGCCCTTCAACGTCAAGTACCGCGACGACAAGTCGTACCCGTACCTCGCGGTCACCCTCGGCGACGAGGCTCCCCGCGCGATCGTCACGCGCCGCAGCGGCATCCCCGGCGCTCGGTACTTCGGCCCGTATCCGAAGGTCTGGGCCGTCAATGAGACTCTCGACCTGCTGTTGAAGCTCTTCCCGATCCGCACCTGCAAGGACTCCGACTACCGGCGTGCGATGGCCTCGGGTCGTCCGTGCTTCGCCGGGCAGATCGGCCGCTGCTTCGGCCCGTGTTCTGGCCGGGTCGGCATCGAGGAGCATCGCGCCAACGTCGATCGCTTCGTCGCGTTCATGACGAATCAGGACCGCCGCATCGTCGACGAACTCTCCCAGCAGATGTTGGAGGCCTCCGCCGCGTTCGAGTACGAGACGGCGGCCCGCCGGCGCGACCAGCTGCAGGCGGCGACCGAGTTCTTCGAGAAGAGTGCGGTCGTGCTGCGCGATGACGTCGACGTCGACGTGTTCGGCATCGACCACGACGAACTCGCCGCCGCGGTGCAGATCTTCGTCGTCCGCGGGGGTCGGGTGCGTGGTGTGCACTCCTGGACCGTCGACAAGGAGCTCGACGTGCCCATCGGCGACCTCGTCGACTCGGTCGTGCAGAACGCCTACGGCGGTCAACTGTCACCACCGCGCGAGGTCGTGGTGCCCGAACTGCCAGACGACGCCGCAGCCCTCGAGACCTGGCTCTCCGAGCGCGCGGGTCGCAAGGTACGGCTTCGTGCAGCCCAGCGTGGCGACAAGGCGGCACTCCTCGCCACGGCCACGCAGAACGCGAAGCAGTCGCTCATGCTCTACAAGACGCGACGGAGCGCCGACTTCACGACGCGGTCGCGCGCCCTCGAGGACATCCAAGAGGCACTGGGCATGGCGGATGCCCCGCTGCGCATCGAGTGCTTCGACGTGTCGCACCTGAGCGGCACCAACATCGTCGCGTCCATGGTCGTGTTCGAAGACGGCCTGCCCCGCAAAGACGAGTACCGGCGCTTCACGATTCCCGAGTCGACCGACGACACCGACTCGATCCATCAGGTGCTCACGCGCAGACTCGCGTACCTCGCCGCGCCGTCCGTCACCACCGCCGAGCAGACCGACGGGGGGGACGTCAGCGATCAGGCGAGTCAGGCGAGCGCGGCCGAGCCGGCCGAGCCGGTCGACGGCACCCGCCGGTCGAAGTTCTCGTACCGCCCGAACCTGCTCGTGGTCGACGGCGGCGAGCCGCAGGTCGCGGCTGCGGCCAGGGCGCTCGCGGAGTCGGGCGTCGAGGGCATCTACCTCTGCGGCATCGCGAAGCGACTCGAGGAGATCTGGACGCCCGACGCCGACTACCCGGTAATCCTCCCGCGCAACAGCGACGCACTGTTCCTGTTCCAACGCGTACGCGACGAGGCGCACCGCTTCGCGATAACGCACCAGCGGCAGCGACGCAAGCGGGACATCTCCTCGGTGCTCGCCGAGATCCCCGGCCTGGGGCCCACCCGCATCAAGGTGCTCCTGCGGCACTTCGGGTCCGTGAAACGCCTGCGCGCGGCATCCGTCGATGAAATCGGCAGTGTCGACGGCTTCGGCCCGACGCTCGCCGCGGTCGTCTACGAGGAGCTCCGCAGCGGTGCGCAGGTCCAACCCCGATAGGCTTGGTGCTCGACGTGCGGGAAGGGGAACCGAGGCGATGGCAACCGAGGTCGAGCAGGAGATGCTCATCGTCACCGGGATGTCGGGGGCCGGTCGTTCGACCGTCGGCAACGCCCTCGAGGACCTGGGCTGGTACGTCGTCGACAACCTCCCGCCGCAGATGCTGCGACCGCTCGTCGAACTGGTCGAACGCGCAGGAGCCTCGCTCCCGCGCATCGCCGCGGTCGTGGACATCCGCGGCCGCGACTTCTTCGCCGAGCTCCGCGAGATCATCCAGGCGCTCCGCACGGGTGTGAACGTCCGCGTCGTGTTCCTCGACGCGACCGATGCGGTGCTGGTGCGTCGGTTCGAGGCCGTGCGCCGACCCCACCCGCTGCAGGGCAACGGAACCCTCCTCGACGGCATCGGGGCCGAGCGCTCCCGACTCGCCGAGCTCCGCGAGGCCGCGGATCTCGTCGTCGACACGTCCGAGCTCAACATCCACCAGCTCGCGAACCTGGTCACCGACGCCTTCGCCGAAGAGGGCCGCGCCGGGGTGAGGGTCACGCTGCTCAGCTTCGGATTCAAGTACGGGCTGCCGACGGATGCCGACCTGGTGGCCGATGCCCGCTTCCTGCCGAACCCGTTCTGGATCGGCGAGCTGCGCAACCTCACCGGCGAGGATCCCGCCGTCTCCGACTACGTCCTCGGCCAGCCGGGTGCCCACGAGTTCGTGGACGCCTACGTGAAGGCGCTGGAGCCGGTGCTGAGCGGCTATCAACGCGAGAACAAGCGTCACGCCACGATCGCGATCGGCTGCACGGGCGGCAAGCACCGTTCAGTCGCCATGGTCCGCGAGCTCGCCGAGCGTCTCGCAGCGTTCCCCGACGTCGCCGTCAGCGTCCGGCACCGCGATCTCGGGCGCGAGTGAGCGTCAGAATTGTCCATGACGCGTGGGGCACGATGCCCGCGCATCCACCGAGAGGAAGGATCACGAGGTGGCATTGACCGCGGATGTGAAAGAAGAACTGGCACGCGTCGAGGTTTCGAAGACGAGTGTCCGCGCGGCCGAGCTGGCCTCCGTGCTCCGCTTCGCCGGCGGCCTGCACATCATCTCGAACCGGATCGCGATCGAGGCCGAGCTCGACTCGCCGACGACCGCGAAGCGCGTGACGCGCGACCTGGGGGAGCTCTACGGCGTCCGCCCCGACGTGTCGGTCATCGCACCCTCGGGAGTCCGCCGCACGAACCAGTTCCTGCTCCGCATCCTTGACGGCGGTGAGACGCTCGCACGCCAGACCGGCCTGCTCGATGCGCGTCGCCGCCCCGTGCGCGGGCTGCCGAACAAGCTCACGACGGGCTCGCGCGACGAGGTCGCCGCCGTCTGGCGCGGGGCCTTCCTCGCGCAGGGCAGCCTGACCGATCCGGGCCGATCGGCCGCCCTCGAGATCACCTGCCCGGGCAACGAGACCGCGATGGCGCTCGTCGGCGCCGCAGGGCGCCTGGGCATCTCGGCGAAGGCCCGTGAGGTGCGCGGAGTGCACCGGGTCGTGATCCGCGACGGCGAGGCGATCAGCGCCATGCTCTCGCTCATGGGGGCGACCGGCACCGTGCGCAACTGGGAGGAGCTGCGCCAGCGCCGCGAAGTGCGTGCGACCGCCAACCGCCTCGTGAACTTCGACGACGCGAACCTCCGCCGGTCCGCCCAGGCCGCCGTCGCCGCGTGCGCCCGCGTCGAGCGCGCGATGGAGTTGCTCGGCGACGACATCCCCGACCACCTGAAGTACGCCGGCGAGCTGCGCCTGGCGCACCGCGAGTCGAGCCTCGACGAGCTCGGCCACCACGCCGACCCGCCCATGACGAAGGACGCCGTCGCGGGCCGCATCCGCCGCCTGCTGGCGATGGCCGACAATCGTGCCGCCGCGCTCGGCGTGCCCGGCACCGAGGCGAGCCTGCCGGCCGACCTCGACGACGTCTAGACCCCGCAGGTCGAGTTCCATACGTGAGACGGATGCCGCGGCATCCGTCTCGTCGTCGACCTCTCCCTCCCTCGAAGGGCGCGCGTCATCGTGCGTCAACCCGGGTCGCGGCCTCGACGAGCGGGCATAGACTCGAATGCGCAGCCGCGGAACACCGGGCAGAGGCCCGGAACGCCCGGCATCTGACAAGGAGAAGCAATGGCTGACTACACCCTCCCCGATCTCGCCTACGACTACTCGGCGCTCGAGCCGGCGATCAGCGGCACGATCATGGAGCTGCACCACTCGAAGCACCACCAAGCGTACGTGACGGGCGCGAACACCGCCCTCGCGCAGCTCGCCGAGGCGCGCGAGACGGGCAACCTCGCCAACGTCAACAAGCTCGAGAAGGACCTCGCGTTCAACCTCGGCGGTCACATCAACCACTCGATCTTCTGGACGAACCTCTCGCCGAACGGCGGCGACAAGCCGACCGGCGACCTCGCGGCCGCCATCGACGACCAGTTCGGTTCGTTCGACGCCTTCCAGGCGCACTTCACGGCCACCGCGCTCGGCGTCCAGGGCTCCGGCTGGGCCGTGCTCGCCTGGGATTCGCTCGGCCAGCGCCTGATCATCGTGCAGTTCTTCGACCAGCAGGGCAACCTGCCGGCGGGCATCGTGCCGCTGCTCATGCTCGACGTCTGGGAGCACGCGTACTACCTCGACTACCGCAACGTCCGCGCCGACTACGTGAAGGCGTTCTGGACGATCGCGGACTGGGACAACGTGCAGAAGCGCTTCGCTGCAGCAAACGAGAAGACCTCAGGGCTGCTGCTACTGTCGTAAACGTGACGGTGCCCTCGGGCATCGTCCGGGGACACCGTCGTCCGATCATTCCCAACATCGCGCGCTCGCGCACCGTCAAATCAGGAGAGATCCGTGTCTGTAAAGATCGGCATCAACGGCTTCGGCCGCATCGGCCGCAACTATTTCCGTGCTGCCCTCGCTCAGGGAGCAGATCTCGAGATCGTCGCGGTCAACGACCTCACCGACAACAAGACGCTCGCACACCTGCTGAAGTACGACTCGATCACGGGCCGCCTCGACGCGACGGTCGACTACGACGACGACAACATCATCGTCGACGGCAAGGCGATCAAGGCCTTCGCCGAGCGCGACCCCGCGAACCTGCCCTGGGGCGAGCTCGGCGTCGACATCGTCATCGAGTCGACCGGCTTCTTCACCAAGGCCGCCGCTGCCCGCAAGCACCTCGAGGCCGGCGCCAAGAAGGTGCTCATCTCGGCCCCCGCGACCGACGAGGACGCGACCTTCGTCATCGGCGTCAACGAGCACGAGTACGACCCCGAGAAGCACCACATCATCTCGAACGCGTCGTGCACTACGAACTGCCTCGCGCCCCTCGCCAAGGTGTTCAACGACACCTTCGGCATCGAGCACGGCCTCATGACGACCGTCCACGCCTACACGGCCGACCAGAACCTCCAGGACGGCCCGCACAGCGACCTCCGTCGTGCGCGTGCCGCCGCGATCAACATCGTCCCGACCTCCACCGGTGCGGCCAAGGCCATCGGCCTCGTGCTGCCCGAGCTCGTCGGCAAGCTCGACGGCTTCGCGCTGCGCGTCCCGGTCCCCACCGGCTCGATCACCGACCTCACCGTCACGACCAAGACCCCGGTCACGGTCGACGAGGTCAAGGCTGCGTACAAGGCCGCCGCCGAGGGCCCCCTGAAGGGCATCCTCAAGTACACCGAAGACGACATCGTGTCGAGCGACATCGTGACCGACCCGCACTCGTCGATCTTCGACGCGGGCCTCGTGCGCGTCATCGGCAACCAGGTGAAGCTCTCGAGCTGGTACGACAACGAGTGGGGCTACTCCAACCGTCTCGTCGACCTGACCGAGTACGTCGCCGAACGTCTCTGAATCGGGACATCGTGACCCTGCGAACGATCGAAAGCCTCGGTTCGCTCGCCGGTACGCGCATCGTCGTCCGTTGTGACCTCAACGTTCCTCTCAAGGACGGGGTCATCACGGACGACGGTCGGGTCCGCGCGTCGCTGCCGACACTCACCGCGCTGACCGACCAGGGAGCGCGCGTCATCGTGATCTCCCACCTCGGTCGCCCTGACGGCGCACCGGACGCGAAGTACAGCCTCGCGCCGGTCGCCGCCCGCCTCGGCGAACTGGTCGACGTGCCCGTCGCGTTCGCGACCGACACCGTCGGCCCGGATGCCGCTGCCAAGGTCGAGGCCCTCGCCGACGGCGAGATCCTCGTGCTCGAGAACCTCCGGTTCAACCCGGGGGAGACCTCGAAGGACGTCTCGGAACGCACGGTGTTCGCCGAGCACCTCGCAGCCTTCGCGGACTCCGTCGTCTCCGACGGCTTCGGCGTGGTGCACCGCAAGCAGGCCAGCGTCTTCGAGCTCGAGGAACTCCGCCCGAGCGCCGCCGGCCTGCTGATCGCCACGGAGCTCGACGTGCTCGACCGGTTGACCGAGAACCCCGAGCGGCCGTACGCGGTCGTCCTCGGCGGCTCGAAGGTCTCCGACAAGCTCGGCGTGATCGCGCACCTGCTCCCGCGGGTCGACACGCTGCTCATCGGCGGCGGCATGCTCTTCACCTTCCTCGCGGCCCAGGGCCACAAGGTCGGCTCCAGCCTGCTCGAGGCCGACCAGATCGACACCGTCAAGGGCTACCTCGCCGAGGCGGCCGAGCGCGGCGTGAACATCGTGCTGCCGACGGATGTCGTCGTCGCGGCGTCGTTCTCGGGTGAAGCCGAGCACGTGGTCGCCGCGGCCGATGCGATCGAGGAGACCCCCTTCGGGGCGTCCGGCCTCGGCCTCGACATCGGACCCGAAACGGCCGCCGCGTTCGCCGAGCACATCCGCTCGTCGAAGACGGTGTTCTGGAACGGACCGATGGGCGTCTTCGAGTTGGCTCCCTTCGCGGCGGGCACCCGTGCCGTCGCGCAGGCGCTCACCGAGGTCGACGGCCTCAGCGTCGTCGGCGGCGGCGACTCCGCGGCGGCCGTCAGGCAGCTCGGATTCTCCGACGACCAGTTCGGTCACATCTCGACGGGCGGAGGCGCAAGCCTCGAGTTCCTCGAGGGCAAGAAGCTTCCCGGACTGGAGGTCCTCGGATGGTAGGCAAGCGCACCCCGTTCATCGCAGGAAACTGGAAGATGAACCTCGACCACCTGCAGGCGGTCGCATTCACCCAGAAGCTCGCGTGGTCGCTGAAGGATGCGAAGCACGACCCGGCCGACGCCGAGGTCGCGGTCTTCCCGCCGTTCACCGACATCCGCTCGGTGCAGACGCTCATCGCGGCCGACAACCTGCCCATCGCCTACGGCGCCCAGGATGTCTCGGCTCACGACTCGGGCGCCTACACGGGCGAGGTGTCGGGCGCGTTCCTCGCGAAGCTCGAGTGCGCGTACGTCATCATCGGCCACTCCGAGCGGCGCACGCTGCACGGCGAGACCGACGCCGACGTGAACGCGAAGGTCCTCGCGGCGCACCGTCACGGCATCGTTCCCGTGCTGTGCGTCGGTGAGACGGCCGAAGACCTCGAGGCGCACGGCCCCAGTGCCGTTCCCGTGGCGCAGCTTCGTGCGGCGCTCGAGAACGTCGAGGGAGCGAAGGGACTCGTCATCGCGTACGAGCCCGTGTGGGCGATCGGCTCCGGGCAGGCGGCGACGCCGCAGCAGGCCGAGCAGGTCTGCGAGGCGCTCCGCGGCGTGCTGCGCGACCTCTTCGGCGACGAGGTCGCCGGCGAGACGCGCGTGCTCTACGGCGGCTCGGTGAAGGCGGCGAACATCGCGTCGTTCCTCCGCGAGCCCAACGTCGACGGCGCGCTCGTCGGCGGTGCGAGCCTCGACATCGACGAGTTCTCGAGCATCGTCCGCTTCAAGAAGCACGTCGGAGCCTGATCCGGTCGGATCTCGGTTCCAGAACGGCGCTGGGCCGGAGACGTGTGTCTCCGGCCCAGCGCCATTCGTCCCGCTATACTCGAATATCGGCACAGACCCCCTCGTCGTGCCCGGAAAGGTTCACCGTGGAGATTCTCCAGGTCGTCCTGCAGGTTCTGCTCGGTATCACGAGCCTCCTGCTGACGCTGCTCATCCTCCTGCACAAGGGCCGCGGTGGCGGTCTGTCCGACATGTTCGGCGGCGGCGTCACGTCCAGCCTCGGCGCCTCGGGTGTCGCAGAGCGCAATCTCAATCGCATCACCGTGATCCTGGGCCTCGTCTGGGTGACGTGCATCGTCATCCTCGGCCTGATCACGAAGTTCGACTCGGGAATCTGAGCGCATGGCCTCCGGAAACAGCGCGATCCGCGGTTCCCGCGTCGGCGCGGGCCCCATGGGCGAGCAGGATCGCGGATTCCACGCGGACCGCGTGGCCGTGAGCTACTGGGACGCCCAGGGCAACGAGACCGTCCGCTACTTCGCGGCGAGTCTGCCCGACGAGGAGATCCCTGAGGTCATCGACAGCCCGTCCACGGGACTGCCGGCCGGCCGCGACAAGGAGAACCCGCCTTCGGTCTCCAAGCTCGAGCCGTACAAGACGCACCTCGCCTACGTGAAGGAGCGCCGCAGCGACGAGGAAGCCGCAGCGCTCCTCGAAGAGGCCCTGACGCAGCTCCGCGCGCGCCGCGGCCAGGCGCCCAAGGAATAGAGCTCCGCCGCTCGATTCCTCTCAGGTGTCGAGCGCAGACGAAGAAGGGGTGAGCCGGTATCGGCTCGCCCCTTCTTCGTGCGTTCTGCGGGGTTCTCGCTCAGTAGTCGCGTGCGATGAGGACCTCGGGGACCTCCGCCGCGGCATCCGAGTCCACGAAGAAGACGGTGCGCCGACGCCCCTTGATGCCCGCGACCGGGACCTCGTCGCGGCTCGCACCCGCGAGCGCCAGGCCGAGAGCCGACGCCTTGTCGGCGCCCGACAGGACGAACCAGATGCGCTGCGACGCGTTCAGCACCGGCCTGGTCAGGCTGAGGCGCTCGGGCGGCGGCTTGGGGGAGTTGCGGACGGCGATCACCGTGCGGTCGGTCACCTGAATGCCGGAGCGGTGCGGGAAGAGCGACGCGATGTGCCCGTCGGGCCCGACACCGAGGAAGGTGATGTCGAACGCCGGCGCATCGGCTCCGTCGACGCCGTGTTCGGCGAGCTCGGCCGCGAACGCGACCGCCGCATCGTCGAGCGTCATCCCGGAGTCCGACGCCGGGAACCGATGGACGTTCTCATCGGGGAGGTCGAGGTCGTCGAGCAGGGAGCGATCGGCGATCCAGTCGTTGCGCTCGTCGCTGCCCGCGGGGACCCAACGCTCATCGCCCCACCAGAAGTGCACACGCGACCAGTCGATGCTCGTGCGTGCGGGGGACGAGGCGATGGACTCCAGCACGGCGCCGGCCATCGACCCTCCCGTCAGCACGACGTGCGCGACGGGCTGGTCATCGAGGATGTCGAGCATCTTCGTGATGAACCGCGCCGCGACCGAACTCGCCAACGACCCCTTGTCGGGATGCACGAGCACTCGGCGTTCGTTCGTCATGCGGTGGCTCCCTCGGCCTCGGGTTCGCTGAGCAGCGCCAGGCCGCTCCTGATCACCTCACCGTACAGCTCGTCGGGGTCGAGGCGACGCAGCTCGTCGGCCAGGCAGTCGCGAAGGTTCCGTCGCGGCAGCGCCACGTCGTGCAACGGCTGGTCGGGCTGTCGGAGGGTCGCGACGCCGGGCTGGTCCCTGATCAGCTCGATGACGCCGGTCTCGCGTTCGAGCGTGACGCCGTGGATGCCGTGGGATCCCTCGGCGACGTCGGTGAGGACGTACCCGGTCGGGGCGTCGAGCTGCAGTCGCAGCCAGGCCGCGAGGAGCGTCGTGGACGGCGAGTCGGCGGCGCCCGTGACGTGCACGCGGGTGACGGGTGCGTACGGCGGCTGGTCCAGCACAGCCGCGAGCTGCGCACGCCACAGCGTCAGACGGGTCCACGCGAAGTCGGCGTCGCCGGGCGTGTAGCTGTCGACGAGTGCGCGGAGCGCCGCCTGCGGGTCGGGCTGGCTCGAGGCATCCGTGATGCGTCGCTGTGCGATGCGACCGAGCGGCGATACACCGGGAACGGCGGGTGCCGTACTCGGCCACCAGGTCACCACCGGGGCGTCGGGCAGGAGGAGCGCCATGACGAGACTCTCCTCGTCGCGTGCGACGGGTCCGTGCGCACGGAGCACGATCACCTCGCTCGCGCCGGCGTCGCCGCCGACACGGATCTCCGCATCGAGGCGCGGAGCGACGTCGGCGGGCTCGTCGGGGTCGGCCGTGACGACGATGACGCGCATCGGGTGCTCGCGCGACGCATCGTTCGCGGCCTCGATCGCCTCCTCCTCGACGCCGGGCGTCGTGGCGATGACGAGCGTGAGCACGCGTCCGAGCGCGACGACGCCGTTCTCCTCGCGGATCTTGACGAGCGACTTCGAGACCTTGCTGGTGGTGGTGTCGGGCAGGTCGACGATCACGGACGCCTCCAGGTTCGGCCGTCGCGGGCGAGCAGGGCGTCGGCGGATGCCGGTCCCCACGTTCCGGGGCGGTACTGTTCGGGCTGGCCCTGCGTGGACCAGAACTCCTCGATGGGGTCGAGGATCTTCCACGAGAGCTCGACCTCCTCCTGACGGGGGAAGAGGGGCGGATCGCCGAGCAGCACATCGAGGATGAGCCGCTCGTACGCCTCGGGGCTGGCCTCGGTGAACGCGTGGCCGTAGCCGAAGTCCATCGTGACGTCGCGCACCTGCATACCCGCGCCGGGCACCTTCGACCCGAACCGGATCGTGACCCCCTCGTCGGGCTGCACGCGGATCACGAGGGCGTTCTCGCCCAGCTGCGAGGTCTGGCTGTCGGCGAAGAGCTGCTGCGGCGCACGCTTGAAGACGACCGCGATCTCGGTGACCCGTCGTCCGAGGCGCTTACCGGCCCGGAGGTAGAACGGCACGCCCGCCCAGCGGCGCGTGCCGATGGTGAGCTTCATGGCCGCGTACGTCTCGGTCAACGACTCGGGGTTCATGCCGTCCTCGTCGAGGAACCCGATGACCTCCTCGCCGCCCTGCCAGCCGCCCGCGTACTGACCGCGAGCCGTGCCGGTCGCCAGGTCTTCGGGCAGTCGCACCGCCGCGAGGATCTTCTCCTTCTCGGCGCGGAGGTCCGATGCCTCGAACGAGATCGGCTCCTCCATGGCCGTGAGGGCGAGCAGTTGCAGCAGGTGGTTCTGGATCACGTCGCGCGCAGCGCCGATGCCGTCGTAGTAGCCGGCACGACCGCCGACGCCGATGTCCTCGGCCATCGTGATCTGCACGTGGTCGACGTAGTTCGCGTTCCAGATGGGCTCGTAGAGCTGGTTCGCGAACCGGAGGGCGAGAATGTTCTGAACGGTCTCCTTGCCCAGGTAGTGGTCGATGCGGAACACCGAGTCGGGCGGGAAGACCGAGGCCACGACGTCGTTCAGCTCGCGAGCCGTCTTGAGGTCGGAGCCGAACGGCTTCTCGATGACGACACGGCGCCACTGGCCGTTCTTCTGCTCGGTGAGACCCGATCGCTTGAGCTGCTCCGTCACGAGGGGGAACGACTTCGGCGGGATCGACAGGTAGAACGCGTGGTTGCCCATCGTTCCGCGCTCGGCGTCGAGATCGGCCACGACGCCCCGAAGGCGGTCGAATGCGTCGTCGTCGTCGAAGTCGCCCTGGACGAAGCGGATGCCGCGTGCGAGCTGCTTCCAGACGTCCTCACGGAACTCGGTGCGCGCGTACTGGCGCACCGAATCGTGAACGACCTTCTCGAAGTCCTGGTCCTGCCAGTCGCGGCGGGCGAAGCCCACGAGCGCGAATCCGGGAGGGAGCAGGCCTCGGTTCGCGAGGTCGTACACGGCCGGCATCAGCTTCTTGCGCGACAGGTCGCCCGTGACGCCGAAGATGATGAGGCTCGAGGGGCCGGCGATGCGATTGAGCCGGTAGTCCTTCGGAGATCGAAGCGGGTTGTTTCCCGCGGAGATGGTTGCCGGAGGCATGTGGACCCTTCCTGGATCAGCCGATGGCGTCGAAGAGCGCGGCGACGTTCGTCGTCGGGTCGGTGAGGGTGAGCGTCAGCACCGGACGACCGAGGTCGGCGAGCACGCTCGAGTCGCCCGACGCCTGCGCGGCGATGAGCTGGCCGAAGGTGAACGGACGCTCGGGGATCGAGAGGTCTTCGGCGACGGCCTGGGTCACCTGCAGGAACACGCCGACGGCTGGGCCGCCCTTGTGGAACTGTCCGGTCGAGTGCAGGAACCTCGGGCCCCAGCCGAAGGTCACCGGGCGCCCGGCGCGCGCGGCGAGGCGCGCGCGGAGCTCTTCGAGCTCGGGGTGCGCGACCCGGTCGACGTAGGCCTGGACCGACAGGTAGCCGTTCTCGGGCAGCTCCTCGAGCAGCACCTCGATGGCCGACTCGAGGTCGCTCGACGCTCCGATGACCTCGGGCGTGCCGCGCACCTCGATGCCGGCGGCGACGAACGCGGCGGGCGTCGGCTCGGGGCGGGCGTCGAGCAGTCCGCGGGCGGCGATCTTGGCGGACTCCACATCGGGCTGGTCGAAGGGATTGATGCCGAGCAGGCGACCCGCGACGGCGGTGGCGTACTCCCAGACGAGCAACTGCGCACCGAGGGTGCCGGACACGCGGATCTCGTCGGTGCCGTCGTCGACGAGCTGCTCGAGTCCGGCGTCGTCGACCACCCGCACGACCTGGAGGTCGGGGAGGTCTTCGGTGAGCTCGGGAGCGCTCGTCTCGAGGACGACGGGAAGGATGCCCGTGCCCTCCTTGCCCGTCGACTCCGCGATCAGCTGCTCGGCCCAGTCGGCGAAGCCGACGATGTGCGTGCCGTCGGCGACGATCGCGAGCTTGTCGCGGCGAGGGCTGGTCGCGGCGATCGCCGCACCGAGCACGAGGCCGGGATTCTCGGGGGAGTCGACCGCGAGTGCGAGCTCGATGCTCTCGGCCTCGTCGAGGATCTCGGCGATGTCGACGCCCGCGAGGCCGGACGGCACGAGGCCGAACGCGGTGAGCGCCGAGTAGCGGCCGCCCACGTTCGGGTCGGCGTTGAACACGCGGTAGCCCGCGGCCCGTGCCGACTCGTCGAGGGGCGAACCGGGGTCCGTGACGATCACGATGCGGGTCAACGGGTCGATGCCGGCCTCGGTGAAGGCCTGCTCGTACACGCGGCGCTGACTGTCGGTCTCGACGGTGGATCCCGACTTCGACGACACGACCAGCGCCGACACGGCGAGGCGGTCTGCGAGGGCGGCACGGACCTGGCCCGGCTCCGTGGAATCGAGCACGGTGAGGTCGACGCCGGCCGTGCGGGTGATCACCTCGGGCGCGAGCGACGAGCCGCCCATGCCCGCGAGCACGATGTGCTCGACCCCGGCGGCGTGGAGCTCGGCACGGAGCGCCTCGATCTCGGCGACGAGCGGGCGCGAGATCGCGACCGCCTCGGTCCAGCCGAGTCGCTTGTTCGACTCCTCCTCGGCCGCGGGGCCCCAGAGCGCCCCGTCCTGGGCCGTGATGCCACTCGCGACGAGGTCGGCCACGAGGGCCGGTACGGCCGTGCGGACGGCTTCGGCCGCGGCGCCGCTGACGGCGATGCGGAAGCTCATCGTGCACCCTCCAGCGCGCCGGTGACGGTGTCGAGGAGCTCGTGCCACGAGACGATGAACTTCTCGACGCCCTCGCGCTCGAGGAGCGCCGTCACGTCGTCGTAGGACACGCCGACCGACGCCAGGGCGTCGAGCACGGCGGTTGCGGCCGCGTACGCGCCCGTGATGCTGTCGCCTTCGACGACGCCGTGGTCGAAGGTGGCCTCGAGCGTCTTCTCGGGCATGGTGTTCACGACTCCCTGCGCGACCAGTCCGGTCACGTAGAGGGTATCGGGCAGTGCAGGGTCCTTCACGCCGGTCGAGGCCCACAGCGGGCGCTGCTTGTTCGCCCCGGCCTCGAGCAGTGCCGCGGCACGTTCGCCGGCGAACTCCTGCTCGAAGAGCTCGTAGGCGAGCTGGGCGTTCGCGACGCCGGCCTTCGACTTCAGGGCGATGGCCTCGTCGGTGCCGATCGCCTCGAGGCGCTTGTCGATCTCGCTGTCGACGCGCGAGACGAAGAACGAGGCGACCGAGTGGATGGTCGACAGGTCGATGCCGGCCTCCTTCGCGATCTCGAGCCCGGCGAGGTAGGCGGCGATGACGGCGCGGTAGCGGTCGAGGCTGAAGATGAGCGTCACGTTCACGCTGATGCCGGCGCCGATCGCCGCGGTGATGGCGTCGAGCCCCTCGATGGTCGCGGGGATCTTGATCATCGCGTTGGGGCGGTCGACCTTGGCCCAGAGCGCCTTGGCGGAGGCGATCGTGCCGTCGGTGTCGTGCGCCAGGTCGGGCGCGACCTCGATCGAGACACGACCGTCGTAGCCGTTGCTCGCGTCGTAGACCGGGCGGAAGATGTCCGACGCCGCGCGGACGTCGTCGGTGGTGATCTCGAACACGGCGGTGTCGACGTCGGCGCCGGCCGCGGCCAGGGCCGCGACCTGCTCGGCGTATGCGGCGCCGTTCGTGAGCGCACCCGCGAAGATCGTGGGGTTGGTGGTCACGCCGACGACGTTGCGCTCGGCGATCAGCTTCTCGAGGCCTCCTGAGACGATGCGCTCGCGCGAGAGGTCGTCGAGCCAGATGCTGACGCCGGCTGCCGAGAGGTCTGCGGTGGGGGTGGTGGTCATGATCTCGAATCTCCTTCTTGCTCGCGTCAGGCCGACGCGAGCGAATCCTTGGCAGCGGCGACGACGGCTTCGGTCGTGATGCCGAACTCGCGGAACAGCGTCTTGTAGTCGGCGGAGGCGCCGAAGTGCTCGATCGAGACCGAGCGACCGCGGTCGCCCACGATCTTGTCCCAGCTGAGCGCGACGCCGGCCTCGACCGACACGCGCGCGGTGACGGCGGCGGGCAGCACGGACTCGCGGTACGCGGCATCCTGCTCGGCGAACCAGTCGAGGCTGGGCGCCGAGACGACGCGAGCCTGGATGCCCTCTGCTGCGAGCTGCTCGCGAGCGGCGACGGCCAGTTGCACCTCGGAGCCCGTGGCGATGAGGATCACGTCGGGCGTGCCGGACGCCGCCTCGGCGAGCACGTAGGCGCCCTTCGCGACCCCGTCGGTCGAGGCGAACACGTCACCGGACGCCTCGCCCGCGCCGCGAGCGAACACCGGGATGTTCTGGCGCGTGAGGGCGATGCCGACCGGGGCGTCGCGCCGCTTCAGGATCTCGAGCCAGGCCGCGGCCGTCTCGTTGGCGTCGGCCGGACGGACGACCGAGAACCCGGGGATCGCCCGGAGCGTCGCGAGCTGTTCGATCGGCTGGTGCGTCGGGCCGTCTTCGCCGAGCGCGACGGAGTCGTGCGTCCAGACGAAGATCGAGGGCACCTTCATGAGCGCGGCCAGACGCACGGCAGGGCGCATGTAGTCGCTGAAGATGAGGAACGTGCCGCCGAACGGACGTGTCTTGCCGTGCAGGACGATGCCGTTGACGATCGCGGCCATCGCGTGCTCACGGATGCCGAAGTGCAGCACGCGGCCATACGGGTTGCCCGAGAACTCGTGCGTCGACCATTCGGTCGGGATGAACGAGGCCGCCCCGTTGATGGTCGTGAGGTTCGACTCGGCGAGGTCGGCCGAGCCGCCCCAGAACTCGGGCAGCTGCGCGGCGAGGCCGTTGATGACCTTGCCGCTCGCGGCGCGGGTCGACACCTCGGTGCCGCTCTCGAACGCGGGGAGCGCGTCGGCGAGGTCCGCGGGGAGCTCGCCGGCCTCGAGGCGGTCGAGGAGCTGCTTGCGCTCGGGGTTGGCCTCGGCCCACGCGTCGAAGGACACCTGCCACTCGGCCTTCAGCGCCGCGCCGCGCTCGAGCGCGCCACGGGTGTGCTCGATGACCTCTTCGGCGACGACGAACGTCTGCTCGGGGTCGAAGCCGAGCACCTCCTTGGTGGCGGCGAGCTCGGAGGCGCCGAGGGCCGAACCGTGGATCTTGCCGGAGTTCTGCTTGCCGGGGGAGGGCCATCCGATGATGGTCTTCAGGATGATGATGGACGGCTTGGAGGTCTCGCCCTTGGCGGCCTCGAGCGCGTCGTTCAGCTCGGCCACGTCTTCGACGTACTGGCCGGTCTTCTTCCAGTCGACGGTCTGGACGTGCCATCCGTACGCCGCGTAGCGTGCCGCGACGTCTTCGGTGAAGGCGATGTTGGTGTCGTCCTCGATGGAGATCTGGTTGGAGTCGTAGATCACGACGAGGTTGCCGAGCTGCTGGTGGCCGGCGAGCGAGGATGCCTCGCTGGTCACGCCCTCCTGCAGGTCGCCGTCGCCGGCGATCACGTAGACGTTGTGGTCGAACGGGCTCGTGCCGGCCGCGGCATCCGGGTCGAACAGCCCGCGCTCGAAGCGCGAGGCGTAGGCGAAGCCGACCGCGGAGGCGAGACCCTGGCCGAGCGGGCCCGTGGTGATCTCGACGCCGTCGGTGTGGCCGTACTCGGGGTGGCCGGGGGTCTTCGAGCCCCAGGTGCGCAGCGCCTTCAGGTCGTCGAGCTCGAGTCCGTCGCCGGCCAGGTAGAGCTGCACGTACTGGGTCAGCGAGCTGTGGCCCACCGACAGGATGAAGCGGTCGCGGCCGAGCCACTGGTGGTCGGCGGGGTCGCGGCGCATGACCTTCTGGAACAGCAGGTACGCGGCGGGAGCGAGGCTCATGGCCGTGCCGGGGTGGCCGTTCCCGACCTTCTCGACGGCGTCGGCCGCCAAGATGCGTGCGGTGTCGACAGCGCGATCGTCGATGGTCTCCCAGTTCAGGTGAGTCACGAGTGGAGTGTTCCTTCCGATGGTGAGCGGCCCCGAGGTTCTCGGTCGGCCAGGGAAATCGCTGCGGCGACGTTGCCATCCTGCGCGCACGCCCACACCCCGCGGAAGTGTGTGGGTCGTGAACAACGCGGGAAGGCCCGCATGCTCAAAGTATATGGAAAGGCTCAGTTTCGCGGACGTGACGGTGGGTTCACGGCTCGATCGGAGGCATGTGAGGTCGGCCGGATCGGCCGGAGCGCCGGGGTCGCACTGGGGATGCCGATGACGCCGGATGACATAGAATGCCGTGTGGGCCGCGTCGTGTTCGTCGCGCCCGCGCGGAAGAGGAGCGATGCAGGCAGCAGTTGAGACGCGGCAAGCGACGACCGAGCCGACCCTGAAGCGCAAGCTCTCGGCGTACCTCGCGCTCACGAAGCCGCGCGTGATCGAGCTGCTGCTCGTGGTCACGGCGCCGACGATGATCCTCGCCCAGAACGGGCTGCCGAGCCTCTGGCTCATGGTCGCGACGCTGATCGGCGGCGCCATGAGCGCCGGGTCGGCCGGTGCGTTCAACTGCTACATCGACCGCGACATCGATCGCGTCATGAAGCGCACGCAGGGCCGCCCGCTGGTCACCGGCGAACTGACCGACCGCGAGGCCCTCGTGTTCGCCTACGGCCTCGGCCTCGCGTCGATCATCTGGCTCGGCCTGTTCACGAACTGGGTCGCCGCGGCGCTCTCGCTCGCCGCCATCCTGCTGTACGTCGTCTTCTACAGCCTGATCCTGAAGCGCCGCACGGCGCAGAACATCGTCTGGGGCGGCATCGCGGGCTGCATGCCCGTGCTCATCGGCTGGGCCGCGGTCACCGGCGACCTGAGCTGGCCGCCGTTCATCCTGTTCCTGATCATCTTCCTCTGGACGCCGCCGCACTACTGGCCGCTCTCGATGAAGTACAAGGACGACTACGCGGCCGCCGGCGTGCCGATGCTCGCCGTGGTGCGCGGGCGCGCCCAGGTCGGACTGCAGGTCATCCTGTACGCGTGGGCGACCGTCGCCTGCACGTTGCTGCTCATCCCGGTGGCCGGCATGGGCCTGCTCTACTCGAGCGTCGCGCTCGTCACGGGTGCCTGGTTCATCTACGAGACGCACCGCCTGTACAACCTGGCGATCCGCCACGTGCAGGTCTCGCCGATGCGGGTGTTCCACGGCTCGATCGCGTACCTCACGCTGGTCTTCCTCGCGGTCGGCATCGACCCGCTGCTGCCCTTCTAGCCGGCAGGCCACGTGGTCTGCAGGCCTCGTCGTCGGGCGTGCGGATGTCGCGTCACTGTCGCTCGTCGAGGATCACGTCGTCGTCGTGGGCGGCGTAGAACGCCGACTGCCGGCGTAGGATCTCGGCCGGGCCGTCGTCGCGCGTGACGCCGTAGACGGTGCCCGGAAAGTCGAGCGTGCGCTGCACCGCCCAGATCTCGTCGTGCCGGTCGGGACTGAACAACTGCGCCGGCGTGCCGACGGCGACCCACCCGATCGGGACCACGGCCGCGGGGTCGAGCGTGGTGTTCACGTGCACGACGGCGTTCACGCGCACCTCGGCGCCAGCTCCGACGACGCCGCCGGGGAACACCGCGGCACCGGTCGCGATGAAGGCCTCGTCGCCGATCGTCGCGCCGTTGACGTGGGCGTGCGGGCCGATCATGACGTGAGCGCCGACGATCGCCGGATGCCCCGCGCGGCCGCGGATGACGGCATGCTCGAGCACGACGGTCTCGGCGCCGATGCGCACTTGGCCGTCCTCGCCGGTGAGCACGGCGCCGTGCAGGATGCGCGCGCCGGCCTCGACGACGACGTCGCCGGAGATCACCGCCCCGGGCGCCACCGTGGCATCGGGCGAGATGAACGGCTCGCGGCCACGATGGCGGACGAGCATCAGCGCGCTGCCGCCTCGACCGGGGAGTCGGTCGCCGCGGCATCCGTCGCCACCGGGCGCCTGAGGTGCAGGATCACGACGGTCATCGTGGCGGCGAGGAGCGCGGCGAGCACCATGTGCACGCCCACGGCGAGCGGCGGGAGGCCGTTGCGCGCCTGGTAGAGGCCGATGAGGATCTGCACGAGCTCGACGCCGAGCAGCACGAGCGCCCAGCGGAGCGTCGGGAGCTTCTTGATCCAGGCGCCGATCACGAGCGCGATGGTCAGCGCGAACATCGCGTATCCGGGCCACGCGTGGATGTGCTCGAGCACCTCGGCGTCGAACCCGTTGCGCCCCGCCTCCGCGTCGCCCGAGTGCGGGCCCGCGCCGGTGGTGAGGATGCCGAAGAGGATCGAGATCGCGAGCACGGCGCTCGTCGCGTGGGCGAGGCCGAGGTACCAGCCGGGCACGGCGCGTTCGCGCGGCCCCGGGGAGGCATCCATGCGCACCAGGAAGGCCGCGGCGACGCAGACGAGGGTGAGCGAGGTCACGTAGTGGAACCCGACGATGAACGGATTCAGGCCGGTCCACACCGTGATGCCGCCGACGAGGGCCTGCGCGATGATGCCGGCGCCGACGATGAACGAGAGAGTGAACAGGTCGGGACGTTCGGCGCGGAGGCGCCACACGAGCACGAAGAGGATCAACGCGACGATGCCCACCACGCCCGTCATGAGCCGGTTGCCGAACTCGATGAGCGAGTGGTACGTGAGCTCCTCGGTCGGCACGAGGGAACCCGGCGTGCACGTCGGCCAGGTCGGGCAGCCGAGGCCCGAGCCGGTCAGGCGCACGGCACCGCCCGTGGCGATGATCATCGTCTGGGCGATGAAGGAGAGCCACGCGAAGATGCGGATGCGGCGGTCGACGTGCTGGGGGAGCCACGCGGTGAAGCGGTTCACGCTGGGAGTCCTGCTCCGGGTCGGCCTGTGACGGCACTGGGAGTACGGACCAGTGCGCGGCGCGACCCTATAGACTTGGGTGGTTGGGGAATCCCGCGAGGCGCGCGAGAACGCGCGATGCGGTACCCGACCATCTTAGGTTTGCATAGACGCCACCCGCACATCATCACCATCTCCACGAGCGCCTCGACTCACGAGAGGCGATGGGCCGGCCTGATAGCCGGTTGCACGGGAGGAGAAGAGGGAGAGCATGACGGACGTACTGATCGATCGCCCGGAACTGGAAGGACTCGGCACGTACGAGTTCGGCTGGTCCGACTCCGACGCCGCCGGGGCATCCGCCCGACGCGGCATCTCGCCGGAGGTCGTCGCCGACATCTCCGCGCTGAAGAGCGAACCCGAGTGGATGCTGCAGCGCCGCCAGCGCGCCCTGCAACTCTTCGAGCGCAAGCCCATGCCGACCTGGGGCGCCGATCTCTCGGAGATCGACTTCGACAACATCAAGTACTTCGTGCGCTCGACCGAGAAGCAGGCCCAGACCTGGGAAGACCTGCCCGACGACATCAAGAACACCTACGAGAAGCTCGGCATCCCCGAGGCCGAGCGCCAGCGGCTCGTCGCCGGCGTCGCCGCGCAGTACGAGTCCGAGGTGGTCTACCACCAGATCAACGAAGAGCTCGAGCGCCAGGGCGTCATCTTCATGGACACCGACACCGCACTGAAGGAGCACCCCGAGTTCTTCGAGGAGTACTTCGGCACCGTGATCCCGGCCGGCGACAACAAGTTCGCCGCGCTGAACACGGCCGTGTGGTCGGGCGGCTCGTTCGTCTACGTGCCGCCCGGCGTTCACGTCGAGATCCCGCTGCAGGCCTACTTCCGCATCAACACCGAGAACATGGGCCAGTTCGAGCGAACGCTGATCATCGCCGACGAGGGCAGCTACGTGCACTACATCGAGGGCTGCACGGCGCCGATCTACAAGTCGGACTCGCTGCACTCGGCCGTCGTCGAGATCATCGTGAAGAAGAACGCGCGCGTTCGCTACACGACGATCCAGAACTGGTCGAACAACGTCTACAACCTCGTCACGAAGCGTGCCACCGCGGCCGAAGGCGCCACGATGGAGTGGGTCGACGGCAACATCGGCTCGAAGGTCACGATGAAGTACCCGTCGATCTTCCTCATGGGCGAGCACGCCAAGGGCGAGACGCTCTCGGTCGCCTTCGCCGGCCCCGGCCAGCACCAGGACGCCGGCGCGAAGATGATCCACATGGCGCCGTACACGCAGTCGTCGATCGTCTCGAAGTCGATCGCCCGCGGCGGCGGCCGCGCCGGCTACCGCGGCGAGGTCCGCATCGACGCCAACGCGCACCACTCGGCGAACAGCGTCGTCTGCGACGCGCTGCTCGTCGACACGATCTCGCGGTCCGACACGTACCCCGCGATCGACATCCGCGTCGACGACGTGAAGCTCGGCCACGAGGCGACCGTCTCGAAGGTCAGCGAGGAGCAGCTCTTCTACCTGATGAGCCGCGGCATCGACGAGACCGAGGCCATGTCGATGATCGTGCGCGGGTTCATCGAGCCGATCGCCCGCGAACTCCCCATGGAGTACGCGATGGAACTCAACAAGCTCATCGAGATGGGCATGGAAGGATCGGTGGGCTAGTAGTGACCGCCCAGATGACCAGCACCGCACCGGGATCATCGCATTCGGCCACCGAAGGACAGCACGGCCTCGTCGCGCACTCCGACGGCGCCTTCGTGCCCGTGCAGACGCGCTCCGAGCGCTTCCGCTCGGTGAACGTCGAGGACTTCGACCCCGTGCACGGCCGCGAACGCGAGTGGAAGCTCTCACCCGTCGCCGCCTTCGCCGACCTCACCGGCGGTGAGCTCGACGGCAGCCGTCTCGGCCTCGCCGCCGAGCCCGTCGAGGGCGTCGAGCTCTCCTGGATCCCGCGCGGCGACGACCGCATCGGCCGCGCCGGCATCCCCGAGGAGCGCGCATCGGCCAACGCCTGGAGCTCGTTCGACGAGGCCCTGCTCGTGCGCGTGACCGGCGACGACGAGAAGGTCGCGGTCATCACCCGCACCGGCCTCGGCGATGCGCCGCGCGCAGCCCACACCGTGATCGAGATCGCGCCGAACAGCCGCGGCCTCGTCGTGCTCGCCGGCGAAGGCGAAGCCCGCCTCTCCGAGAACGTCGAGATCGTCGTCGGCGAGGGCGCCTCCCTCACGGTCGTCTCGCTCCAGGAGTGGGGCGACGAGGCGGTGCACCTCGGCAGCCACTTCGCCCGCATCGGCCGCGACGCGTTCCTCAAGCACATCGTCGTCTCGCTCGGCGGCAAGGTCGTGCGCGTCAACCCGTCGACCCACCTCGCCGAGCAGGGCGCCGACATCGAGGCCCTCGGCCTCTACTTCGCCGACGCCGGACAGCACCTCGAGCAGCAGGTCTTCGTGCACCACGACGCACCGCACACCCGCAGCCGCGTGACCTACAAGGGTGCACTGCAGGGCGCGGGCGCGCGCACCGTCTGGGTCGGCGACGTGCTGATCGCACAGACCGCACCGGGCACCGACAGCTACGAGCAGAACCGCAACCTCGTGCTCACCGACGGAACGCGCGCCGACTCGGTGCCGAACCTCGAGATCGAGACGGGCGACATCGAGGGCGCCGGACACGCGAGTGCCACCGGTCGCTTCGACGACGAGCAGCTGTTCTACCTGATGGCCCGCGGCATCACCGAGGCCGAGGCGCGCCGACTCGTCGTGCGCGGCTTCCTCACCGAGATCGTCCAGAAGATCGGCTCGGCCGAGCTCGAGGAGCGGCTCATCGCCGCACTCGAGGCTGAGCTGGAAGGGCGCTGACGTGGCATCCGTTCGAGTCTGCTCGGTGGCCGACCTCGCTGAGAACGAGGCCTCGCGCTTCGTGCTCGAGGGCGTGCCCATCGCGGTCGTCAAGGACTCCGCGGGCGACGTGTTCGCCATCGGCGACGTCTGCACGCACGGCGACATCTCCCTCTCCGAGGGCTTCGTCGAGGACGACACCTTGGAGTGCTGGGCGCACGGGTCGAAGTTCTCGCTGAAGACCGGCAAGCCGCTCACGCTCCCCGCCTACGAACCCGTGCCCGTCTACCAGGTGCAGATCACCGACGGCGACGTGCACATCGACCCCGCGGTCACCCTGGCCGTCTGAATCAGTTTCCGGCCCGTGCGGCCGATCAACGAAAGAGAATCCTCAACACCATGTCCGTGCTCGAGATCAAGAACCTGCATGTCAACGTCGAGACCGACCAGGGAACCCGCGAGATCCTCCGCGGCGTCGACCTCGTCATCAACGAGGGCGAGATCCACGCCATCATGGGCCCGAACGGCTCCGGCAAGTCGACGCTGGCCTACACGATCGCCGGCCACCCCAAGTACAACGTCGTCGAGGGCGAGATCCTGCTCGACGGCGAGAACGTGCTCGAGATGAGCGTCGACGAGCGTGCGCGCGTCGGCCTGTTCCTCGCGATGCAGTACCCGGTCGAGATCCCCGGCGTGACCGTCACGAACTTCCTCCGCACCGCGAAGACCGCGATCGACGGCGAAGCCCCGTCGGTGCGCACGTGGGTCAAGGACGTCCGCGAGTCGATGAAGAACCTCAAGATGGACAAGGCGTTCGCCGAGCGCAACGTCAACGAGGGCTTCTCGGGCGGCGAGAAGAAGCGCAATGAGATCCTCCAGCTCGAGCTGCTCAAGCCGAAGTTCGCGGTGCTCGACGAGACCGACTCCGGCCTCGACGTCGACGCGCTGAAGATCGTCTCCGAGGGCGTCAACCGCGCGAAGGCCAACACCGGCCTCGGCGTGCTGCTGATCACCCACTACACGCGCATCCTGCGCTACATCAAGCCCGACTTCGTGCACGTGTTCGTCGCGGGTCGCATCGCCGAGCAGGGCGGCCCCGAGCTCGCCGACCGACTCGAAGAAGAGGGCTACGACCGGTACCAGGTCGCCGAGTCGGCGGCCGAGTAGGCACAGGTAGAATCCCGATCATGGCCACCTCACTCGCACCAGAGCGCTACGACGAGGTTCAAGAGGCGCTGAAGGACGTCGTCGACCCCGAACTCGGCGTCAACGTCGTCGACCTCGGCCTCATCTACGACCTCGGCTGGGATGACGAGAACAACGCGCTGATCATCCATATGACGCTCACGAGCGCCGGCTGCCCGCTCACCGACGTGCTCGAGGAGCAGACCGCCGAGGCGCTCGACGGGGTCGTCGAGGCGTTCCGCATCAACTGGGTGTGGATGCCGCCGTGGGGCCCCGAGCGCATCACCGACGACGGGCGCGACATGATGCGCGCGCTCGGCTTCGCCATCTGAGGCGCTTCGCCACTCGATTCACGGATGCCCCGTGCAGCTCGCCTGCACGGGGCATCCGCCGTTGCAGCGGGGTCCGGCCCCCGAGTTGCTCGACCCCTCAGCCGAGCCCACGGCGAGCCAGCAGCGGGGCGATCGACACGTCGCGTCCGAGCAGCGCCCTGATCGACTCCCGCGGATCACGGGAGCCACCCGGTGCCAGGATCTCGCGCCGGAACCGGTCGCCGTTCTCGCGGGTCGCACCACCGTTGGCTTCGAACCACGCCATGATGTCGGCGCCGGGCACCTCGCTCCAGATGTACGAGTAGTAGCCCGCGTCGTACCCGCCCGCGAACACGTGCGCGAAGTACGTGCTCGCGTAGCGCGGCGGCACGAGCGGATGCGCGAGGCCCGCCGTCGCGAGTGCCTCGGCCTCGAACGCCGCCACGTCGTCGACCGCGGATCCGGGCCGCAGCCCATGCCACGCCTGGTCGAGCGCGGCCGCGGCGAGGTACTCGGCGGTGGAGAAGCCCGACTCGACACCCGCGGTCGCCTGCAGCCGTTCGGCGAGGTGCTGCGGCATCCGCTCGCCCGTCTCGTGGTGCACGGCGAAGTTCGCGAGGATCTCGGGGCGGATGAGCCACAGCTCGTTCACCTGGCTCGGCAACTCGACGAAGTCGCGGAACACCCGGGTGCCGGACTGCGACGGGAACCGCGTTCGCGCGAGGAGCCCGTGCAACGCGTGCCCGAACTCGTGGAAGAGCGTGCCGGCCTCGTCGAACGTGAGCAGCGTCGGCTCGCCCTCGGCGGGCTTCGGGATGTTCAGGTTGTTGACCACGACCGGCAGCAGGCCCGTGAGCTCGGATTGCTCGACGAGGGAACTCATCCAGGCGCCGCCGCGCTTGGAGTCGCGCGTGTAGGGGTCGAGCAGGTAGAGCCCGACCTGCGCGCCGTCCTCCTCGAAGACCTCGTAGACGCGCGTGTCGGGGTGGTAGCCGATGAGGTCGGGGCGGGAGGCGAAACGCAACCCGTAGAGCAGTGCCGCCGCATGGAACACCCCGTCGACGAGCACGCGTTCGAACTCGAGGTACCGACGCACCTCCGCCGGGTCGAGGGCGTCGCGCTCGGCCGAGACGTGCTCGGCGAGCAGCGCCCAGTCGGATGCCTCGACCGACCGGGCTCCGATGCTCACCGCCAGCGCGGCGAGCTCGTCGCGTTCGCGCTCGACGTTGCGCATCGCGGGCGCGGTGAGTTCGGAGAGGAGGGCGGCGACCGCCTCCGGGCTGCCGGCCGTCTGCCCGGCGGTCACGGCCGCGGCGTGCGAGGCGAACCCGAGCAGGCCGGCACGCTCGGCGCGCAGCCGGACGATCTCGAGGAGGGTCTCCCGCGTATCGTGTGATCCGCCGCGAATGCCTCGGGCACGCGAGGCGGCGAGCAGGTCGTCGCGGGTCGCGTCGTCGGTGAGCGAGGCGAGCGCAGGCTGCCCGGTCGGCAGCACGAGCGTCAGGAGCCAACCATCGAGGCCGCGCGCCTCGGCGGACGCACGTGCGGCCGAGATCGCGCCCGCGTCGAGGCCCGCGAGGCGCAGCTCATCGGTCACGTGGAGCGCGAGGTCGTTCGTATCGGCGAGCAGGTGCTGCTGGAACGCGGTCGTGAGCACCGACAGGCGTTCGTTCACCTCGCCGAGCCGCGCCCTGCTGACGTCGTCGAGCGCCGTTCCCGCGAGCAGCGCCTCGTGATGCGCGCGCTCGACGAGATATCGCTCGTCGGGTGCGAGATCGAGCTCGTCTCGACGGTCGAAGATCTGCCGGATGCGGGCGAACAGCCGTTGATCGAGGCTGATGGCGTCGCGGTGGGCCGCCAGCAGGGGAGCGAATCGGGCGTCGAGCGCCTCGAGTTCCTCGTCGGTGTCGGCCGAGCTCGCGTTCTCGAAGACCGCGAGCACCCGGTCGAGCGCGAGCGCCGACCGCTCGAGCGGCAGCATCGTGTTCTGGAACGTCGGCTCGGCCGGATCGCTCGCGATCGCCTCGATGTCGCGCCGCTGGCCGGCCATCGCCTGCTCGAGCGCCTCCGCGTAGTGCTCGGCACGGATGAGGCCGAACAGCGGGAGCGCGTAGGGGAGCGGGCTCGGTTCGATCAGCGGGTTCGTGACGGCATCCATCAGGCGACCCTACCGGCAGGGCGTCCGAGGATGAACGCCACCGGCCCCCGGCGGACCCCTGCGCTCGCACACCTGGCCCACAACGCAGGGCCGCAAGACGTGATCATCGCGCGCGGCTGAGCCGATCAGCTCACCACTCGTCGGTGTCGGCCTCGTCGCTGTGCGGCTCGATCACGCCCGCGAGCGTGACCCGGGTGCCGTCGTCGAGTTCGGCGATCGGTCGCCCCTCGAGCCAGGTCAGCGTCCAGTGGCCCGCGGCATCCGCTCGCGCGGCCTCGAGCGCGGCGATCTGCTCGCGCAGTTCCGCCGGTACCGAGACCGGCGGCTGCGCGCCGAACGCCCACCGGGTTCCGAGCTGCATCAGGCGTGCATCTCGTAGGTGACCCAACTCGTTCGGGTCGCGACCTCGTCGTAGATGCGCTGCGCGTACTCGTTGTCGGCCGCGGTGATCCACGAGACCCCGGCCGAGCCGATCTCGGCGGCACGGGCGTGCACGTACTCGATCAGCGAACGGCCGAGCCCCGAACCGCGTGCCTCGTCGGCGACGTACAGGTCGTCGAGGTACATGCCCTTCGTGGCCGACAGGCTGTCGGGAACCACGCGGTAGTGCACGAGCCCGACGGGCTTGCCCTCATCGTCGACCGCGAACGCCGCCTGCAGCGGGTCGTGCTCATCGCGGATCCAGTTCCAGACGATGAGCGCCTTGGCGTCGTCGAGCTCGGTCTCGTAGAACCGGCAGTACGCCTCGAACAATGGCAGCCAGCCGAAGAAGTCCTCTTCGGTGGAAGGTCGGATCTCGTGTGTCATGGGCCCCCCTAAGCCTCGGGCGTTTCAAGTTCGATGTCGCGGACCTCGAAGTCGTCGCCTTCGACGAACGAGAGCTCTGCGATGCGCCCCACCGCACGCAGGTCCGATGCGACGGCCGTGAGCAGAGCCACGGTCGCTGCGGGTGCGGCGATGACCGCACGGGTGACGGGTGTCTTCTGCGATGCCTTCGCGGCGGTCTTCGCACGACGGATGCCGGTCAGCGCGAGACTCGAGACCACGAGCAGCTCGGTTCCGGCTTCGCCGCGGGCGGCGAGCTCGTCGGGCGTCGGCCAGGCCGCGTGGTGCACCGAGCCCTCGTTGGACCAGCTCCAGACCTCTTCGGTCGCGAACGGGATCACGGGCGCGAAGAGGCGCAGCAGCACCGAGAGCGCGGTCTTGAGTGCGGCGACGGCGGACGCCTGCTCGGCGCTGGGCTCGCCGTAGGCGCGCTCCTTCACGAGCTCGAGGTAGTCGTCGCAGAACGTCCAGAAGAAGGTCTCGGAGAGCTCGAGCGCACGCGCGTGGTCGTAGGACTCGAGCGACTTCGTGGCCTTCGCGACGACCTCGGCGAGCTCGGCGAGCATGCTGCGATCGACGGGCTCGGTGACGGCGGCATCCGCTGCGCCCTCGAATCCGAGGATGAACTTCGCGGCGTTCAGCACCTTGATGGCGAGGCGTCGGCCGATCTTCACCTGCGTCGGGTTCTGCGGGTCGAACGACGCATCGGTGCCGAGGCGCGAGGACGCGGCCCAGTAGCGCACCGCGTCGGAGCCGTGCTGTTCGAGCAGGCCCGCCGGGGTCACGACGTTGCCCTTCGACTTCGACATCTTCTTGCGGTCGGGGTCGACGATGAAGCCCGAGATCGCCGCGTTCGCCCAAGGAGCCGAGCCGTGCTCGAGCTCGGCGCGGAGCGTGGAGCTGAACAGCCAGGTGCGGATGATGTCCTGGCCCTGCGGACGCAGCGAGTACGGGTAGACGAGGTCGAAGAGCTCGGGGTCGCGCTCCCAGCCGCCCGCGAGCTGAGGGGTCAGCGACGAGGTCGCCCACGTGTCCATGACGTCGTGCTCGCCGATGAAGCCGCCGGGTGCGCCGCGCTGGGCCTCGTCGAAACCGGGCGCGGGCGCCGACGACGGGTCGACGGGCAGGAGGTCGCGCGTGGCGACGATGGGCTCGTCGAACTTCGGGTCGCCGGCCTCGTCGAGGGGGTACCACACCGGGATCGGCACGCCGAAGAAGCGCTGGCGCGACACGAGCCAGTCGCCCGAGAGGCCGCCGACCCAGTTCTCGTAGCGCACGCGCATGAAGTCGGGGTGCCAGTCGATGCCGCGGCCGTGCTCGAGCAGGCGTTCCTTGAGGCCGGCGTCGCGGGCCCCGTTGCTGATGTACCACTGGCGCGTGGAGACGATCTCGAGCGGGCGGTCGCCCTTCTCGAAGAACTTCACGGGGTGGGTGATCGCCTTCGGCTCGCCGAGCAGGTCGCCCGAGGCGCGAAGCAGGTCGACGACGGCCTGCTTGGCCGAGAACGCGGTCTTGCCGGCGATCTCGGCGAACGCGGCGCGGCCGGCTTCGCTCGTGATGGCGTCGGGGGCGTCGGCGACGATGCGGCCGTCGAAGCCCATGATCGCGCGGTTCGGCAGGTCGAGTTCGCGCCACCAGACGACGTCGGTGACGTCGCCGAAGGTGCAGATCATGGCGATGCCGGTGCCCTTGTCCTTCTGGGCGAGGTGGTGCGCGAGCACGGGCACCTCGACGCCGAACACGGGGCTCGTGACGGTCGTGCCGAAGAGCGGCTGGTAGCGCTCGTCGTCGGGGTGCGCGACGAGGGCGACGCACGCCGCGATGAGCTCGGGGCGGCTCGTCTCGATCTCGATCGTGCCGCCGTCGGGACGGTGGAACGACACGCGGTGGTAGTGGCCGGGCTGCTCGCGGTCTTCGAGCTCGGCCTGGGCGACGGCCGTGCGGAACGTGACGTCCCACAGGGTGGGCGCGAGCGCCTGGTAGGCCTCGCCGCGCTCGACGTTGCGCACGAAGGCGAGCTGCGAGGTGAAGATCGCCTCGTCGGCGATGGTGCGGTAGCTCTGCTTCCAGTCGACCGAGAGGCCGAGCGTGCGCCAGAGCGCCTCGAACTGCTTCTCGTCTTCGACCGTGAGGCGCTCGCACAGCTCGATGAAGTTGCGGCGGCTGATGGGCTTCTGGTCCGCCGCCTTGGTCGACTTGCCGTCGCCGCCCTCGAACGGCGGCACGAAGCCGGCCTCGTAGGGGAGGGTGGGGTCGCAGCGCACGCCGTAGTAGTTCTGCACACGGCGCTCGGTGGGCAGGCCGTTGTCGTCCCAGCCCATCGGGTAGAACACGTGGCGGCCGCGCATGCGCTGGAATCGCGCCATGACGTCGGTGTGCGTGTACGAGAACACGTGGCCGATGTGCAGCGAACCGGAGGCCGTGGGCGGAGGCGTGTCGATCGAGTAGATCGTCTCGCGGGTGGCATCTGCGCGGGGGAAGTCGTAGACCCCGTCGCGCTCCCATGCGTCGGCCCAGTCCGTTTCGAGCCCTTCGAGGGCGGGCTTGTCGGGAATGCGCGACGTGTCGGTCATGATGCTCCGGTTCGATATCGGCGGCACCGAGTCAATGGTGAGGTGCCTGAATGTGAGAACGCTCAAGCCTAGCGGAACCCGGCCGACCCATCGCCGCGCACGAGCCGCGGCGAGTCCCTGATCAGCGCCGCGGTGACCTCCTGCTCCGGCGCGGTGAACACGCGCTCGGCGTCGCCCTGCTCGACGATGCGGCCGCCTCGCATGACCGCCACGGTGTCGCTCATGTGGCGGATCACGCCGAGGTCGTGCGAGATGAAGAGCATCGCGAGGCCGTGCTCGCGCTGGATCTCGTCGAACAGGTCGAGCACGCGCGCCTGCACGGTCGCGTCGAGTGCCGAGACGGGTTCGTCGCACACGAGCACGTCGGGGGACCCGGCCAGGGCGCGGGCGATGGCCACGCGCTGGCGCTGGCCTCCCGAGAGGGCGAGCGGATGCCGCGGCGCGGCGTCGGCCGGCACGTGCACCTGGTCGAGCAGGGCCGTGACCGCGGCATCCGACGCCTCGCGTTCCGCGGCGGCGAGGGCGTCTCCGAGGATCCGTCGCACACTCCAGCGGGGGTCGAACGAGCCGAACGCGTCCTGGTAGACGGCGCCGACGCGTGCCCGTCGGCTGCGACGGTCGCGTTCGGGCAGCGGGGACCAGGGCTCCCCGCCGAGCCGCACCTCGCCGGCGTCGGGCACGACGAGACCGAGGGCCAGGCGCGCGAGGGTGGTCTTGCCCGAACCCGATTCGCCGACGAGGCCGAGGGTTCGGCCCGCGTCGACGCGGAACGAGACGTCCTGCACCGCATGCGTGGTGCCCGCGCCTGCGGGGAACGACTTCAAGAGGGCGAGGCCCTCGAGGGCCGGCACCGGCGGAAGGGCCTGCGCGGGATCTCGCGGTGCATCCGGCCCGGGCGAGGATGAGTCCGCCTGCGATGCGGTCGTCGCAGCCTCGGGGTCGAGCGGGCGATCCCGAACGACGAGCCGCACCCCGCGCGGCACCTCGGTCGGCACAGCCTCGATCAGGGCGCGCGTGACCGGATGCCGCGGCGCGCCGAGGATCTCGGCCGTCGGCCCGTGCTCGACCACGACGCCGTCGTCGAGCACGATCACCGTGTCGGCGATGCGTGAGACGACGGCGAGGTCGTGACTGATGAGCAGCACGCCGGTGCCGCGGGACCGGGCCTCGTCGAGCAGTGCGAGCACGCGGGCCTGCACGCCGACGTCGAGCGCGGTCGTCGGTTCGTCGGCGATGAGCAGCGGCGGGTCGAGGGCGAGCGCGGAGGCGATCAACGCCCGTTGGCGCATTCCGCCTGAGAGCTCGCCCGAACGCCGGTCGACGGTGATCGTGGGATGCGGCATGCCGACGAGTTCGAGCAGTTCGATCGCCCTGGCGCGGGCGGCGGCGTGCGACATCCGTCGATGGATGCGGAGCGGATCGCCGATCTCGCGGCCGATCGACCGCAGCGGATCGAGCGACACGAGCGCATCCTGCAGCACGAGCCCGACGCCGACGCCGCGCGTTCGACGCCACTCGCGCTCGCTCGCGTCGCGGCGGTCGGAGCCGGCGACGATGAGGCGATCGGCCCGCACTCGCGCGCCCCCGCCGGCGAGGCCCAGCAGCGCGCGCGCCGTGACGGACTTGCCCGACCCCGACTCGCCGACGATCGCGACGCACGTGCCGGCCTCGACGGTGAGGTCGACGCCGTGCACGACCTCCACGGCGCCGCGCGCATCTCGCCCGGCGCCGCCGAAGCTCACCGAGAGCCCACGGACCTCGAGCACCGGGGCGGTCATGGGCGGGCCCCGTCCCTCGCGGCGAGCGCGCGGCCGAGCACCGTGGTCGTGATGGTCGTGAGCACGATCATGAGGCCGGGGAACACGGTGAGCCACCAGGCCGTCGTGATGTACGTGCGGCCCGCCGAGAGCATCGCACCCCACTCGGGCGCCGGCGGCTGCGCGCCGAGGCCGAGGTAACTGAGCGCCGACGCCCACACCACGGCCTGGCCGATGCCGAGCGTGGCGAGCACGACGATGGGCGCGAGGGCGTTGGGCAGGATGTGCCGCACCAGGACGCGCGCGCGGCCGTGACCGAGCACGCGCGCGGCCTCGACGTACCCCGACGAGCGCACGGTCACGAGCTCGCCGCGGATGATGCGCGCGTACCCGGGGGCCGTCGACAGCCCGACGGCGATCGTCGCGGTCACGGGTCCCGGCCCCCAGAGCACGATGATGAGCAGCGCGAGCAGGATGCCGGGGAATGCGAACAGCACTTCGTTGACGCGGCCGACGACGAAGTCGAGCACGCGACCGCCGAGTCCCGCGAGCCCGCCGAGCAGCAGGCCGAGCGCGAGTCCGATGGCGGTCGCGCTGACGCCGATGAGCAGCGACGTCGCGGTGCCCTCGATCACGCGGCTGTAGACATCGCGCCCCGACTCGTCGGTGCCGAACCAATGCGAGGCCGAGGGCGGTTCGAACGCCTCGCGGGGTGCGATCGCGAGCGGGTCGGCGGTCTGCAGCAGCCCGGGAGCGATGGTGGCGACGCCGAGGAAGGCGACGAAGGCGAGTGCCAGGACGGTGCCCGCGCGCGGCGGCCGGGGCAGTGCGCGCCCCTGCACGGCGCGATTGGAGAGTTCGAGGTCGCTCATGCACGTTCCTCGAGGGCGATGCGCGGGTCGACCGCGCGTGAGACGAGGTCGGTCAGCACGGTCATCGCCACATACACCACCGCTACGACGAGCACGACGCCGATCACGACCGGCACGTCGCGCAGTTCGGTCGCCCGCAGCAGCGTGCGCCCGAGGCCCGGCCTGGCGAAGATCGTCTCGACGACGACCGCTCCAGAGATGAGGTACCCGATCGCCCAACCCGACAGGTTCACGGCGGGCAGGGCGGCGTGCCGCAGGGCGTGGCGGAGCCGGATACCGGCGGCGGTCTCTCCACGCGCGAGCGCGGAGGTCGTGAACGGCTGCTCGAGGGCCTCGAGCATCTGCTCGCGCATGAGCTGCGCGAGGAACCCGGCGAGCGGCACGGCCAGGGTGAGCACCGGCAGCACGAGACCCGAGGCGGAGTCGTTCGCGACCGGAGGCAGCCAGCCGAGCGAGGTCGAGAACACGGCGATGAGCACGGTCGCGAGCCAGAAGTGGGGGAGGGCGGCCGCGGTCAGCTCGATGCCCGCGGCGATCGCGCGCCCGATGCGCCCGGCCGACGTCGACCAGAGTGCGAGGCCGATGGCGAACCCCCAAGCGACCGCGAGCGCCAGCAGCGCGAGGGTCAGCGTGCCGAGGAGTTGCCCGCCGATCAGCTCGGCGACCGGGGTCTTCAGCGCGTACGAGTCGCCGAGGTCGAGGGTCGCGAGCCGGGCGAGCATCGCCAGGTACTGCACCGCGAGCGGCTGGTCGAGCCCGTAGTCGGCGCGCACCCGGTCGAGGGCCTCCTGCGACGCCTGGGATCCGGGGCCGCCGAGGATCGCCTGCGCGGGGTCGCCCGGCACGAGGTGGACCGCGAAGAAGGTCAGGGTCGCGACGGCCCAGAGCACGAACACCGCTCCGGCGAGTCGCAGGGCGACCCGCCGGAGCGTTCGGCTTCGAGGCATCCGCTCAGTCTGCCAGCCAGGCGTCGGCGAAGGTCGGCGTCGACACGGTCGGCATCGCACGCACGCCCTCGAGCTTGGGCGAGTGCAGGAAGTGGTTCTGCTGGTCGTAGAGCGGCAGGGCGTAGAAACCGCCGAGGATGATCTGCTGCGCCTGCTCGTAGAGCGAGGCCCGCGCATCGGGGTCGGATTCGGATGCCGCCTCGGTCAGCAGCGCGTCGAGCTCGGGGTCGTCGAGCTGGGCGAGGTTGGCGAAGTACCCGCTGGGGGCGGGCGTGATCGAGTCGGAGTGGTACAGGATCCGCAGCACGTCGGGGCCGACCTTCGTGTAGGGAGCGCTGACGGCCTCGTACTCGTTCGCGAAGAGGGCGCCGTACCAGCCGGAGAGGTCGAGCGGTTCGAGCTGCACGTCGAACCCGGCCTCCTTCGCGGTGGCCTGGATCTGCTCGAAGAGCGACTGCTCTGCGGGGATCGACTGGTTCGTCGACACCGGGAAGCGCACGGTGAGCGGCACGCCGCCCTTCGAACGGATGCCGTCGGCATCGCGCTCGGTCCAGCCCGCCTCGTCGAGCAGGGCGTTCGCCGCGTCGAGGTCGGTGTCGAAGAGCGCCCCATCGGAGTAGGCGAGCGGCTCGACGCTCGAGAGCACCGAGTACGAGCGCTCGGCGGTGCCGAAGAAGAGCGAGTCGATGCCGTCGTTCACGTCGGCCGCGCGGATGAACGCCTCGCGGACGCGCACATCGTCGAACGGCGCCTGACCGGAGTTCAGCTCGATGCGGTTCGACGCACCAGGGCGCGGGGCGTCGATCTCGACGAGCGAGCCGGACTTCGCGGCCTGGTCGAGGGTGTCGGGCTGGGCGTTGTCGATGACGTCGACCTCACCGGCCTGCAGTGCGGCGTAGCGCGACGCCGAATCGGGGATGAACCGCCACTCGATGCCGTCGAGGTAGGCGGCGCCGTCGTGGGCCCGGTCGGCGGGCCCGGTGTTGTAGTCGTCGTTGCGCACGAGTGACACGTGATCCTGGGGAACCCACTCGTCGACGATGAACGGCCCGGTGCCGATCGGGGCGAGGCAGTTCTCCTCCATGCCGCGGGCGATGCCCGCGGGCGACTCGATGGCGTTCCACGGCTGCGTGAGCGACTCGAGCAGTGCACTGTCGGGCGCGCTGAGGTGGAAGCGCGCGACCGTGTCGTTCACGACCTCGACCGAGTCGACCTTGCCCAGCGCGAGGTAGCCGGTGGAGGACTGCGTGTCGGGGTTCTTCAGATGCTCGACGTTGACCTTCACCGCCTCGGCGTTCAGCGGTGTGCCGTCGGTGAAGGAGACGTCGTCGCGCAGCGTGAAGTCCCACGTGAGGCCGTCGTCGGTCACGGTCCACTCGGTCGCGAGCCACGGGATGACCTCGCCCGACTCGTCGAGCGACACGAGCGACTCGAGGAACTGCCCGACGATGAGCGCCTGGGGGTAGTTGCCGCCGACGTGCGGGTCGAGGCAGCTCGGCTCGCCGTCGCCCGACGCGTACACGAGCGTGCCGCCGGTGACGGGATCGCCGGATGACTCGGGCGAATCACCCGCGGGGGTGCAGCCCGCGAGCACGAGCGCGCTCGCTGCGGCGAGCGCGGCGAGGGTGAGTGGGCGGATGCTGCGACGCGACGTCATGCGGACGTGACTCCTCTGGGTGATGCGGCGTGGGGGAGCGGATCAAGAGGTTTTCGTACTCGGTCCATAATGAGTGTATGACGGATTCCGACGACCACGGCACGCGCCCCCGCGGAGGCCGCCCGCGTGCCTCGTCGCGCCGGACCCTCGAAGACGCCGCGAGCGAACTGTTCCTCGAGCAGGGGTACGCCGGCACGACCATCGACCAGATCGCGCACCGCGCGGGCGTCGGCCGAAACACCTTCTTCAACTACTTCGCGTCGAAGTCCGACCTGCTCTGGCTCGATGCCGACGAGACGATCGCGGCGCTGCCCACGATCATCGAGGAGACTCCGGCAGCTCTCGCGCCGTCCGAGGGACTCGAGCACGTGCTCGTGGCGCTCGCCGCGCGGCATCCGCACGGCGCCGTGCCGATCGCCCTCAGCCAGCGCGAGCCCATGGCCACCTCCGACGAGTTCTTCTCGGCCGGGCTCAGCCGCTACCTCGCGGTCTCCCGCGAGCTCGCCGGATTCGTCGCGGCCAGTGCCGGAGCCGGAGCCGATCCGACGCTCATCCGGGCCGCCGCGAACGCCGCCACGGCGTCCGCGGCCACGGCCGCCGGCGGCTGGGCGCTCGCCGGCGTGGAACGCGGCGATCTCGCCGCCGAGGTGGCGCGCGCGGTCGCACCCGTGTGCCGCGGGTTCGCGCCGGTCCTCGATGCTCCCTGACACCCGACGGCCCCGGCTCCCTGGTGCGCCTCGACCCGCGTCGGCCTCGACCCGCGTCAGGCCGGCGACACCGCGTTCGCGGCGATGACGTCGGAGAAGAACCCGGCGCTGGCCTTCGGCATCCGCTCCTGCGTCGTGAAGTCGACCGCGACGATGCCCCAGCGCTGCGCGTAGCCCTCGGCCCACTCGAAGTTGTCGAGGAGCGACCACACGAAGTGCCCGATGAGCGGCACGCCGTCGTCGATGGCTCTCGCAGCCTGCTGGAAGTGGGTGCGCAGGTAGTCCACGCGGTACGGGTCGTCGATCGTGACGGCCGGCAACGGGTCGGGCATGCCGTTCTCGGTGATCAGGATCGGGATCGGAGGGTAGTCGTCGCGCAGGCGGGTGAGGACGTCGTAGAGGCCCTCGGCCCGGATCTGCTGCCAGGTCGCGGCCGAGGTCGGCGCGATCTCGACGGTGTTGCCGTTCGGATCCACGCCCGTCACGCCGTAGTACTGGATCGCGAGCAGGTCGCACGGTTCCGAGATCACCTCGAGGTCGCCGGGAAGCTGCAGCGCCTCGAATGCCGTCGCGTCGGCGGGCAGGGAGCCCGGGTACGGGCCGATCGCGTCGGACGGATAGCTGCCGAGCAGCACGGGGTCGAGGAAGAGCCGGTTCTCGCTCGCGTCGACGCGCTCGGCACCGCCGGTGGCATCCGGATCCGTCGGGTACGCGGGCAGCAGGTTCAGCGCGATGCCGATGCGACCCTTCGCACGGGAGGCCCGGAAGGCCTGCACCGCGAGTCCGTGCGCGAGCAGCTGGTGGTGCACGGCGGCCGCCGCGGCATCCGGATCGGTGAGCCCGGGGGCATGCACGCCGAACCAGTGGCCGACGAACGCGTGGGTCTTCGCCTCGTTGATCGTGAACCAGTCGGCCTCGACGTCGCCGAACGCGTCGAAGGCGATGCGCGCGTACTCGGCGAACCGCGCCGCCGTCTCGCGGTTCCGCCAGCCGCCGGCGTCCTGCAGCGCCTGCGGGAGGTCCCAGTGGAACAGCGTGATCGCCGGGCGGATGCCGCGGCGCACGAGCGCCTCGACGAGCGCTCGGTAGTGGTCGACGCCCGCCTGGTTCACCGGGCCCGACCCGGTCGGCTGGATGCGCGACCACGAGATCGAGAAGCGGTACGCGCCCACGCCGAGATCGCTCATGAGGTCGGCGTCGGACTCGTACCTGCGGTACTGGTCGGCACCCGGCTCGCCGTTCGCGCCGCCCCTGATGTTGCGCTTCACCGCGGCGAAGGTGTCCCAGATGGACGGCCCGCGTCCGTCGACGTCCGTCGCGCCCTCGGCCTGGTACGCGCTGGTGGCCGTGCCCCAGACGTAGTCCGGCGGAAACGGCATCGGATCGGCGGGTGGCTTCCACGGCGCGGGCGCGGCCGCCGAGGTCGCGGAGCCGGCCGGGTCGGGCTGCGCGGTGCACGCGGCGAGGGCGACGGCGATCGCGGAACCGCCGAGGGCGATGAATCCGCGGCGCGCGAGCGTGGTCGCCGGGAGTGCGGGGTGGTCGGTCATCGGCGCTCCGGAGTTCGTCGTCGAAGTCGTCCGCCACGAAGGCGGTGCGTCGGATCCAGCCGTGAGAGCGCTCTCATGGCCGTTCGAGAGCCTATCGCGACCCCGCGACGCGTACAATCGTGTGACAGACATCGATCCGGCCATCACCGGGGAGTCTTCGGAAGAACGCGAACGGATGCCACGGCCGCCGCTCGTCAGTAGAGCCGAACGGGTCGGCCCGTCACAGCCGTTCAGAGAGGTCGCACGGCGCAGGTCGGGCGACAAGCGAGGTGGTACCGCGGCGGCGGCTCGACGAGCATCCGGCGTCCTCGTGCAAGCTTCGCTCACCCAAGGAGCCCGCGTGTACCCGCGTACCCCCGACGAGAACGGCGTCGCCGCGTCGCCCGACTTCCCCGCTGGCGAGCGCGACGTGCTCGCGTACTGGAACGCCGACGGCACCTTCCAGGCGTCCATCGACCAGCGCGAGGGCTCGCCCGAGTGGGTCTTCTACGACGGCCCGCCGTTCGCGAACGGCCTTCCGCACTACGGCCATCTCCTCACCGGGTACGCGAAAGACGTGTTCCCTCGCTTCCAGACCATGCGCGGCAAGCAGGTGCACCGCCGATTCGGCTGGGACACGCACGGACTGCCCGCCGAGCTCGAGGCCGAGCGCCAGCTCGGCATCACCGACAAGGCGCAGATCGAGGAGATGGGCATCGCCGCCTTCAACGAGGCCGCACGCTCATCGGTGCTCCGCTACACCAAGGAGTGGCAGGAGTACGTCACGCGCTCGGCCCGCTGGGTCGACTTCGACAACGACTACAAGACGCTCGACACGACCTACATGGAGTCCGTGATCTGGGCGTTCAAGCAGCTGCACGAGAAGGGCCTCGCCTACGAGGGCCACCGCGTGCTGCCGTACTGCTGGCGCGACCAGACACCGCTGTCCAACCACGAGCTGCGCATGGACGACGACGTCTACAAGATGCGACAAGACCAGACGGTCACCGTGACGTTCCCGCTCACGGGCGCGAAGGCCGAGGCGCTCGGCCTCACCGCCGTGCGCGCCCTCGCCTGGACGACGACGCCCTGGACCCTTCCCACGAACTTCGCCCTCGCCGTCGGGCCCGACATCGAGTACGCCGTGGTGCCCGCGGGGCCCAACGGCACGCCCGACGCCACGGTGCTCCGCGAGAAGGCGGCGGGCGCGGCATCCGACACCGAGGTGCTGGGCGGCGAGTACCTGATCGCCGTCGACCTGCTCGGCGGCTACGCGAAGGACCTGGGGTACGAGTCGGCCGACGACGCGCGCGCCGCGGTCTCGCGCACGGTGCGCGGCGCCGAGCTCGAGGGCGTCACCTACGACCGCCTCTTCGACTACTACGCCGACGTCGAGACCTACGGCGTGCAGAACGCCTGGCAGATCCTCGTCGCCGACTACGTCACCACTGAAGACGGCACGGGCATCGTGCACCAGGCGCCCGCCTACGGCGAGGAGGACCAGAAGATCGGCGAAGCGGCCGGCATCCCCGTCATCCTCTCGCTCGACGAGGGCGGCCGCTTCAAGGCCGAGGTGACGGATGTCGCGGGCGAGCTGTGGAGCGACGCGAACAAGCCGCTCACGCAGCTGCTCAAGGCCGAGGGCCGCCTGCTCCGCCAGGCGAGCTACGAGCACTCGTACCCGCACTGCTGGCGCTGCCGCAACCCGCTGATCTACAAAGCCGTCTCGAGCTGGTTCATCCGGGTGCCCGATTTCCGCGACCGCATGGGCGAGCTCAACCAGGAGATCACCTGGGTGCCCGAGAACGTCAAGGACGGCCAGTTCGGCAAGTGGGTCGCGGGCGCGCGCGACTGGTCGGTCAGCCGCAACCGCTACTTCGGCTCGCCGATCCCCGTCTGGAAGAGCGACGACCCCGAGTACCCGCGCGTCGACGTCTACGGCTCGCTCGAGGAGATCGAGCGCGACTTCGGGCGACTGCCGCTGAACGCGGCGGGGGAGCCCGACCTGCACCGGCCCTACATCGACGACCTCACGCGGCCAAACCCCGACGACCCCACGGGCCGTTCGACGATGCGCCGCATCCCCGACGTGCTCGACGTCTGGTTCGACTCCGGCTCGATGCCGTTCGCGCAGGTGCACTACCCGTTCGAGAACCGCGAGTGGTTCGACACGCACCACCCCGCCGACTTCATCGTCGAGTACATCGGGCAGACCCGCGGCTGGTTCTACGTGATGCACGTGCTGTCGACCGCGATCTTCGACCGCCCCGCCTACAAGAACGTCATCAGCCACGGCATCGTGCTCGGCAGCGACGGGCAGAAGATGTCCAAGTCGCTGCGCAACTACCCCGACGTCTCCGAGGTCTTCGACCGCGACGGCTCCGACGCGATGCGCTGGTTCCTGATGTCGAGCCCGGTGCTGCGCGGCGGCAACCTCATCGTCACCGAGGAGGGCATCCGCGAGGGCGTCCGCCAGGTCATGCTGCCGCTCTGGAGCACCTGGTACTTCTTCTCGCTCTACGCCAACTCGGCGCGCGAGGGCGGCTACGAGGCATCCGCCCGCACCGACTCGACCGACGTGCTCGACCGGTACCTCTTCGCGAAGCTGCGCGATCTGGTGACCGGGGTGACCGCCGACCTCGAGCACCTCGACTCGACCCTCGCCTCGGCGAAGCTCCGCGACTTCGCCGACGTGCTCACGAACTGGTACGTGCGACGCTCGCGCGACCGGTTCTGGGTCGGAGTCGCCGACGACGCGGTTTCGAGCGAGGCGTTCGACACGCTGCACACGGTGCTCGAGACGTTCACGCGCCTCGCCGCCCCGCTGCTGCCGCTCACGAGCGAGCAGGTCTGGCGCGGGCTCACGGGCGGTCGCAGTGTGCACCTGACCGACTGGCCGGAGGCCGCGCAGTTCCCGGCCGACGACGCGCTCGTCGCCGCCATGGACGCCGTGCGCGAGATCAGCGGCTCGGTGCTCGCGCTCCGCAAGCAGGCCGGTCGCCGGGTGCGGCTGCCGCTCGCGTCGCTCACGGTCGTGACGACGGATGCCGCGGCGCTGGCGCCGTTCGAGTCGATCCTGCGCGACGAGCTCAACGTCAAGGCGGTCGAGCTCGTCGAACTCGACGCCTCGAGCGCCGAGGCCTACGGCGTGACGAAGCGGCTCAGTGTCAACGCGCGCGCCGCCGGACCCCGTCTCGGCAAGACCGTGCAGCAGGCGATCCAGGCGGCCCGCTCGGGCGACTGGAGCGTCGACGGCGAGACCGTCGTCGCCGGTGGCATCGCGCTCGAACCCGGCGAGTACGACCTCGTGCTCGAGGCCGGGGGTGCCGGCTCGCGTGCGCTCGCACTGCTCGCCGACGGCGGATTCGCGATCCTCGACACCGAGACCACGCCCGAACTCGAGGCCGAGGGCATCGCACGCGACCTGGTCCGTGCCGTGCAGGAGGCCCGCAAGGGCGCCGGACTCGAGGTGGGCGACCGCATCGCGCTGACGCTGAACCTCGACCCGACCTCGCTCGCCGCCGCGATCACGCACCGTGACCTCATCACGGGCGAGACGCTGGCCTCGACCCTCGACCTCGTCGAGCTCGACGTCGAGGCCGTCGCCGGCCTCGCGCCGCTCGCCGGCGGAACGAAGGTCGTCATCGGATTGGAGCAGGCATGACCGACGCACCCGACCAGACGCCCGACCCCGATGACGAGCGGTTCGACTCCGACGAGCCGTTCGATGCGCGATTCGACGCGCGCGAGGCGCTCGACGCACTCGGCCTGTCCGACGACGACGCATCGACTCCCGAGGTCGTCGGCGGCGACGCGACCGACCGCGACGACGACGAGTTCGACCCCGAGGCCCGCGACGCCGCCGATGCCGTCTACGCAGCACTGCTCGAACGCGTCGGAGAGGGGGCACCGCGCCCACGGCTCGAGCCCACGCGACGCGCGGTCGAGCTGCTCGGCGACCCGCATCGCTCGGCGCCCGTGATCCACCTCACCGGCACCAACGGCAAGACCTCCACGAGCCGCATGATCGAGAGCCTCCTGCGCGCCTCCGGACTGCGCACCGGCCTCCTCACGAGCCCGCACCTCGAGCGCTTCACCGAGCGCATCCGCATCGACGGCGAGTCGATCCGCGACGAGGCGCTCGCCCGCAACTGGGAGGAGATCGAGCCGTTCATCGCGATCGTCGACGCCGAGCTCGAGGGCTCCGGCGAGTCGCCCCTGACCTTCTTCGAGGCGTTCACGGTGCTCGCGTTCGCGTGCTTCGCCGACGCGCCGGTCGACGTCATGGTGCTCGAGGTCGGCATGGGCGGCGAATGGGACTCCACGAACGTCGCCGACGGCCAGGTGGCCGTGATCACGCCCATCGACCTCGATCACCAGAGCCGTCTCGGCAAGGACGTCGTCGAGATCGCGCGCACGAAGTCCGGCATCATCAAGCCGTCCGCCGCGGTCGTGTCGGCCCGACAGCGCGACGAGGTGCTGAAGGTGCTCGAGAACGCGGCCGACCTCACCGAGTCGACCCTCGCCGTCGAGGACGACGCGTTCGCCGTCATCTCCACGACGGTCGCCGTCGGCGGCCAGCTCGTCTCGATCCGCGGGCTCGCCGGCTCGTACCACGACCTCGCACTGCCGCTCTTCGGCAGCCACCAGGCCCAGAACGCCGCCGTCGCGGTGGCTGCCGTCGAGGCCTTCATCGGCAGCGGGAGCGTCCGGCTCGCCGACGAGGTCGTCGAGGTCGGCCTCGGCACGGTCACCTCGCCGGGCCGACTGCAGATCGTCGGCTCCGGCCCGACCGTCATCGTGGATGCCGCGCACAACCCGCACGGCGCCCGCTCGCTCGTCGCCTCGATCCGGGAGTCGTTCGACTTCGAGGAGCTCGTCGTCGTGCTCGGCGTGCTCGGCGACAAGGACGCGTCCGGCATCGTCGACGTGCTCGCGGGTCTCGACGCGCAGTTCATCGTCACGACGCCCGAATCCGATCGCGCCACCGATGCCGACCAGCTGGCCGGCATCGTCGCGGCGAAGGTCGGTGCCGACCGGGTGACCGTGATCGACGGCGTCGACGATGCGCTCGACGAGGCGCGCGACTGGGCCGGTGACGGCGACCGGCGCGCCGTCATCGTCACGGGCTCCGTCGTCCTCGTCGGCGACGCCATCCGGATCGCCGCCGACCGCGGATGGAGCGCGCGATGAGCCTGCCCGCCGACCCCGAGGTGCCCGCGGACCGGAACCCCGATGAGACCGCTCCCGAGACGCAGGCGGTTGCCGCGACATCCGCCCCCCGTTCGGTGCGCGCGAGCCTCGCCTCGATCGTGCTCGGCTTCGAACTGATCGTCGTGTTCCTCGCGGCGCTCGTGATCTGGGGCCTCACGCCCGAGTCCGGGAGCGCCTTCGGGCTGCCGCGCTGGGCGCCGCTCGTCGCCGGGGGCGTCGTGATCGTGCTCATGATCGCCACGATCGGACTGCTGCGACACCGCTGGGCGTACCTGCTCGGCTGGATCACGCAGGCGCTCATCCTCCTCGCCGGCTTCCTGAACCCCGGGATGTTCTTCATCGGAGCACTCTTCGGCGGCATCTGGGCGTACTGCATGATCGTCGGCGAACGCATCGACCGAGAGAAGGCGGCGGCCGTCGCCGCCTACCGAAAGGAACTGGAATGACCACCGCAATCGAAGAGACCCTCGTGCTCGTCAAGCCCGACGGCGTCGCCCGCAACCTGACCGGTGAGATCCTGCGCCGCATCGAGGCGAAGGGATACTCGCTCGTCGACATCCGCCTCGTCCAAGCCGACCGCGAGCTCCTCGCGAAGCACTACGCCGAGCACGAGGGCAAGCCCTTCTACGAGCCCCTCGTCGAGTTCATGGAGTCCGGCCCCGTCGTGGCGATCCGCGTCGCCGGCAACCGCGTGATCGAGGGCTTCCGCTCGCTCGCCGGCACCACCGACCCGACCACCGCCGCTCCCGGCACCATCCGCGGCGATTTCGGCCGCGACTGGGGTCTCAAGGTTCAGCAGAACCTCGTGCACGGCTCCGACTCGGTCGAGTCCGCCGAGCGCGAGCTCTCGCTCTGGTTCGCCTGACCCGCGAACGGTCGAGGGGCCGCCGCCCATGAATGACGGATGCCGCGTCGACGCACTTCGCGTCGACGCGGCATCCGTCGTTCGAGGTCTGATCGCCGAACGTCAGCGCCAGAGGTTCTGAAGGTCGATGAGGACCCGGGGAATGGCGTTCATCTGCGCCTGCGCGAGCAGGATCACCACGGCGTAGCAGACGACCGTGATCACGGGGATCCAGCCGTACCACCCCGCGGCGAGGCGCCGCACGCGTGCCGAGGCCGGAATCTGCCCCGAACGCAGGTTGTGCAGCGTCACGAGCCAGAAGGTCGGGATCGTGACCGCCCAGGTGAGCATGCACCAGGGGCAGAGCACGTCGAGCACGTAGATGCTCTGGAAGATCAGCCAGCCGACGAAGACGAGCGCACCCGCCACGCCGAGGTTGAACCCGACCCAGAACCAGCGCGAGAAGGTCGCACCCGCGAGCAGCGCCACGCCGATCGTGATCACGACGGGCCACGCCATCATGCCGACGAAGGGGTTCGGGAAGCCGAACACCGAGCCCTGCCACGACGCGAGGTTCGTGCTGCAGCCCACCAGGACACCGACATTGCAGTTCGGGATGTGGTTCGGATCGGCGAGCGTGAGCACCTTCTCGAGCGAGAGTTCCCATGCTGCGAGGAGCCCGAACGCTCCGAGGATGATGAGGCTGATGGCGAGCCCGATGGGCTTCGGGCGAGCGGGGGCATCCGACATGCCTCGATTCTGACATGGCGAATCGGCGGGTTCGCCGCCGGTCGTGCGATAATCGAGGAAGCCGACCGGGTCCGACCCGCAAACGGCGACAGACGAACTTCCCGGATGCCGCGCATCCGATTGAGCGGTGAACGCACCGCACGACGTGGCGACGAGGCAAACCTGCCGGTCGCCGGTGACGAGAATTGACGGTTCCGCGTACGCCGCGGAGCCGCACGAGAGTACGGAAGGGATGGCGCGGCCGTCCCGACCGAAGTAGGAGCGCACCAGAGATGGTGGAAGGCAACGAGCACCAGACGAACCGACCCGACCCGAAGGGCGCGCCCAAGCGGCGCGGCGGACTCTTCGGCGGCCGACGCGGCCGTGGTCGCGCCGCCCAGCCGGCGGCCGACGCACCCCTCGCGGCGCCCGAGATCGACGAGGTCCAGGCCCAGGTCGACGAACCGGTGGAGGTTCCGGCGCCCGTCGCGGCCTCGCAGCACGCCGGCCGGCACGTCGCCGGCGGGGCAGACGCCGGCAGCGACACGAACGTCGACGCGAACGGGCAGCCCGATGGCGCCGACCTCGCCGACGCGATCGATCCCGAGGCGGATGCCGCAGTCGACGCGCCGGCCCCTGCCGTCTCGCCGATTCCGTCGAACCTCACCACGACGTCGCTGATCTTCCACGCGCCGCCCGTCCTCGTGACCGCGGACCGCCCCGAGCGACCCGAACGCGGCGAACGGGGCGAACGGCCCGAGCGGGCCGGCCGCGGCGACCTCGCCGGCGCCGACGACGAAGAGGGTTCGAGCGTTCGCCGCCGTACCCGTCGTCGCACGGGCGAGGAGCCCCGCACGACGGGCGACCAGCCGGCCAACACGGTCGTCAAGGTGCGCACGCCGCGCGAGCCCGAACTCATCACCGAGCCGCAGCGCGTCAAGGGCTCGACCCGCCTCGAGGCGAAGAAGCAGCGCCGACGCGACGGCCGCGACGCCGGCCGCCGACGCACGATCATCACCGAGTCGGAGTTCCTCGCCCGTCGCGAGTCGGTCGATCGCTCGATGATCGTCCGCGAGAAGAGCGGCCGGATCCAGATCGGCGTGCTCGAAGACGGCGTGCTCGTCGAGCACTACGTCGCCCGCAACCAGGACGCCTCGCTCATCGGCAACGTCTACCTCGGCCGCGTGCAGAACGTCCTGCCGAGCATGGAGGCGGCGTTCGTCGACATCGGACGCGGCCGCAACGCCGTGCTGTACTCGGGCGAGGTCGACTGGGACGCCGCCGCCGAGAACGGCGAGAAGAACCAGCCGCGCCGCATCGAGCTCGCGCTGAAGCCCGGCGACCGCGTGCTCGTGCAGGTCACGAAGGACCCGGTCGGCCACAAGGGCGCCCGCCTGACGAGCCAGATCTCGCTGCCGGGCCGTTACCTCGTGTACGTGCCGAACGGCTCCATGAACGGGATCAGCCGCAAGCTGCCCGATACCGAGCGTGCGCGCCTCAAGAAGATCCTCAAGGAGGTGCTGCCCGAGAACCAGGGCGTGATCGTGCGCACCGCAGCCGAGGGCGCCACCGAAGAGCAACTCACCCTCGACGTCAACCGCCTGCTCGCGCAGTGGGCCGACATCTCGACGCAGCTCGAGAAGGCGCAGGCGCCGTCGCTGCTGCACTCCGAGCCCGATCTGCTCATCAAGATCGTCCGCGATGTCTTCAACGAGGACTTCCAGAAGATGATCATCGAGGGCGACGAGGCGCGCGGCACCATCGAGCGCTACCTCCGGGCGGTCGCACCCGACCTCCTCGAGCGCGTCGAGGCCTACGAGGGCGACCGGGATTCGTTCGATGCGTTCCGCATCAGCGAGCAGATCGAGAAGGCGCTCGACCGCAAGGTCTGGCTGCCCTCGGGCGGCTCGCTCGTGATCGACCGCACCGAGGCGATGACCGTCGTCGACGTCAACACCGGCAAGTTCGTCGGCTCGGGCGGCAACCTCGAAGAGACCGTCACGAAGAACAACCTCGAGGCGGCCGAGGAGATCGTCCGTCAGCTGCGCCTGCGCGACATCGGCGGCATCATCGTCGTCGACTTCATCGACATGGTGCTCGAGTCCAACCGCGACCTCGTACTCCGCCGACTCATCGAGTGCCTCTCTCGCGACCGCACGAAGCACCAGGTCGCCGAGGTCACCTCGCTCGGCCTCGTGCAGATGACGCGCAAGAAGCTGGGCCTCGGCCTGCTCGAGACCTTCAGCGAACCGTGCGACGTCTGCGCGGGTCGAGGCATCGTCGTGCACCACGAGCCGGTCTTCAAGCACCGCGCAACCGGCGCACCGCAGCAGCAGCAGAGCGACCGTCGTCGGGGCGGGCGCGGCAGCACGCCGAACTCCAACGGCAACGGCGGCAACGGCGGTGGTGGCGGCAGCAGCACCGGTGGCAGCGCGCAGCACACGTCGCCCACGGAGCCCAAGGCTCACACCGGCACGCACGCGATCACCGAAGACGTGAAGCACGCGCTCGCGCAGATCGCCGCATCGACGATCCCGCACGCCGAGCACCACGACGGCGCGTCGCCCGCGGCCCCGACCGACGTGACGTCCGCCGCGGCGCAGGCCACCGAGCCCGCACCCGGCGACGAGTCCGGCAACGGCGCCCGTCAGGGTCGACGCCGTGGCCGCGGTCGACGTGCGTCGCGCGAGCAGACCTCGGCTGCGGCATCCGAGGCCCCGACCGGGTCTCAGGGTGCCGACGACACGACGGCACCGGATGTCGCCGCCGACCCCGCGGACGCTGCGACGCCCGCGGTCGCGCCAGTCGAACGCGAGGCCGAGGTCGAGCCCGCCGAGCCGACGCCGGCCGTCGCGATCCTCGACCTCCCGGCCGTCGCCGCACCGCGCACTCGGGCGGAGCCCGCCGCAGCGACCGCCGAGCTGCTCGATTCGGTGCTCGACGCGCTCCCGGCACCCAAGAAGGCCGGCGAGGGTCGCTCGCGCAGTCGCCGCGTCTCGACGGCTGCACTGTCGCCCGCGGGCGGCGCTCCGGTCATCACGCGCGCCGACGGCGCCGAGGCGAACCCCGCCGACGGCGAGGGCCCGGCGGCGGGCTGAGCCCGTTCGAATCCGACGGGGCCCTGATCGACGTCAGTCGGTCGGGGCCTCGCGGCGTTGCCGGCGTGCCCGGCGCTCGCGGGGGAGTACCCGCAGCCCGCTCGCCGCGAGTCGTCGCACGAGCTCGCGCGGCGGCACCGGGACCGCTCCGGCGGCGACGAGGTCGTCGTAGCGCTCGACGGGCACGTCGTAGTGGTCGAGGTCGAAGGCCCGGGCCGGGAGCCCGGCCGCCTCGGCGAACGCCAGGAGCTCGGCGATCGACTCGTCGCTGACGAGGTGCGCCCACACCGTGCCGTGCTTCGGCCAGAGCGGCGTGTCGATGAGCACGGTCATGCAGAAGATCCTAGGTGCGACGACGCGCGACGCGCCGGTGGCCGCTCGTTTGACCGAGTCGCATCGATCCGGTAAACTCGTTCGTTGGTGCCGCCGCTTATCACGGTGTGCCCCCATCGCAGTTCGACTGCAACGTTTTCTGGCATGGCCCTCCTTCCCATTGGGGTCCCGCGCAGTGACACCCCATCAGACAGACGGAGCCCCCGTGGTTCCCCAGAGATAGGTACGAGTAGTGGTTTACGCAGTAGTGCGCGCCGGCGGTCGGCAGGAGAAGGTCGAAGTTGGCACCATCGTGACGATGGACCGCATCAAGGCTGACAAGGACGGCAACGTCCAGCTCGCCGCGGTGCTCCTCGTCGACGGCGAGAACATCACCTCCGACGCCAAGTCGCTTGCCAAGGTCACGGTCACGGCCGAGGTTCTCAACGACCTCCGCGGCCCGAAGATCGTGATTCAGAAGTTCAAGAACAAGACCGGCTACAAGAAGCGCCAGGGCCACCGTCAGGAGCTCACGCGCGTCAAGGTCACCGGCATCAAGTAGCAGCAGCGGCTCGCAAGGAGAATCAGACATGGCACACAAAAAGGGAGCGAGCTCCACTCGCAACGGTCGTGACTCGAACGCACAGCGCCTCGGCGTGAAGCGCTTCGGTGGCCAGGTCGTCAGCGCGGGCGAGATCCTCGTCCGTCAGCGCGGCACCCACTTCCACCCGGGTGCGGGTGTCGGTCGCGGTGGCGACGACACGCTGTTCGCACTCGAGGCCGGCTCGGTGCAGTTCGGCACCAAGGGCGGCCGCAAGGTGGTCAACATCGTGGCGGCCGGCGAATAGTCGACCGACAGGTTTTCGTGAGGGCGGGCTTCGGCTCGCCCTCACGTGTTTACAGAGCAGAAAGGCACGTCGCATGGTCAGCTTCGTCGATGAGGTGACGCTGTTCGTGCGCGCCGGACATGGCGGCAACGGATGCGTCTCGGTCCGCCGGGAGAAGTTCAAGCCGCTCGCAGGTCCCGATGGCGGCAACGGCGGCGGTGGCGGCGACATCACGCTCGTGGCCGACCCGCAGGTCACCACGCTGCTCGCGTACCACGGTCGTCCGCACCGTTCCAGCGGCAACGGTCAGCCCGGCATGGGCGACCACCGGGCCGGCGCCGCAGGCGAGCCGCTCGAGCTCCCAGTTCCGGTCGGCACGGTCGTCAAGGACGCCGACGGCACCGAGCTGATCGACCTCACCGAACCGGGCATGCGCTTCGTCGTCGCCCCCGGCGGCCAGGGCGGACTGGGCAACGCATCGCTGGCCACGAACAAGCGCAAGGCCCCCGGCTTCGCACTGCTCGGCACCCTCGGCTACGAGGGCGAGGTCAAGCTCGAGCTGAAGAGCATCGCGGATGTCGCACTCGTCGGGTACCCGTCGGCCGGCAAGTCCAGCCTCATCGCCGCGATGTCGGCGGCGCGTCCGAAGATCGCCGACTACCCGTTCACGACGCTCCACCCGAACCTCGGCGTCGTCGAGGCGGGCGACCACCGGTTCACGGTCGCCGACGTTCCAGGTCTGATCGAGGGCGCGAGCGAGGGCAAGGGTCTCGGCCTCGAGTTCCTCCGTCACGTCGAGCGCTGCTCGGCGCTGCTGCACGTCATCGACTGCGCGACGCTCGAGCCCGGCCGCGATCCCCTCAGCGACCTCGACGTCATCCTTGCCGAGCTCGCCGCGTATCCCGTGCCGGAAGGCCAGACGCCGCTCCTCGAGCGTCCGCAGCTCGTCGCCCTCAACAAGATCGACGTGCCAGAGGCCCGTGACCTCGCCGAGCTCGTCAAGCCCGAGTTCGAGGCGCGCGGCTTCACGGTCTTCGAGATCTCGACCGTCAGCCACGAGGGACTCCGCCAGCTCGGCTTCGCCCTCGGCGCGCTCGTCGAGGAGGAGCGCAAGGCCGCCGCCGCATCGGTCGTCGAGGGTCCGCGCATCGTGATCCGTCCGAAGCCCGTCAACGAGATCGACTACGTCGTGAAGCCCGAGGGCGGCAGCTACGGCACGATCTACCGCGTGCTCGGCGGCAAGCCCGAGCGCTGGGTGCAGCAGACCGACTTCACGAACGACGAAGCGGTCGGCTTCCTCGCCGACCGTCTGGCCCGCCTCGGCGTCGAAGACGCCCTCGTGCGGGCGGGGGCCGTCGCCGGCTCGACCGTCGTGATCGGCCCCGGCACCGGTGTCGTTTTCGACTGGGAGCCCACGCTGACCTCGACCGCCGAGCTCATCACGGCCCCGCGAGGCACCGATGTGCGTCTCGACGAGAACCGTCGTGCCACGCGCGCCGAGCGCCGCAGCGACTACCACGACCGCATGGATGCCAAGGCCGAGGCCCGTGCCGAGCTCGACCGCGAGCGCGAGGCCGGTCTCTGGGCGGGCGACGCCGAGGCGGCCGAGCCCGTCGAGCCGGTCGAGGCGGCGGCATCTGCCGGCGCGTCGGAGGCGGAGGACGACCGGTGACCCTGCGCGAACGCGCCGACATCCCCTCGGCGCGGCGCGTCGTGGTCAAGGTCGGCTCCTCGTCGATCAGCGGTGAGAACGCCGGGCAGATCGCGCCCCTGGTCGAGGCCCTCGCGGCCGCCCACGAGCGCGGAACCGAGGTGGTGCTCGTCTCCTCGGGTGCCATCGCGACTGGCATGCCCTACCTGAAGCTCGACGAACGGCCGACCGATCTCGCGACGCAGCAGGCCGCGGCATCCGTCGGTCAGAACCTGCTCGTCGTTCGCTACCAGGACGCGCTCGACCGGTTCGGCATCATCGCCGGGCAGGTGCTGCTCACCGCCGGTGATCTCGAGAACTCGACGCCCAGGTCGAACGCGCAGCGGGCGATGGACCGCCTGCTCGCACTGCGAATCCTGCCGATCGTGAACGAGAACGACACCGTCGCGACGCACGAGATCCGCTTCGGTGACAACGACCGCCTCGCGGCCCTCGTCGCCGAGCTGATCGGCGCCGACCTCCTCGTGCTGCTCTCCGACGTCGACGCGCTCTACACGAAGCCGCCGCACCTCGAGGGTGCCCAGCGCATCGACCACGTGCCGTTCGGCGACGAGCTCGCGGGCATCGAGATCGGGTCGGTCGGGCGCGCGGGCGTGGGCACCGGGGGAGCGGAGACGAAGGTGTCGGCGGCCCGCATCGCCGCCGGCGCCGGCGCTGCCGTGCTCATCACGGCCACCCCGCTCGTCACCGAGGCTCTCGCGGGCGCGCACATCGGCACCTGGTTCGACGCCGCCCCCGAGCGTCACACGACCGCCGAGGCCACCCAGCTCACCTAGGCTGATCCCATGGAGCAGCCCGACCTCGACACGTCCGTGCTCGACGCCCGGCTCGCCGCCGCGAAAGAGGCGTCATACCGCCTCGCACGCGCGACGACCGCCGAGAAGGATGCCGCGCTCGAGCGCATCGCGTCCGACCTTCGCGCGCGCGCGTCCGAGGTGATCGCGGCCAACGGGCTCGACCTCCAGGCCGGTCGCGCGGCGGAGATCGGCAGGGGACTGCTCGACCGGCTCGCGCTCGACGAGCCGCGCATCGACGCCCTCGCCGACGCCGTGCTCGACGTCATCGGGCTGACCGATCCGGTCGGCGAGACCCTGACCGGCCGCACGCTCCCGAGCGGAGTGCGCATCGACCAGGTGCGGGTGCCGCTCGGCGTGGTCGGTGCGATCTACGAGGCACGGCCGAACGTCACGATCGACATCGCCGTGCTCGCGCTGAAGAGCGGCAACGCCGTGGTGCTGCGCGGCGGTTCTGCTGCCGAACAGACGAATCGGGTGCTCGTCGACGTCCTGCGCGGTGCGCTCGACGCAGTGGGCCTGCCGGCCGAGGCCGTGCAGACGGTCGACGACTTCGGTCGCGCCGGGGCGCGTCACCTCATGCAGGCCAGGGGGTACGTCGACGTGCTGATCCCGCGGGGGAGTGCCGGCCTCATCCGCGCCGTCGTCGACGAGGCGCGCGTTCCCGTCATCGAGACCGGGGCCGGCGTGGTGCACATGTTCCTCGACGCCTCCGCGCCCGAGCACTGGGCGATCGAGCTCGTGCACAACGCCAAGGTGCAGCGCCCGAGCGTGTGCAACGCCCTCGAGACCCTGCTGGTCCATCAGGAAGCGGCGGAGCGGCTGCTTCCCTCGGTGCTCGATCGCCTGACCGACGCGGGCGTGACGATCCACGCCGATGAGCGCGTGCGCGCCATCCGGCCCGATGCCCTGCCCGTGACCGATGAGGACTTCGCGACCGAGCACATGAGCCTCGACCTCTCGGTCGCCGTCGTCGATTCGCTCGACGACGCACTCGAGCACATCCGTCGGTTCTCGACGAAGCACACCGAGTCGATCGTGACGAACGACCTGGCCAACGCCGAGCGGTTCCTCAACGAGGTCGACTCGGCGGCCGTCATGGTGAACGCCTCGACCCGATTCACCGACGGCGCCGAGTTCGGCTTCGGCGCCGAGGTCGGGATCTCCACGCAGAAGCTGCACGCTCGGGGGCCCATGGGCCTGCCCGAGCTGACGAGCACGAAGTGGATCGTGCGTGGGGCCGGACACGTGCGCGCCTAGCTGCGTGTCCTCGCCGACGCGACCTCGCTAGACTGTCACGAGCACCACCGCACGCTTCGAAAGGAACACGAATGAGCTTCACGAGCACGGCAGTCGCCGGCATCCTCGCGTCGGAGGCGGCGCACGTCGAACTGCCGATGCCGGCGTGGGCGTACGGCCTCGTGGCCCTCATCATCTTCGCTGCGCTCGCATTCGTGACCGCGTCCTACCGCGATGTCGCCAACCGCCACCGTGCGAAGGCCGAGGCCTACGCGGCCCGTCACGGCGCCGACGAGCACAGCGGACACTGAGCGAGGGTTCGCGAACCGTGACCGGAGCCGAGCAGCGCCGACCGCGAGTCGGCGTGATGGGCGGCACGTTCGACCCCATCCACCACGGTCACCTCGTCGCGGCGAGCGAAGTCGCTCGGTCGCTCCACCTCGATGAAGTCGTGTTCGTCCCGACCGGTCAGCCGAGCTACAAGTCGAACGTCACACAGGCCGAGCACCGCTACCTGATGGCCGTCATCGCGACGGCCTCGAACCCGCAGTTCACGGTGAGCCGGGTCGACATCGACCGCGCCAAGCCCACCTTCACGATCGACACCCTGCGAGACCTCCGTCGGGAGCGCAGCGATGCCGACCTGTTCTTCATCACGGGCGCCGACGCCATCGCGCAGATCCTGTCCTGGAAGGATGTCTCGGAGCTCTGGGATCTCGCCCACTTCGTGGCTGTGAGTCGGCCGGGACATGTCCTCTCCGTTCGCGGATTGCCGGAGCAAGACGTAAGCTTGCTCGAAGTCCCGGCACTGGCGATCTCGTCGACCGACTGCCGGGAAAGGGTGCGCCGGGGTTTCCCGGTGTGGTACTTGGTGCCTGATGGGGTCGTCCAGTACATCTCCAAGCACCATCTCTATCGGAGTGTCGCATGACGTCGTCGCAGGAACCGCAGCTGACGCGCCGCGAGATGCGCGAGCGCGAACGACTGCAAGAGCAGGCCGTCCCCTCGTCGACCCCGAATCCCGCGCCGCAGACGCCTGCGCAGGCGGTTCCGGTCGCCCCGATCCAGACGCCCACACCGCAGCCGGTGCCCGCATACGGCAGCCCGACTCAGCCGAACGGCGCGCAGCCGGCGCAGGTCGCACCGTACGGGTCCGCGCCGCAGCCCGCGTCGGCATACCCGACATCCGCGCCGCTTCCCGCGCATGCACCCTCGGCGTTCGCGCCCGGGCCGGTCGTTCCGCCGGCCGCACCCGTTCAGGCCGCGCCGGCCCCGGCCGCGCCGGCCCCGGCCGCGCCGGCCCCCGCGGTGAACCCTGCTCCGGTCGCCGCGCCGGTTCCGCCCGTCGCCACGCCCGCGCCGCGCCAGTCCTCGACTCCAGAGCGCACCCTCACGAGGCGCGAACTGCGGGCGATGCTCGACGGCGATGCCGGCACCGACGGCGAGGAGTTCGACGATCTCGATCAGGAGATCGCCGGAGCCTCCGCGATGGACGCGCCGCGTCCGCCGGCCGCGTTCACCCCGGCGCCCGCGCAGCAGGTCCCGCAGGCACCTCCCGTCGAACTGCCGCAGCGACAGCCGCTGCCGCACCAGGCCGAGTCCGCCGCGCTCTCCGAGCAGCCGATCATCGCACCCAAGCCCGTCGGCCACTGGACGGCTCAGCTCGACGCTCCCGTCGAATCCGCTCAGCCGTACGACCAGATGCTGTCGCGCGGCGGCGTGGGTCGCGGGGTGCCCACCACGACGAACGCGCTCATCCTGCCGTCGCTTCCCGACCATGCCGGCATCCCGGCGCCGATCACGAACAACGGCAACGGCGAGGTCATCGTGACCGGTTCGATCGACCTTCCGCGCAGCTACGGCGCGACCGGCGTGCATCCGAGCCAGATCGATTCGTCCGACGTCGATCACCTCTTCGACCAGGTCGAAGACGGGGTCGGCATCGGGGCACCGGTCTCGGCGACCAGGGCGATCAGCACGCAGAGCGCGAGCAAGGCCGTCGTCGCCCCACCTTCGAAAGAGGCCATGAACGTGCCGCTCGTGCTCGCGGTGACCGCCGGAGTGCTCGCGCTCGGCGTCGTCGGCACCCTCGTCGTCGGCGCCCTCACGGGCCTCTTCTGATTTCGATTCCGCACCACAACGACCGGAAATGAGCGAATGACCGCAACCGACCAGGCTCTCGACGCCCTCGCCCTCGCAGCCCGCGCGGCGGACTCCAAGGGCGGCGACGACCTCGTCGCCCTCGACGTGTCCGGACCACTGCCGTTCACCGACGTGTTCCTCCTCGTGAGCGGCAATTCCGAGCGCAACGTCATCGCGATCGCCGACGAGATCGAAGACACCCTGCGGGAGGCCGGCGTCTCGACGCTCCGTCGTGAGGGCCACAGCACCGGGCGATGGATCCTGCTCGACTTCGGCGACCTCGTCGTGCACGTCTTCCACCCAGAGGACCGCCTCTACTACGGGCTGGAGCGCCTCTGGCTCGACTGCCCCGCAGTGCCAGTGGCACCCCTGCTGGCGGGCTGAGCGGGGCCTGCACCCGGCGAGCTTCCCTCAATTTCATTTGTGGCCGGAGGCTGGTGTAAGCTCGAAACATCGCCTGAAGCACAGTGAGAAATCGCTGAGACAAGGCAAGAACGGGTCTGTGGCGCAGCTGGTAGCGCACCTGCATGGCATGCAGGGGGTCAGGGGTTCGAGTCCCCTCAGATCCACCGAAAGCCCCGGTGAACTTGCGTTCACCGGGGCTTTTCTCGTATCCGGCGGCATCCCGCAGTCGGAGTGCCGCGGAAGTGCCGCGGCCGAACGGCACAGCGGCGAGCCGGGCAGAGTTCTGCTGCTCTCGGGCGCCGACCTGCCGCCTCGCGCTGTCGCATCGAGAACGGCGTGGGACAGAATGGCGATCAGGTGCGCGACCCGCGCATCCCTGCATCGACGCCCGGGAGGCATCGTGGCGCACGCCCGCACCGAACGTGGACTCGATCGGCTCGTGAACTTCTCCGATGCCGCCGTCGCGATCGCGATCACCCTGCTGATCCTTCCGCTGGTCGACCTGGCGGGCGACCTCGACGGTGTCGACTTCGCCGAGTTCGCCGGCGAGCACTTCGGCGCGTTCATCGCCTTCGTCGTCACGTTCGCCGTGATCGGACGTTTCTGGGTGCTCCACCACGCGGTCTTCGAGGCGGTCCACGACTACTCGCCGCGCCTGATCTGGTTCAACATGCTGTGGCTCGCGAGCATCGTCTTCCTCCCGTTCGCCGCGAATGCCGTGTCGAGCATCGACATCGAGAACGGCAGCTTCGATGCCGTCTACATCGGCACGATGTTCGTCACCACGACGGCGATGCTGCTCATCGAGCTCGAGCTGCTGCGGCATCCGGAACTCACCGCACCCGGCACGACCTTCGATCTCGGCAGAACGGTCTCGGTGCTCGTCGTGCTCGTGATCGCCGGGGTGCTCGCCTTCCTGTTCCCGAAGGTCGGCATGCTCTGGGTGGTGCTGCTCTACGCCGCGCCCCTCGTCACGGCCCTGCTGCGCTTCGTGCCCGCCTTCCGTCGAGCGTCGTAGTGCGGCCGGCTCGCGACATCCGCTCGCCTCGGTCCGGATCGTCGATGACGGATGTCGCCGCCCGGCGCGGTTCCTTGACCCCCCTCTGGGTGCGGCCCACAATTGGGTGTCGGGCAACGACCGAGTGTCCGGCAACGCAGGGGAGCAGAAGAGCATGAGCGACGCGAACACTCGTCCGGTCTACGGCCAGCAGGACCCGATCGGCGGGAACTTCCCCGATGAGGTCGAGCCGGGCGCCCCAGCGGGCGTCGAAGAGCCCGCAGCGCTGCCTGCAGACCCCGAGCGTCGCTCGTGGAGCCGTGATCTGCGGTTCATGCTCGTCGTCCTTGCCGCGATCGCCGCTCTGTTCCTCGCGTTCGCGCTGCTGATCGCGTTCAGCCCCACCGGAGCGGCGATCAGTGCCCTCGCGGTCATCGCGGCGCCGATTGCGACCATGGTCGCCGCGTACTACGGCATCTCGCTGGCGCTCCGCCAGGTCGCCGACGCGCGCAACGCGGCGGTCACCGCCGAGGCGCGTGCGCGCGCCGCCGAGGCGAGCGCGCACGAGTCCGACGCCTGGGCCGCGCAGATGGAGTCCGGACTCCGCGTCGCCGTCTCGAAGCTGAAGGGCGCGGGGGTCAGTACGAGCGATGTCGAGCGCGCCGCCGGCACGCCCGACGAGTTCTTCTGATCGAGCCGACGGCCGTTCGTTCGGCCGGTGGCCGCGTGGCGCGGGTCCGGGCGAGCTACGAGCGCCAGATGTCGAGCGACTGGGCCGGCGGGCGCCCGTCGAACTCGGCGAGGATCAGGTGCGACCTCGTCGAGAGCACGCCGGGCATCACATGGATGTCGCGCAGGATCGCCTGACTCAGCTGCTCGTGGTCGGGCGCGCTGACCGTCAGCATCAGGTCGATATCGCCCGAGACGGCCTGGACCTTCTCGACGAACGGCAGCTCGGCCAGGCGGGCGGCGACGGATTCCCAGCCGCTGTCGGCGGCGACGCGCACGACGACGAGCGCCGAGATCCTGAGGCCGATCGACGTGCGGTCGATCTTGGCGCCGAACCCGGTGATGACGCCGCGCTCGACGAGGTGCTGCACGCGGTTGTGCGCCGCGGTGCGGGAGATGTGCACGCGTTCGGCGAGCGTTCGCACCGAGAGGCGGCCGTCGCGGCTGAGCTCCGCGACGATCCGGCGATCGATGTTGTCGATCGCCTCGCCATGGTGTGCCGCATGCTCGGTCATCATCGTCCTCGGTGCTCAGGTTCAGCGTACCGGCGACGGGCCCGGTGCAGCGAGACCCGCATGGGAGCGTGCCGCACGATCCGGGGCAGCCACGGCCAGACGACGGCCACTCCCGTGAGCCAGGCGTTCGCCACGCGTCGTGCGCGCGGCGTCCACCTGAAGCCGTAGGCATCCCTGAGCGCCGGCGGCAGCAGCTCAGCAGTGACGAGGCGCACGGGCGGCAGGAGGATCGCAAGTCCTCTCAGGGCGTCGGATGTCGAGAGCAGCGTCCGCGCCACGCGACGCGCCTCCTCGGTGACGTGCAGTACGCCGAGGCGGGCGTTCCACCAGGCGTCGAACTGCTCTCGGGTGTCGGGCCACCCCTCGCGGGATCCCTGCAACCGGAACCCCAGCGGTGCGTAACCGCGGACGATCGCATCGGCATCCGCCGCCGGAAGCGGCCCGTACACGCGTTCGTGGATGTCGAGGGCGACGGCCAGCAACGTCGAGGCCACCCACCGCTGCGCGTCGGCGTCGAACGCGCTGTACGCGGCATCCGGCATCTCGTCGAAGGCCGCTGAGCGTTCGGAGCGTTCGGAGTGCTCGGAGTGCCCGGAGTGCCCGGGGTGCTCGGGGACTTCTGCGGTGTCGGACATTGCCGGGCGCGCCGAGCCGCCCCGCACCGGCGCATGTCGCGCGTTGACCCGTCGAACGGCGGCACCGGCGACCTCGTCGTCGCCGAACCCGACGGCGTAGACGTAGTCGAGCGTGCCCATGAGGCGGTCGAGCGGGCGCGAGGCGAAGTCGCTGTGCCGGGCGACGCCTCGAGCGACACGCGGGTCGGCGAGCTGCAGGAGGATCGCGGCGGCACCGCCGAGCAGAAGGACGGCCTCCGCACCGTGCCGGCGGAAGACCGCCCGGTCAGCGCGCTCGGCCTCGACGGGATCCATACCCCATCAGTACCAGTTCACGGCCTCGGAATGCGCCCAGGCGGCGCACGGGCTGCCGTACCGGGAAGAGATGTACGAGAGTCCCCACTCGATCTGCGTGTTCGCGTTGGTCCGCCAGTCGGCCCCTGCCGCGGCCATCTTGCTGCCCGGCAGCGACTGCGGGATCCCGTAGGCGCCGCTCGAGGCGTTGTACGCGTCGGCGCGCCAGCTCGACTCGCGCATCCACAGCCGGTACAGGCACTGGTATTGGCCGTCGTCCCAGCCGTACCGCGCGACGGCTGAGGCCGCATAGGCCTGGGCGGCCGTGCGATCCACGGTGACGCCCGGCGGGGGAGCGGCCGTGAATCCGCCGGCGGCTTCGGCCGCGGCAGCCGCGGCCGCCTCGCGCGCCGCGCGATCACGGGCCTCCTGCTCGCCGATGCGGAACTGGCGCTCCACCTCCACCGAACGATCCCGCAGGCTCGCCAACTGGGCGTACAGCGTGTCGAGGGCGGCCTGCTGCTCGGCGACGCGCTCCTGCGCCGCCACGTGCGCGGCCTCCGCGGCCGCCGCGGCCTCGACGGCCTCGGCCGCGAGGCGGGTGCGTTCGGACTCGGCACGATCGGCCTGATCGCGGACGGCCGCCGCATCGGCCTCGGCGCTCCGCGCTCGCGACGCCACTCCGCCGATCACGGTCGTGAGCTGGGCGGCTCGGGACAGGCCCATCAGCAGCCGTGCCGAGGCGTCGCCGTCGAGCAGGAGTCGGAGGCCCAGGTCCGCGCCGCCCGTGCGCGCCAGGACGGCGCCGGCCCTGCCGAGGGCGGCCGTCGCGGCGGTGGCCTCGGCCTCGGCCTCCGACGCCTGATCCGCGAGCGCGGTCGCCCGCGCCGCGGCATCCGCCCTGGCCTGCTCGGCGAGCACCGACGCGCCCGCCGCGGCGACGGCGGCATCCCCGAGCCGACCCGACTCGGATTCGAGTTCGTCGACGAACGCGTCGATGCGCGAGGCCTCGGCCTCGCTCGCCCCGACCTGGGCCTTCGCAGCCTCGACCTCGTCCCAGGTCGGGTAGTCCTCGGCGGTCGCGGCGGCCGAGGGCGCGATGACGAGCGCGACGACGAGCGCCACCACCACCGAACCCCTCACCACGCGCACGAACACCCCCTTCGAGCCCGGCGATTCTACCCAGCACCCGCTCAGGCGATCGGTGGACACGCAGCGTACACTCGGTCCGATGCGCACGCGGCTCCTCCTCACGACGACGGCGGTGCTCGCGATGTCGCTCCTCTCGGGCTGTGCGACGGCGGCACCCGCGGCGGAGCCGACCGCTCCGACCCCGACGGCCACGTCGACGCCGACTCCCACCGCGACTCCGGATCCCGTGGCCGAGTTCGTGGAGTCGCGGATGTCGCAGATGACCCTCGAGCAGAAGGCCGCGTCGCTGCTCATGCTGCACGCCCCGGGGCTCGACCCCGCGCCGCTCAGGGCCGACGTGGAGCGCGGAACGTCGGGACTCATCCTCATGGGCGACAACGTGCCGGCCTCGCCGGAGCAGCTGGCCTCGCTCGTCGCCGCCGCGCAGGTCGATCCCGAACTGCCGGCCCTGATCGCGATCGACGAGGAGGGCGGCGACGTGCAGCGACTGCCGTGGGATCCGGCGCCCGGTGCCGAGGCGCTGCAGGCGCAGCCGCCCGCGGCCACCACCGCCGCCTTCGCGTCTCGCGCGGCGGTGCTCGCGGCATCCGGTGTCAACCTGAACTTCGGCATCGTCGCGGATGTCACGGCCGACCCAGACTCGTTCATCGCGGCACGCGTGCTCGGCACCGATCCGGTCGCCGCGGGGGACCGGGTCGCGGGCGCCGTCGCCGGCGAGCACGACACGGTGTTCAGCACGCTGAAGCACTTCCCGGGCCACGGCGCCGCGCCAGGCGACTCGCACTCGAGCCTGCCGAGTGCGCCGCTCGGCATCGACGAGTGGCGCGCAGGGCCGGCGATCCCGTTCCAGCGGGGCATCGACGCGGGCGCCGAGCTCGTCATGACCGGCCATCTCGTGTATCCGGCGATCGATGCGCAGCCTGCATCGCTCTCGCCCGAATGGCATCGGATCCTGCGCGAGGAGCTCGGGTTCGAGGGCGTGGTCGTGACCGACGACATGCTCATGCTCGGGCGCAACGGACTGCCCGAGTACGCGGACCAGAACGAGAACGCGGTGCGGGCCGTCGCCTCGGGTGCCGACCTGCTGCTGTACGTGCTGCCGGCCGATCCGTCGAGCGTCGGCATCTCGATCGACGAGCTCGTCGGCGCGATCAGCGGCGCGGTGGCGTCCGGGCGCGTTCCGCAGGCTCGACTGGACGACGCGGTCGAGCGCGTGCTGACGCTGCGCAGGACCCTCGTCGAAGAAACTTCCTGAATCTCGGAATACCCCGAGATTTACATGCGTTCGCATTGATGTGGCGCGCATGCCACGACGACATCGAATTACGGAGAACCACATGACGAACACCGCCACCGGCATCGAGATCCCCGGCTACCGCGCAGGCACCTGGACGATCGACCCCACGCACAGCGAGGTCGGCTTCAGCATCCGCCACCTCATGATCAGCAAGGTCAAGGGCAAGTTCGAGCGGTTCGACGCCACCTTCGTGACGGCCGAGAACCCCCTCGACTCGACCGTGACGGCGTCGGCCGAGGTCGCCTCCGTCAACACCAACGAGCCGAACCGCGACGGGCACCTCCGCACCGGCGACTTCTTCGAGGCCGAGACCCACCCGACCATCGACTTCGTCTCCACCGGCGTGCGCGTCGAGGACGGCGACTTCAAGGTCGACGGCGATCTCACCATCCGCGGCATCACCAAGCCCGTCACCTTCGACTTCGACTTCGGCGGCTTCGGCGGCGACCCCTACGGCAACTACAAGGCCGGCGCAACCGCGAAGACCGTCGTGAACCGCGAGGACTTCGGCCTCACCTACAACGCCGCGCTCGAGACCGGCGGCGTGCTGCTCGGCGACAAGGTCACCATCACGCTCGAGCTGCAGGCGGCGCTCCAGCAGTAAGACGAACTGCACCGTCACGAAGGGTCGGATGCCGCGGGCATCCGACCCTTCGTCGTCGGCACGTCGTGCCGACCGGCGTGGCAGACCTCCGTCAGGCGCCGACCGTCGTGACCTCGCCGAGGCCGGTCGACCAGAACTCCGCCCAACGGGCGAACGCCGGCCCGAACTCCTCGAGGTTCGGAGCGCGCTCGAACCGCGTGACCTCGACCGTCGTGACACCGCGGCGCTCGGGGGAGCGGCGCCAGGTGCCCACGACCTCGCCGTCGGCCACGAGGATCGGCAGGAACAGGCCGTTCTTGCCGGGAACCACGCGGGCCGCATCATCGGCGGAGCACGACACCGAGCGGTCACCGTAGCCGAGGAAGAACTCGTCGAACGGGGCGAGCACGTGCCGGGTCGCGGCCTCTGTCAGGGGGGTCGGCGGCTCGGCATCGGCCGCCACGAGCAGGTCGCCCGACCAGGCGACCACGTCGACGCCTGCGGCCTCGACCGCGCGACGCGACTGCGTGAGCGTGAGGCCGGTCCACCACGCGAAATCGCGGACCGTCGCGGGTCCGTGGCCGCGCAGGTAGCCCGTGACCAGCTTCGCCAGCGTCTCGTCGGCATCGACGGGCTCGTTCGAGGTGGCGGGCGACCACTCGTCGAGCAGCACGAACCGCTGCCTGGCCCGCGTCTCGACCGGGCCGCCGCAGAGCACGCCCTCGACGGCGAGCCGCCAGATCAGGTGATAGCCGCGCTGGCCCGCGATCGGGATTCCCGCGGCCGCCCACGCCGCCTGCAGCTCGTCGCGCGAGGCGGAACGGCCGCCCTCGAGCTCGCGGATCGCCACCGCCCGCGCCGATGCGTGCACGGCGTCGTCGATGCCCTCGTCGCCATGGTTCTTGGCGGCGCGCTGCATGAGGCGTGCCGCCGTCAGGCGGAGGATCGGCCGAAGCATGCCGGGATCGACGAAGTGCAGCGTGCCGCGCATCGGCCACGAGCGCAGCACCGACCGGTCGTCGATCGCGGCGTCGATCGTCGCCTCGAAGGAGCCGGGCACGCGGACCCCGAGCACCCACTTCGCCGCGGCGAGATCTTGCGCCTGCACGCACACGAGCCGCCCGACCGCGGCGCTGGGCGACGACAGCCCGCCGGTGAGGCCCTGCGCGGCGAGACGCGCGGACCTGAGGCGCAGGAGATCGAGGTCGGCCGCGGCATCCGTCGTCATGGTGGAAGTCTGGCGCATGCTGCGAGTCTGCCGCGCCCCACGGACATCGGCGCAGCGGACGCCCTGCGAACGATAGACTGGGCGGCTGTGCCATGTCGGCACGATCCCACCCCACACCTGCCGGAGGCTTCCTGTGCTCGCCGTTCACGATCTCGAGATCCGCGTCGGCGCACGCGTCCTGATGGAGCACGTGAACTTCCGCGTCTCCGACGGCGACAAGATCGGCCTCGTCGGCCGCAACGGCGCCGGCAAGACCACGCTCACGAAGACCCTCGCCGGCGAGACGCTGCCCACCGACGGCCGCATCGACCGGTCGGGCGAGATCGGCTACCTCCCGCAGGACCCCCGCTCCGGCGACCCCGAGATGCTCGCCCGTACCCGCATCCTCGACGCACGAGGCCTCGGCTCGATCGTGCTCGACATGCATCAGGCGTCCATCGACATGGGCAGTGACGACCCCGTGACCGCCGAGAAAGCGATGAAGAAGTACGGCAACCTGACCGACCGCTTCAACGCGCTCGGCGGATACGCGGCCGAGGCCGAGGCGGCGTCGATCGCCTCCAACCTGAACCTGCCCGACCGCATCCTCGACCAGCCCCTGAAGACCCTCTCGGGCGGTCAGCGCCGGCGCATCGAGCTCGCCCGCATCCTCTTCTCCGACGCGTCGACGATGATCCTCGACGAGCCCACGAACCACCTCGACGCCGACTCGGTCGTCTGGCTCCGCGAGTTCCTCAAGGGCTACAAGGGCGGCGTCATCGTCATCTCGCACGATGTCGTGCTCGTCGACGAGGTCGTGAACCGGGTGTTCTACCTCGACGCGAACCGCTCGATCATCGACGTCTACAACATGGGCTGGAAGCACTACCAGCGTCAGCGCGCCGCCGACGAGGAGCGCCGCAAGAAGGAGCGCGCCAACGCCGAGAAGAAGGCCGGCGTGCTGCAGATGCAAGCCGCCCGCTTCGGCGCGAAGGCCTCCAAGGCCGCCGCCGCCCACCAGATGGTCGCGCGCGCCGAGAAGCTCCTCGCGGGCCTCGACGAAGTGCGGGCCGTCGATCGGGTGGCGAAGCTGCGCTTCCCGACGCCCGCGCCCTGCGGACGCACCCCGATCACCGCGAGCGACCTGTCGAAGAGCTACGGCTCACTCGAGATCTTCACGGCCGTCGACCTCGCGATCGACCGGGGCTCGAAGGTCGTCATCATCGGATTCAACGGTGCCGGCAAGACCACGCTGCTCCGAATCCTCGCGGGTGTCGACCAGCCCGACACGGGCACGGTCGAGGCCGGGCACGGGCTGCGGGTGGGGTACTACGCCCAGGAGCACGAGACCATCGACGTCAAGCGCAGCGTGCTCGAGAACATGGTCAGCTCATCGCCGAACCTCACCGAGACCGAGGCGCGAAAGGTGCTCGGCTCGTTCCTGTTCACGGGCGACGACGTGCACAAGCCCGCCGGCGTGCTCTCGGGCGGCGAGAAGACCCGACTGGCACTGGCCATGATCGTCGTCTCGGGTGCGAACGTGCTGCTCCTCGACGAGCCCACGAACAACCTCGACCCCGCGAGCCGCGCCGAGATCCTCGACGCGCTCGCGCACTACGAGGGCTCCGTCGTGCTCGTCTCGCACGACCCCGGAGCCGTCGAGGCCCTGAACCCCGAGCGGGTGCTCATCATGCCCGACGGCACCGAAGACCACTGGAGCGCCGACTACCAGGAGCTCATCGAGCTGGCCTAACGCCGATCCAGCACGCCGTCTTCGAGATCGGCGTCCGAGTCGCGGCGCTGGGTGCGGTTCACCTGCCGCTGCACGGGGCGACGACGGTCGGGCTGCACTCCGGATGCCTCGGCGATCGACTTGCGCTCCCGGTTCGCGGCCCAGGCGAGGCCGATGAACCCCATGATCGCGAAGACGAACCACTGCAGGGCGTACGACAGGTGCGGACCCTCGTCGCGGAGCGGTCGGGTGGCCGCGATCGGCGGCTCGGCGGCATCCGCACCCGACTGGATCAGCAGCCCGTACGCACCGGTGTAGGTCGGGTCGTGGAGTCGCCCGGCGAGTTCGTCGAGGTCGATCGTGGCGAACTCGTCGCCGGCCGAGGTGCGCCCGTTGATCTGCCCCTCGCCGGCCTTCAGCCTGGCCTCGACGTCGACGGGGCCGGCCGGGGGAGCGGTGAACTCGCCCGGTCGTCCGTCGGAGCCCTGCGCGACCCAGCCGCGGTCGACGATGAACACCGAGCCGTCGTCGAGCCGGAGGGGCGTCAGCACTTCGAAGCCCGAGCCGCCCTGACCGGGGCGGTTGCGCACGACGACCTCCTCGTCGGCGAGGTACTCGCCCGAGAGCGCGACGACCTGCCAGCGCTGGTCGACGTCGAACCCCTCGAGGTCGGGCAGCGCGTCGGCGACCGGGATCGCCTGCGCGTCGTAGTTCGCATCGATGCGCGAGATCTCGGCGCGGGCCTCGGCGCGGCGCGCGAACTGCCACATGCCGAGCGCGCAGCACACGATCGCGAAGACCACGACGAGGGCGAGGTAGCCGGCCCAGCGGCGGGATCGCAGGAACGACCACTCGCTCGAGAACGGCGCCTGTCCCGGAAGCGACCCGCTCACGAGTCCACCTCGGCGGCCGCATCGAGCTCACCCTCGAACGCGGCCGAGCGGACCGGGAACGAACGAGCCTCGAGGAACCCGCGCAGGTACTCGACGTGCTCGTCGCACGCGAGCCAGGTCTTCCATCGCTCGCCGGTGTGGATGCGGGGGTTCTGCCAGTCGATGCGCCAAGCCGCGGCCTCGTGGCACGCCGCACGCGAGCAGACCGCACCGTCGGGCTGCATGCCGCCGATCACGCCGCGTTCCGATCGTCGTCGGTGCGCGGCATCCGCGCGGAGCCGTCGCCGCGCTCACCCTCGGTACCGGTCGGGTCGTCGGCGCCCGCCTCGCGGCCGGTGGCGTTCGTCGGCGGAGCGGTCGTGCCCGGCGTCGAACCGCTGACCGGCACGATGGTGCCCGGCCGCTCGACCGCACCACCGAGGCCCGGACCGCTCACGTTGGCGAGGACGACCGCGATGTAGGGCAGCACGATCGCGCCGACGGCGCAGACGGCCAGCCACCAGCCCTGCACGAACAGCATCGCGAAGATGCAGAGCAGCCTGATCGCCATGGCGATCGAGTACCTGATCATGCGCGAGCGCCGCTCCGCCTCGGGGGAGGGCGGCAGACTCGTGATCGATTGCTGCTTCATCAACGTCGTCGCAGTTCGGTGCGGCGCTCCTCTGCGTCAAGCCTACGTCGCTCGGGCCCGGGCGGCGGCCCCCGAGAGCCGTTCGGCCCTGGCCCCGGCCGTGGTCTTCGGCCGCGCCTTCGGCTCGGCATCCGGCGGGCGGATGTCGCGACCCGGCATCGAGCGCGAACCCGGCGCTGCATGCGGGCCTCACTATGCTGAGACAGGCTCGCGTCGAGCCGAGATCCCTCGTGAATGGAGTCACCGCATGACCACGCCCCGCACCGTCCTCGTCACCGGCGGAAACCGCGGCATCGGCTTCGCCATCGCCGGCGAGTTCGTCGCCCAGGGGCACCGCGTCGCCGTCACCGCCCGATCGGGCGAGGGCCCCGAGGGAACGCTGACCGTGCGCGCCGACGTCACCGACGCGGCATCCGTCGACCGCGCGTTCGACGAGATCGAGGCCGCGCTCGGCCCGGTCGAGGTGGTCGTCGCGAACGCCGGCATCACCCGCGACACGCTGCTGCTGCGCATGAGCGAAGAGGACTTCACGAGCGTCATCGACACCAACCTGACCGGCGCCTTCCGCGTCGTCAAGCGCGCATCGAAGGGCATGCTCAAGGCCCGCTTCGGCCGCGTCGTGTTCATCTCCAGCGTGGTCGGCCTCTACGGGTCGGCCGGGCAGGTCAACTACTCGGCCTCGAAGGCCGCCCTCGTCGGCATGGCGCGGTCGCTCACGCGCGAACTCGGCGCCCGCAACATCACGGCGAACGTCGTCGCACCCGGCTTCATCGAGACCGACATGACCGTCGACCTCCCCGAGGCCCAGCAGGCCGAGTACAAGAAGAGCATCCCGCTCGGCCGGTTCGCGTCGCCCGACGAGGTCGCGCGCGTCGTCGCGTGGCTCGCTGGCGACGACGCCGGATACATCTCGGGCGCCGTCATTCCGGTCGACGGCGGCCTCGGCATGGGGCACTGACCCCGGCCACGCGGCAACGGCGAAGGCCGCGGCGCACCGAGTCGGTGCCCGCGGCCTTCGCCGTTGCTCGTGCTCGAGGTCTCAGCCGCGCAGTCCGAGCAGCGCCAGCGCCTGCGAGAGGTCGGGCGTCGTGATCGCGACATCCGCCTGGGCTCGCACCACGGGCTTCGCGCAGAACGCCACGCCCAGGCCGGCCTTCGCCAGCATGCGCAGGTCGTTCGCCCCGTCGCCGATCGCGACGGTGTACTTCAGGGGCACGGATGCCGCGGCCGCCCACTCCTCGAGCGCGACGGCCTTCGCCTCGGCGTCGACGATCGGGCCGTCGACCCGACCGGTGAGTCGGCCGCCATCGAGCTCGAGGCGGTTCGCTCGGCAGAAGTCGAGCCCGAGGCGCTCGGCGAGCGGATCGAGCAGTTCGTGGAATCCGCCGGAGACGACGCCCACCACACCGCCGACGGCGTGCACGCCGTCGATGAGCTCCTGGACGCCGGGCGTCGGCGTCATGCGCGTTCGCGCGTGCGCGAGGTCGTCGACCCCGAGCCCGGCGAGCGTCGCGACGCGTTCGCGCAGGCTCGCGGCGAAGTCCAGTTCGCCGCGCATGGCGCGCTCGGTCACCTCGGCGACGAGCGGCAGGCTGCCGGCGGCCTCGGCGAGGAGTTCGATGGCCTCCTCGCGGATGAGCGTGGAGTCGGCGTCGAGCACGACGAGCGGGCCGCCGAAGCGGCCGCGTGCGCCTGCGCTCACGCGCCGGCCGCCCGGACCCTGGATCCCTTGCCGACGACCGTGATGCCGCTGTCGGTCACGATGAACCCGCGGGCGAGGTCTTCGGCACGGTCGACGCCGATGCGGGCGCCGGCCTCGACGACGACCTCCTTGTCGAGGATCGCCCGCTGCACGGTCGCGCCGGCATCGATGCGTGCGCGGTCGAACAGGATCGAGTCGGCGACGTGCGCCCCCGAGCCCACGACCGCCCACGGCCCGAGCACGCTGCGCTCGACGTGCGCGCCCGAGATCACGGAACCGAGCGACACGATCGAGTCGATCACGGTGCCGAGGGTGCCGCGCGCGTCGCGCGTGAACTTGGCCGGCGGCGAGTTCAACTGCTGGCTGAAGATCGGCCACTCGCGGTTGTACAGGTTGAAGACCGGCATGACCGAGATGAGGTCCTGGTGCGCCTCGAAGAACGAGTCGATCGTTCCCACGTCGCGCCAGTAGTACCGGTCGCGGTCGGTCGAACCGGGCACGTCGTTGCGATTGAGGTCGTAGACGCCGGCCGCGCCCTGGGCCACGAACGCGGGGATGATGTCGCCGCCCATGTCGTGGCTGGAGTCGGTCAGCTCGCCGTCGCGGAGCACCGCGTCGATGAGGGCGTCGGCGTTGAACACGTAGTTGCCCATCGAGGCGAGCACCTCGCCGGGGGAGTCGGGCAGGCCGACCGGGTCGGAGGGCTTCTCGAGGAACCGGTGGATGTGCTCGGGGTTGTTCGGGTCGACCTCGATGACGCCGAACTGATCGGCGAGCGAGATCGGCTGACGGATCGCGGCCACGGTCGCCGCCGCGCCCGACGCGATGTGTGCGTCGATCATCTGGCTGAAGTCCATGCGGTACACGTGATCGGCGCCGACGACGACGATGATGTCGGGCTGCTCGTCGTAGATCAGGTTGAGGCTCTGCAGGATCGCGTCGGCCGACCCCGAGAACCACCGCTTGCCGAGGCGCTGCTGGGCGGGCACCGAGGCGACGTACGAGTTCAGGAGACCGCTCATGCGCCAGGTCTGCGAGACGTGCCGGTCGAGGCTGTGCGACTTGTACTGCGTCAGCACGACGATCTGCCGCAGACCCGAGTTCAACAGGTTCGACAGGGCGAAGTCGATGAGACGGTACTGCCCGCCGAACGGCACCGCGGGCTTCGCCCGGTCCTCGGTGAGGGGCATGAGTCGCTTGCCCTCGCCGCCAGCGAGGACGATGCCGAATACCTTGCGCGTGACCATGCCCCAACTGTAGTCAGCGCGGGGCCTCCTGAGGCGATCGGAGTCGACGCATGTCGGATGCCGCTGCGCTAGCGTATGCTCCATGCGCGTCGACCTGCTCACCCGTGAATACCCGCCCGAGATCTACGGGGGAGCCGGCGTGCACGTGGCCGAACTCGTGCGGGCGCTCCGGCGAGACATCGAGGTCGTGGTGCGGGCGTTCGGCGCTCCGCGCGACGAGCCCGGCACGTTCGGCTACGCGACGCCCGAAGCGTTCGAGGGCCGCAACGCCGCGGTCGGCACCATGGGCGTCGACCTGCTCATGGCAGCGGATGCCGCCGGCGCCGATCTCGTGCACTCGCACACGTGGTACGCGAACTTCGCGGGCTTCACCGCGAAGCGCCTCCACGGCGTCCCGCACGTCGTCACGGCGCACAGCCTCGAGCCGCTCCGCCCGTGGAAGGCCGAGCAGCTCGGCGGCGGCTACCGCCTCTCGTCATGGGTCGAGCGCGCGGCCTTCGAGGACGCCGACGCCGTGATCGCGGTGAGCGAGGGCATGCGCCGCGACATCCTGCGCGCCTACCCGGCGATCGACCCCGCGAAGGTGGAGGTCGTCTACAACGGCATCGACCTCGCGGACTGGAAGCCGAACCCCGACGCCGACCTGACCCGCTCCCTCGGCGTCGACCCCGAGCGTCCTTCGATCATCTTCGTCGGCCGCATCACCCGGCAGAAGGGCCTGCCGTACCTCCTCCGTGCCGCGCGCCTGCTGCCGCCGGAGGTGCAGCTCGTGCTCTGCGCCGGCGCACCGGACACGCCCGAGATCATGGCCGAGGTCACCGGACTCGTCGACGAGCTCCGCACGGAGCGCGACGGTGTCGTCTGGATCGACCGGCACCTGCCACGGGCCGAGCTCACCGCGCTGCTCACGGCCGCGACCGCGTTCGTGTGCCCCTCGATCTACGAACCCCTCGGCATCGTGAACCTCGAGGCCATGGCCTGCGGGGCGCCGGTGGTCGGCACCGCCACGGGCGGCATCCCCGAGGTCGTCGACGACGGCGTCACCGGCGTGCTCGTGCCCATCGATCAGGCCGAGGACGGCACCGGCACCCCGACGGACCCCGAGCGCTACGTCGCCGACCTCGCCGAGGCGCTCACCCGGGTCGTCTCCGATCCGGAGCGCGCTGCCGCCATGGGCGCGGCTGGCCGCGTCCGCGCCGAGCAGCATTTCGGATGGGACGCGATCGCGGAGCGCACACGCGAGGTCTACGACCGCGTACTCGCCCGCTGACCCTCGCCGCGACGCCGCCGCGAGCCTTCGAGCGTCTCGACGGCGCTTCGAGGGTCCGAGCGCCCGATAGCATGGTGGACATGGCGAGTACGGTGCTGCAGTTCCAGGATGTTTCGGTGGTTCGCGACGGGAATTCGATCCTCGATTCCGTGACGTGGAGCGTCGAATCCGACGAACGCTGGGTCGTGCTCGGGCCGAACGGCGCCGGCAAGACCACGCTGCTGCAGATCGCGGCCGCGGCGATGCACCCGACCAGCGGCACGGCCTCCGTGCTCGGAGAGAAGCTCGGCAAGGCCGACGTCTTCGAGCTCCGGCCGATGATCGGCTTCGCGTCCACGGCGATGGCACGAAAGATCCCGCGCAACGAGACGGTCATCGACTCGGTCCTCACGGCCGCGTACTCGGTCACCGGCCGCTGGAACGAGGAGTACGAGGAGATCGACGTGCGTCGCGCTCAGCGCGTGCTCTCCGAGTGGGGCCTCGAGGGCTTCGCCGACCGCCGGTTCGGCAGCCTCTCCGACGGCGAGCAGAAGCGCGTGCAGATCGCCCGCTCGGTCATGACCGACCCCGAACTGCTGCTGCTCGACGAGCCGGCCGCGAGCCTCGACCTCGGCGCCCGCGAGGAGCTCGTCGGACTGCTCGGCGGCTACGCGTCGTCGTCGGCGTCGCCGGCGATCGTCATGGTCACGCATCACGTCGAGGAGATCCCCAACGGATTCACGCACGCACTGCTCCTCGCCAAGGGTGCAGTCGTGGCTGCAGGCCCGCTCGCCGAGGCGCTCACGAGCGAGACGCTCACGAACGCGTTCGGCATCTCCATCGAGCTCAGCGAGACCGACGGCCGCTACACGGCGCGCGCAAGCTGAACCTGACCAGAACTCGCTGCCGGTTCTGCTAGAATCGTTAGCTGGCCCCCTCGGGCCGACATGCTTTCCCAACGCGCTGCACACGTCGCCGTCGGGATTCACGAGAAAAATCCGATCAGCAAGGAAGTCACCATGAAGACCGACATCCACCCCGAGTACGCTGCCGTCGTCTTCCGCGACCTCGCCTCGGGCGCAACGTTCCTCACCCGTTCGACGGTGTCGAGCGACAAGACCATCGAGCTCGACGGCGAGACCTACCCGGTCATCGACGTCGAGATCTCGTCGGAGTCGCACCCGTTCTACACGGGCAAGCAGCGCATCATGGACTCGGCCGGCCGCGTCGAGAAGTTCAACAAGCGCTTCGCCGGCTTCGGCAAGTAAGTTCCGTCAGGAACCCGCCGCACGAAGGGGCGGTCGACTTCGGTCGACCGCCCCTTCGTCGTTGCCACGCCTGGGCCGCTCGTGCCGCACGGTCGGCCATGAGGAATGGTCTCCGACGCCGACGATCGCCCGCGAACGAACGGCCGAGGCCGCCCGCCTGCCGGCCGCGCGTCAGCGGACCGGCCAGGCGCCCGACGTCGTGAACTCGGGTTCGCCGTTCTTGCGACGCCACGCCTGGTAGCTCTCGGCCTGCTCGTGGCACCAGTCGATCTGGCGGGCATGCAGGTCGGCGAGCGCGATCGCCGCGAGCTCGGGGTAGGTGCGCGCGATCGCTTGGGCGACCCGGCCCGCAGCGACGGCGTCGGCTCCGGCGTCGTGCGCGTCGTCGAGTCGCACCCCGTAGTGCTCGCAGGTGGCCGTCAGCGTGCGCTTGCCGCGGCGGTACCGATCGACCGCCTTGTCGATGACGAGGGGGTCGACGACCGCGTCGGGGCCGGGAAGGCCGACGAGCGCGTAGCGCTCGGCCTCCCGAGCGAGCACCGTGAGATCGTAGGCCGCGTTGTACGCCACGATCGGCAGGCGGCGCGCCGAGGCATCCGCGAGGGCCGCGATGATCTCGGCGACCGCCGTGGGCGCGGCGGCGCCCTCGAGACGGGCGCGCTCGGTCGAGACGCCGTGGATGAGCGAGGCGGCCGTGGGGATCTCGACGCCGGGGTCGACGATCCACTGACGCCGTTCGAGCTCCTCGCCGTCGCGGCCGATCACGCCGACGTGCGCGGTCACGATGCGGCAGGTGTCGACGTCGATTCCCGTGGTCTCGAGGTCGAAGACGGCGAGGGTGTCGGCCCAGTGTGCGGCGTTCGCGGAATCCATGGTGGAAGGCTACGGGCGCGCACCGACATCGACCGGGCGTGCGGCGCGTGTCCCTCGGATCGAAGCGTCGCGACGCCGCGCGGAGGGCCGACCGGCGCTTCCCGCGCCTGTGGAGACCGACGGACGCCCAGCCGCGGCGCCGTAGACTGACGAGGTTATGATCGCCTCCCCGTACGCCGAGCAGCTCGCGCGCATCCCCGTCAGCGAGCACCGCCTCGACGTCGACGGCACCGAGACCTCCTGGTGGGAATACGGCCCCGCCGACGGCCCTGTGCTCGTGCTCGTGCACGGGTTCCGAGGCGACCACCACGGCCTCGAACCCGTCGTGGCGCAGCTGCCCGGCTTCCGCATCATCTCGCCCGACCTGCCCGGGTTCGGCGCGTCCGACACGTTCGCGACCGGCGCCCACGACCTCGACGCGTACACCGCGTGGCTCGGCGCGTTCATCGCCGCGCTCGGCATCGACGGTCAGTACACGCTCCTCGGCCACTCGTTCGGTTCGATCGTCACCTCCGCCGCAGTCGCCCGCGGCCTCTCGCCCGAACGCCTCATCCTCGTGAACCCCATCGGCGCTCCCGCGCTCGAGGGTCCGCGCGGCGTCATGACCCGGCTCGCGGTGCTCTACTACCGGGCGGCCGCGGCGCTGCCCGAGCGACCGGGGTTCGCCCTCCTCCGCAACGGCGCGGTCGTGCGCATCATGAGCGCGACCATGGCGAAGACGAAGTCCAAGTCGCTGCGTCGCTGGATCCACGACCAGCACGACACGTACTTCTCGGCGTTCGGCACGCGCGACTCCGTGCTCGAGGGATTCACGACCTCCGTGAGCCACGACGTCAGCGAGGTCGCCGCCGACATCCGGGTGCCGACGCTGCTCGTCGCCGCCGAACGCGACGACGTCACGCCGCTCTCGGCGCAGCAACGCCTCGTGACGCGCTTCCCCGATGCCCGGCTCGAGGTGATCCCCGAGGTGGGGCACCTCATCCACTACGAGACCCCCGACCAGGCCGCGGCGATGATCCTCGCGTTCCTCGGCTCCGACCGCCTGGGCTCCGAGGCGCACGCGTGAAGGTCGTCGTCGACTGCCGCTACACCCGCATCGGGCGTCACGACGGCATCAGCCGCTTCACCGCGGGCATCGTCACGGAGCTCGCCAAGCGGCATCCGCTCACCATGCTCGTGAACGACCACCGGCAGCTCGAGATGCTGCCCGACCTGCCGTGGCAGCTCGTGAGCGGCCCTACGAGCATTCGCGAACCCCTCGTCGCCCTGCAGGTTCGTCGCCTGAAACCCGACATCGTCTTCTCGCCGATGCAGACCATGGGGTCATGGGGGCGCGACTACCGACTGCTGCTCACCCTGCACGACCTCATCTACTACGAGAACCCGACGCCGCCGCGCGACCTGCCGTGGCCCGTGCGGGTGCTCTGGCGCCTCTACCACCTCGCCTGGTGGCCGCAGCGCCTGCTGCTGAATCGTGCCGACGCGGTCGTGACCGTCTCGGAGACGACGGCCGGACTCATCCGCGAGCACGAGCTCACCGATCGCCCGGTCACGGTCGTCCCGAACGCGGCCGACGACCTCGCCGTGCCCGACCTTCCGAGAACGCGGCCCGCCGGACACCGCCTCGTCTACATGGGCTCGTACATGCCCTACAAGAACGTCGACACCCTCGTGCGGGCGGTCGGCGCGCTGCCCGAGCACGAGTTGCACCTCCTGAGCAGGATCAGCCGCGACGAGCGTGCGCGGCTCACTCGCCTGGCGCCCCAGGCCCGTCTGGTGTTCCACAACGGCGTGACGGATGCCGAGTACGCCGAGCTGCTGGGCGGCGCGAGCGCGCTCGTGCACGCGTCACGAGCCGAGGGCTTCGGCATTCCGCTCGTCGAGGCCATGCGTCTCGGCACGCCCGTGGTCGTCAGCGACATCCCGATCTTCCGCGAGATCGGCGGCGATGCGGCCATGTACTTCGACCCCGACTCGCCCCAGTCGCTCGTCGCGGCGCTCTGGGCGCTCGAGCGCGGCGACGAATGGGAGCGGCGTTCTGCGGCATCCGTCGACGTCGCGGCCGAGTACACCTGGGCGGCATCGGCCGAGCGCCTGCTCGAGCTCATGCGACGCACGGCCGGGCCGGGCAAGCGCCGCCGGCGATCGCGCCGGCGACGCTGACCCCTCCTCGAGCGCGCGGCCGTCGGTGTCAGCCCGCGGTGCCGGTCGCGGCCTGCGGCAGCACGAGGGTCAGGTCGGCGCCGTCGACGAGCACCTCGTGCACCGATCCGTTGCCGATCACGTAGTCGGGCGTCGGGAACGTCCAGTCGCTGAGGTCGAGCATCAGTGCGTGGATCACGCCGCCGTGCGTCACGACGACGACCTCGCCGCCCGGGTGTGCGGCCGCGATCTCGACGAGTGCGGCACGGGCTCTGGCGATCACGGCCGATCTCGGCTCGAGACCGTCGATCGTCGCCGCCTGAGCCTCGACCGCGGCCCGGCCGCCGTGATCGAGCCCCTCGAGCACCCCGTAGCTGCGTTCGGCGAGCGTCGTGAGCTGCACGGGTTCGGGGAGGCCGAGCCGGCCGCCGATGATCTGTGCCGTCTCGACCGCCCGCGAGAGCGTGCTCGAGTAGAGCCCGTCCCAACGGCCGCGCGCGAGGCCGGACGCCACGGCCGACGCCTGCGCGCGTCCGGCATCGTTGAGCGGGATGTCGGTGGCGCCCTGGATGCGGCGCTGCACGTTCCAGTCGGTCTCCCCGTGACGGACGAGCACGAGCCGGGTCGGTGAGGTGCGGGGGAGGGCGGCGCGCGTCATCCCGACACTCTCGCACATCGCGCGCGGGTGGATGTCGTCGCCGAACACGATGACCGCGGGCGTCGGCCGCCGGAGGACCGCCTGTTGACCGTCGTCAGGCGATGAGCGCCTCCGCGAAGGCTGCGAGCGTCTCGCTCGTGCCTGCATCGACCTTGACCGCTGCGCGGCTGTCGCCCTTGGTGATGCCCCGATTCACGACCACGATGGGCATCCGGCGGCGGCGAGCGAGCTCGATCAGCCGCATGCCCGAGTTCACGACGAGCGACGAACCCGCGACGAGCAGCACGTCGGACCCGCGGACGATCGAGGCAGCGGCCTCGAAGACCTCGACCGGCACGAACTCGCCGAAGAACACCACGTCGGGCTTCAGGATGCCGCCGCACACCGTGCATTCCGGGATCACGAGGGAGGCGGCGTCCTCGACGTCGACGTCGCCGTCGGGGTTCGCGCGGATCGCGCCCTCGACCTCGAGGCCGGGATTGAGGGCGGAGAGTCGGTCGGCGATCGCCTCGCGGGCGAACTGCTGGCCGCACGTGAGGCACAGCACCCGGTCCATGCCGCCGTGGAGTTCGACGACCCGACGGCTGCCCGCCTTGCGGTGCAGGCCGTCGACGTTCTGCGTGACGAGACCGTTCACGATGCCGGCGGACTCGAGCTCGGCAAGGGCTCGATGTCCGGTGTTCGGGCGCGCGGTGCCGAAGGCGCGCCACCCGAGGTGGCTGCCGGCCCAGTAGCGCTTGCGGGCGGCCTCGGAGGCGAGGAACGCCTGGAAGGTCATGGGCGTACGCACGGGTGCGCCCTCGCCGCGGTAGTCGGGGATGCCCGAGTCCGTGCTGAGGCCCGCACCGGTGAGCACCGCGAGGCGCTGGCCCCGGAGCACGTCGATGGCTCGGTCGAACGTCGCGTCGCCGCGGACGGGGATTTCGAGGTCGGATGTCACCGGTTCTCCCTTCGAATCGTCTGATTCTATTCGCGTCGGTTTTCGGGTTTGTTTCGGGGACTGGCAGTCTGGAAGAACCATGCACATCGAACGAGTCCGCGACGCGGCATCCGATCGCGTCGCCGACTATGCGAACCTGACGGATGTGTCGCTGCGCAGCGCCCACGAGCCTGCGAACGGCCTGTACATCGCCGAGTCCGCGAAGGTCATCCTGCGGGCGATCCGGGCAGGTCACCGGCCGCGATCGGTGCTCATGGAGGAGAAGTGGCTCGCCGGCCTCGAGGCCGCGCTCGAGCCGTTCGACGTGCCCGTGCACCTCGCCGATGCCGACCAGCTCGAGGAGATCACGGGCTATCGCGTGCACCGCGGCGCCCTCGCCGCGTTCGAGCGGCCCGAGCTGCCCGATCCGGCCGAGCTGCTCGCGAACGCGCGACGGGTCGTGGTGCTCGAGGACATCGTCGACCACACGAACGTCGGCGCGATCTTCCGCTCGGTGGCCGCGCTCGGCGCGGACGCCGTGTTCGTCACCCCGCGGTGCGCCGACCCGCTCTACCGCCGAAGCGTGCGCGTGAGCATGGGCACGGTGTTCCAGGTGCCGTGGACGCGTCTGCCCGACTGGAGCGACGCCGTCGGACTGCTGCACGACGCCGGCTTCACGATCGCCGCGCTCGCACTGTCAGACCGCTCGATCACGCTGCAGCAGCTCGCGGCCGATGCGCCCGAGCGGCTCGCACTCGTGTTCGGGGCCGAGGGCGACGGGCTCAGCCGCACCGTGCTCGATGCGGCCGACGAGGTCGTGCGCATTCCCATGGCGCACGGCGTCGACTCGTTGAACGTCGCGGCCGCGGCCGCGGTCGTGCTCTACGCGCTCCCGGCCGGCGAGTCCGACGACCCGGCCGGTTCCGCCCCAGTGCTCGGCAATCGAGGCGGCGAGGCATGACCGAGACATCCACCCCGACCTCCGCGAAGCCGCAACCCGACGCGAAGGTCTACCGCCGACGCCGCATCATCGTGTTCACGACGCTCGCCGTGCTGCTCGGCCTGCTGACCACGGCGGGCGTCTACACCTCGAACGCCCTCGGCGCGCCGATCCCGACCGCGGCGCCCCAGGTCGAGGATCCGGCCCCGATCGCGGCGGCCGCGCAACCGCTCGTGCTCCCGGGGTTCGGCGCGTACGCCGTGGGTGCGGTCGGATTCGACGGCCTGCTCGCCGCGGGAAACGATCAGACCCCGATGGCACTCGCGAGTATCACGAAGGTCATCACGGCGCTCACCGTGCTGTCGGAGCATCCGATCCCGGCGGGGGAGACCGGCCCGGACATCGCGTACACCGATGCCGATGTCGACATCTACTGGGACATGATCGCCCAGAACGGTTCGGTCGCTCCGGTCGAGGCCGGCGCGACGCTCTCGCTGAAGGAGAGCCTCGAGGCCCTGCTCATCCCGTCGGGCAACAACTACGGCATCTCGATCTCGAACTGGGCGTTCGGATCCGAGGCCGCACTGGCCGAGAAGGCGAATGCCTGGCTCGCCGCGAACGGGCTCGTGAACACGCATGTCGTCGACTCGAGCGGCATCTCCGACGACAACGTCGGCACCGCCGCCGACATGGTGCGGCTCGGCGAGATCGCCCTCGAAGACCCGACGATCGCCGCGATCGTCGCCTCGAAGAGCGTCGAGATCCCCGAGCTCGGTACGCTGACGAACTCGAACAAGCTGCTCGGCACCCACGGCATCGACGGCATGAAGACCGGCACGACGGATGACGCGGCGAACCTGCTCTTCACCGCCGACTACGCGGTCGGGTCATCGACCGTGACCGTCGTGGGCGTGCTGCTCGGCGGCGAGAGCCACGCCGTGATCGACGAGGCGATCGCGGCGATGCTGGATTCGGTCGTGCCGGGCTTCCACGAGGTCGCCCCGCTCACGGCGAACCAGGTGCTCGCCGAGTACGACACGCCGTGGGGCGAGTCCGCCAGGGCGCGGGCCGCGACCGGCGCATCGCTGGTCGTCTGGAACGACACGCCCGTCGACGTCGAGGTGAACGCCGACCCGATCACGCTCGCCGTTCGCGGCGACGAGGTGGGCACCGCGGTCGTGCGTGCGGGGTCGAAGGAGATCATCGTGCCGCTCGTGCTCGACGCGACGCTCGCCGACCCGGGAGCCTGGTGGCGCCTGACCAACCCGGGCGCACTCGACGAGCAGTCGGCTCAGTCCGGCACCGAGTAGGGTCCGGCATCGGGCCGCTTGGCCGTGATGAAGTCTCCCGACGACTGATGGCGCACGCGTCGCAGCACCCACGGCACGAGGTACTCGCGTGCCCACGAGAAATCTTCGACCCTGGCCTGCCGCCATGTGGACGCCGGCACCGGCTCGGGGTTCATCGGTTCGAGCTCGTTCTCGACGTTGAGCGCCTCGAGCACCATGCGTGCGACCTCGTGGTGACCGAGCGAGTTCAGGTGCAGGCGATCGGGCGCCCACATGCGCTGGTCCTGGATCTCGGTGAGCGCCCACTGGTCGGCGACGACGCAGTCGTACTTCTTCGCGACGATGCGGAGGTTCTCGTTGTAGATCGCGACCTTGCCCCGGAGCCCGCGGAACACCGGTGAGAACCCGACGTCGACGCCCGTGAAGATCACGATCGTCGCGTGGTCGCGCGAGAGCCGGTCGATCGCGTACTCGAAGCGCGCCGCGATCTCGTCGGGGTCGGTGCCGGGGCGGATCACGTCGTTGCCGCCCGCTGAGATCGTGATCAGGTCGGGGCGCAGCGCGAGCGCGGGCTCGAGCTGCTCGTCGATGATCTGCCGGATGAGCTTGCCGCGCACCGCGAGATTCGCGTAGGCGAAGTCCTCGGTACCCTGACCGAGCACCTCGGCGACCCGGTCGGCCCAGCCGCGGTTGCCGCCGGGCACCGTGGGCTCGGGATCGCCGATGCCCTCGGTGAACGAGTCGCCGATCGCGACGTACCGGGACCAGGGGTGCTGCTGCGTGACCATGCCCCCATTCTGCCAACCTCGTCAAGCGCATCGAATTCGGGGATGTCGGCAGCCTCGACTACCCTCGAATCCAGTGAGCACAGCGACCCCTTCCGGAGCCCAGCCGGGCACCTCGGCCGCCGAACACCTCTCCCCGTCGTTCCCCGAACGCGCGGCCTGGGGCACGGCGAGCAAGCTTCGGGCCTGGCAGGCCGAGGCACTCGAGCAGTACCTCGCCGACCTTCCCCGCGACTTCCTCGCGGCGGCGACGCCGGGCGCAGGCAAGACCACGTTCGCGCTGCGCCTCGCGGCCGAGCTCCGCTCGCGCCGCATCATCGACCGCATCACGGTCGTGGCCCCCACCGACCACCTGAAGCGCCAGTGGGCGGATGCCGCGGCGCGCGCCGGCATCCGGCTCGACCCGGGGTTCCGCAACGCCCACGGCAGCATCGCGCGGCACTTCCACGGTGTCGCCGTGACGTACGCGCAGGTCGCCATGCGCCCCGCGCTGCACCGCGAGCTGACGCTCTCCGGGCGCACGCTCGTGATCCTCGACGAGGTGCACCACGGCGGCGACGCGCTCTCGTGGGGCGACGCCATCCGCGAGGCGTTCGAGCCCGCGACCAAGCGCCTCTCGCTCACCGGAACCCCGTTCCGCTCCGACACCGCGCCGATCCCGTTCGTGCAGTACGAACAGGACGCCCACGGCGTTCGCCTCTCGCAGACCGACTACGCCTACGGCTACGGCCGTGCCCTCGCCGATGGCGTCGTGCGCCCGGTGCTGTTCATGGTCTACGCCGGCCACATGCGCTGGCGCACCAAGGCCGGCGACGAGATGGAGGCGCGCCTCGGCGAGGACAACACGAAGGACATCACCTCCTCGGCCTGGCGCACCGCGCTCGAGCCGACCGGCGAGTGGATCCCCGCCGTGCTCGCGGCCGCCGACCGACGCCTCACCGAGGTGCGCCATGGCATCCCCGACGCGGGCGGGCTCGTCATCGCGACCGACCAGACCGTCGCCCGCGCCTACGCGAAGACGCTCGAGGAGATCTGCGGAGAACCCGTCACGGTCGTGCTCTCCGACGAGAAGGAGGCGAGCGCGCGCATCGAGGAGTTCTCCGAGAACACCCGTCGCTGGATGGTCGCCGTCCGCATGGTGTCCGAGGGCGTCGACGTGCCGCGGCTCGCGGTCGGCGTGTACGCCACGAGCAGTTCGACGCCGCTGTTCTTCGCTCAGGCCATCGGGCGATTCGTGCGAGCCCGCAGGCGTGGCGAGACGGCATCCGTCTTCCTGCCGAACGTGCCGATCCTGATGGCGCTCGCCTCGCAGATGGAGCTCGAACGCGACCATGCGCTCGACCGGCGCGGCGGCGACGAGGCCGAAGGCGACGGGCTCGACGACAGCCTCCTCGAGTCCGCGAACCGCGAGGAGCGCGCGTCGGAGGAGCTCGAGCTCGGCACCTGGCAGGCCATCGAGTCGGATGCCTCGTTCGACCGCGTCATGTACGACGGCACCGAGTTCGGCACGCTCGCCGAGCCGGGCAGCGACGAGGAGTTCGACTTCATCGGCATCCCCGGCCTGCTCGAGCCCGAGCAGGTCTCCGAACTGCTCCGCCACCGTCAGGCGCGGCAGTCCCGGCGCGCCGGCGAGCGACGCAAGCACGTCGTCGAAGAAGAGCATCCCGAGCCGGTCGCGCTCTACCGCACGTTGAAGGAGCAGCGCGCGCTGCTCAACAGTCTCGTCGGGCTCTGGGCGCGGCACACGGGCGAGGCGCACTCGCTCGTGCACGCCGAGCTGCGACGCGTGTGCGGCGGCCCCGCGGTGGCCCAGGCCACGGTCACGCAGCTGCAGTCGCGCATCGAACTCCTGCGCAAGCGCCTCGGTCGCAACTGACCACGCCCGCGCGGGGAGGCGCCGACCGGTCGCCATCTGCGATCATGGCCGACATGGACCGCACCACGCGCGTGCTCACGGTCGCGATCATCGTCTCGTTCATCGCGTTCCTCGACGGTGCCGTCATCAACGTCGCCCTGCCGTCGATCGCCGACGAACTCGGCGGCGGCCTCGCCCTGCAGCAGTGGGCGGTCGACGCCTACCTGCTGACCCTCGGATCGCTGATCCTGCTGGCCGGTTCGCTCTCCGACTCGTACGGGCGCCTGCGCATCATCCGCATCGGACTCTGGGGCTTCGCCGCGACGTCGGTGCTCTGCGCCATCGCGCCGACGGGGGAGTTCCTCGTCGTCTCCCGGGCGCTGCAGGGTGCTGCCGGAGCCCTGCTCGTGCCGAGCTCGCTCGCACTCATCATCGCCACGTTCGCTCCGGCCGACCAGGGTCGCGCGATCGGGCGCTGGACCGCGTGGACCACCTCCGCGTTCTTCGTGGGCCCCCTGATCGGCGGCATCTTCGTCGACCTCGCGACCTGGCGCCTCGTGTTCTGGATCAACGTGCTGCCGATCGCCGTCGCGCTCGTGCTGATGCGCCGACTCGGCCACGACGAACCGCGCACCGAACCGGCGCACATCGACTGGCTCGGCGCCGCACTCGGCGTGGTGGGCCTCGCGGGCACCGTGTTCGCGCTCATCGAGCAGAGCAGGTTCGGGTGGACGTCTCCCGTCGTGGCGGTGCCGCTCGTCGTCGGTCTCGTCGCCCTCGTGCTGTTCGTGCTCCAGGAGCGTCGCTCGCGGCATCCGATGCTCCCACTGGGGCTCTTCGCCCGCCGGAACTTCGCAGCCGGCAACCTGGCCACCGTGTTCATCTACGCGTCGTTCTCGCTCGGGCCGTTCGCGATGACCATCTTCCTGCAGGAGTTCGGCGGGTTCAGCGCCACGATGGCGGGCATCGCGACGCTTCCGCCGACCATCATGATCGTGCTCCTCGGCTCGCGGTTCGGCGCACTGGCCGGGCGTCACGGGCCGCGCCTGTTCATGACCGCCGGACCGATCATCGTGGGCGTCGGGTACCTGCTCACGCTCACCGTGCAGGACGCCTTCGTCTACTGGTGGCAGTTCCTGCCCGGCATCCTCGTGATCGGCCTCGGGATGGCGATGACGGTCGCGCCGTTGACCTCGGCGATCCTCGGCGCGGTCGACCCGGTGCACGCCGGCATCGGCTCGGCCGTGAACAACGCGGTCGCGCGCATCGCGGGACTCGTCGCGATCGCGAGCATCAGCGTCATCGCCGGATCGCAGTTGGATGTCGAGGGGTACCGACGCACCGCCTTCGCGGTCGGCATCCTGCTCGTGATCGGCGGCCTCGTGTCGTGGTTCGGCATCCGGAATCCGAGGATCGAGCGCGTCGAGGGCACGCGAGCCGCACCCGCAGCGTGAGGTCCCGGTCATCCGGCGGGCGGCCGCTGCCGCCGCCGGCGGGCCGTCATCTGGCGGGAGGCGCGGGTGGGGCCTCGTATGATTCGGGGATGGGCCGCTCCGCGAGGGGCCAGGCAACCGACCCGATGGAGGCACCACCATGGCCGAGAAGCCCGAACTCGACCGCGTCGACCGTGCGCTGCTGCAGGCGCTCTCCACGAACGCCCGTGCCTCGGGCGCGGCACTCGCCGCCGAGGTGGGCGTCGCCGAGTCGACCGTGTCGCTGCGCCTGCGCCGGTTGCAGAGCCTCGGCACCGTCCGGGGCTACCGGGTCGAGGTCGACCTCGCCTCGCTCGGCGTCTCGCTGCAGGCGCTCATCGCGATCCGACTGGTCAAGCACGATCGCGCCGAGATCGATGCGTTCCGCTCGCAGGTGCCGCACCTGCCCGGCGTGCTGTCGGTCTACCACATGGCCGGAGCCGAAGATTACCTCCTCCACGTCGCGGCACGCGACGCCGAGGAACTCCGCGAATTCGTGCTCGCGCACCTCACCGGCCACCCGGCCGTCGCGCACACCGAGACCAACCTGATCTTCGAGCACGCCGACGGCGACGGGTGGAACAAGCTCGTCGGCTGAGCCCGATCAGCGAACTCAGCCGATCGTGGTGCCGAACGCGAGGCCGAGCACGTAGGTGACCGCCGCGGCACCGAGCCCGATGGCCAGCTGCCGCAGCGCGCGCTTCATGGGCGGCGCACCCGAGAGCACGCCGACCGTCGCGCCCGTGATCAGCAGCGCGATGCTCACCAGCACGGTGGCGAGCACGGTGGCCGCAATGCCGCTCATGCCGAAGATCCACGGCAGCACCGGGATGAGCGCGCCCGAGGCGAAGAAGAGGAAGCTCGAGACGGCCGCCGAGAGTCCGGTGCCGATCGCCTCGTCGTCCTCCGCGACGACGGCGAGGGCGTCGGTCGCGCCGGCCGTGACGCCGCCTGCGGCCTGCACGCGGGCCACGAGCATCGCGGCCTGCTCCTGCGCCTCGGCCTCGTCCATGCCGCGCGCACGGTAGACGAGGGCCAGTTCGTTCGCGTTCACGTCGAGGTCGACGAGGGCCTCGCGGGTGGCGGGGTCGGGGGCGGATGCCTCGAGCAGCTCGCGCTGGGAACGTACCGAGACGTACTCGCCGGCGCCCATCGACAGGGCGCCCGCGAGCAGGCCCGCGACGCCCGTGAAGAGCACGACCGATGGCGCGACCCCCGTCGCCCCGATGCCGAGCACGAGGGCGAGGTTGGAGACGAGCCCGTCGTTGGCGCCGAACACGGCGGCCCGGAAGGTTCCGGCGAGCGATCGGCGTCCGCGTGCCGCGAGCCCGCGCACGACCTCGCCGTGGATCCGTTCGTCGGCGGCCATCGCCGCGGTCGCGTGCGGGTCGGCCGCGTAGGGCGAACGCGCTTCCGCCTGCTGGGCGAGCGCGAGCACGAAGATCGAACCGAACCGGCGCGCACCCCATCCGAGCAGTCGCGTTCGCACGTCGGCGCGAGGAATGCCGCGTTCGTCCCCGCCGAGGAGTCCGAGCCAGTGCGCCTCGTGGCGCCCCTCGGCGGCCGCGAGCGCGAGGAGGATCTGCTGCTCCTCACCGCTGCGGCGGGCCGCGAGTTCGCGGTAGACCGCGGCCTCGGCACGTTCGTCGGCGAGATAGCGGCGCCACTTGGCGCGGTCGGCGGGCGTGCCCTGCTGGGCGGGTTCGTTCGAGTCGGCCATCATTCGCATCCTCTGCGGGAGTCGCGATGCGCCCCGCGCCATCACGTCGTGGCCGCTCGTGCGGCCTCAGCCACGATATCGACGGGTCGGGCCGCCCTCGGGCCGATTCGCCCGGATTGGCAGCATTTCGGACCCCCGAAGGTCGCCGGCTGCGGGCGTGCGAGGTCGTGGTCGGCACGGGGTGGTCGGCGTTCGGGGTTCGGCGTTCGGCGCGTGGCACGATGGTCGGATGAGTGCTCGCATCGCCCTGGTCACCGGTGTCGGTCGTGCGAACGGCATCGGGCACGCCACCGTGCTCGCGCTCGCGCGCGACGGGTGGGACGTCGCCTTCACGTTCTGGCGCCCCTACGAACGCCGGGTGCCGCTCGGCGCGGACCCCGAACGCGACCCCGAACGGCTCGAGGCCGCCGTCGAAGCGCTGGGGCGGCGGGCGATCGGCATCGAGGCCGACCTCGCGGATGCCGCCGCACCCGACCGTCTGATCGCGTCGGTGGGCGAACGACTCGGTCCGGTCGACGCCCTGGTGCTCGCGCACTCCGAGAGCGTGGACTCCGGCATCCTCGACACCAGCGTCGAGAGCTTCGACCGCCACTTCGCGGTCAACACGCGCGCCGCGTGGCTGCTGATCCGCGCGTTCGCCGGCCAGGTGCCGCGCTCCGGCGGACGCATCGTCGCCTTCACGAGCGATCACACGGTCGGCAACCTGCCGTACGGCGCGAGCAAGGGCGCGCTCGATCGCATCGTCATCGCCGCCGCCCGCGAACTCGCGCCGCTCGGCATCACCGCGAACGTGCTGAATCCGGGACCGGTCGACACGGGGTGGATGGACGACGCCACGCGCACCGCGCTCGCGGCGCATCAGCCGGGCGGACGCCTCGGCGCACCGGAGGACGCGGCGAGGTTCGTGCGGTTCCTGCTCTCCGACGACGGCCGCTGGATCTCGGGTCAGCTCGTCACGAGCGACGGCGGCTTCTCGGTCTGAGTGCCCCGCCCGACCGCGGCGCCCTGATCGCAGCAGGCCGGATGCCGCGGCCGAACGGAACGCTCAGGCCGGCGCGGTGACGAAGTCGATGAGCTCCTCGACGCGAGCGAGGAGCGACGGCTCGAGGTCGCCGTAGCCGCGCACCTGCCCCAGGATGCGCTGCCAGGCGCGAGCGATGTCGGCCTGCTCGGCGTGCGGCCAGCCGAACGCCTCGCAGACGCCGTGCTTCCACTCGGTACCCCTGGGGATGACCGGCCACGCCTCGCGGCCGATGCGGGCGGGCTTCACGGCCTGCCAGACGTCGATGTACGGGTGCCCGACGACGAGCACGTTCGCCCGGTGCGGGCCGCGCATGACCGCGTGGGCGATGCGCTGCTCCTTCGACCCCGGCACGAGGTGGTCGACGAGGATGCCTGCACGACGGCCGGGCCCCGGCTTGAAGTCGTCGAGCTGCTCGGCGAGCACGTCGACGCCCTCGAGGTACTCGACGACGACGCCCTCGACGCGGAGGTCTGCGCCCCACACCTTCTCGACGAGCTCGGCGTCGTGCCGGCCCTCGACGAAGATGCGGCTCGGCAACGCGACCCTGGCCTTCGCCTGCGCCGGGTCGACGGCGAACGACCCGGAGGCCGTGCGCAGTCGACCCTCGGGCGCCTTCGGCTTCGGGCGCACGAGCTGCACGGCCTCGCCGTCGACGAGGAACCCGTGCCCGAGAGGGAACATGCGGGTCCTGCCGAAGCGGTCTTCGAGGGTCACGTGCTGCGCGTTCACGGCCACGACCGCGCCGCAGTACCCGTCGGCGGCGAGCTCGACGACGAGGTCGCGCTCGGCTTCGATGCTGGGGATGACCTTGCGGCCACGCGCCTTCCAGTCACCGGCGAGCACGTCGGAGCCGTAGCGGTCGGGTCCGTTCGGGGTATGGGTCGAGGTCGGCACCGGACGAGGCTAACGGAAGTCGCGCGACCGCAACGGCGCCGACACGGTGAGCCGTTCGAACCGGTCGGCCACGAGGTTCACGACCCCCTCGCTCGAGCGTTCGAGGATGCCGCGGATGATCATCGCGGGCGCCTCGCGCGCGACCCTGCGGTAGCGCTGCCAGACGCCGACGCTCGCGATCACGTTGACCGTGCCGGATTCGTCCTCGAGGTTCATGAACGTGATGCCGCTCGCCGTCGCCGGACGCTGGCGGTGGGTCACGACCCCGGCGACCTCGATGCGGCGCCCGTTCTCGGTGGAGCGCAGCAGGTCGTTGCGCACTACGCCCCGCGCGTCGAGGCGTTCGCGGATGTGCCGCATCGGGTGGTCGTCGGGCGAGATGCCCGTGGCCCACAGGTCGTACACGACCTGCTCGGCCGGGGAGAGGATCGGCAGCAGCGGCGGCTGCACCACGACGAGGGAGCCCTCGAGGAACTCCTCGCGGTCCTGCGCGGCCTCGCCCGCGAGCCAGAGCGCCTGCCGTCGCCCGAGTCGGAAGCCCGCGAACGCGCCCGCCGCGGCGAGCGCCTCGAGCTGTTCTGCCGAGAGACCGGCCCGGCGCGAGACATCCGCCATGTCCCGGTACTGGCCCCTGGCCTCGCGCTCGGCGACGATGCGCTCGGCGACCGCGAGGCCGATCGAGGAGACGTCGGCGAGCCCGAGGCGCACGGCGAACGCGCCGTCGCGCCGGTGCTCCGCCGAGCGGTCGGGGGCCTCGCGCACGAACTTCCCGACGGGCGGCTGCACGTGGTCGGCGCACGTGGGCATGCCGGTCGGCTCGCGGCATCCGTCGTCTGCTGCTCCGGATGCCGCGGCGGCACCGGATGCACCTGATGCACCTGATGCGCGGGAAGCCCCCGGCGCACTCGACGCGCCGCCGTCCAGCGGCTCGAGCCCCGCGTGCACCCCCGATCGCAGGATGTCGGGACGGCGCACCTCGACACCGTGGCGGCGGGCGTCGGCGGTGAGGGTCTGCGGCGAGTAGAAGCCCATGGGCTGGGCGCGCAGGAGCGCCGCGAGGAACGCCGCAGGGTGGTGCAGCTTCAGCCACGAGCTCGCGTAGACGAGCAGGCCGAAGCTCAGCGCATGGCTCTCGGCGAAGCCGAAGTTCGCGAACGCCTCGATCTTGCCGTAGATGGAGTCGGCGACCTCGGGCTCGATGCCGTTCTCGGCCATGCCCTTGTAGAGCTTCGCGCGCAGGCGGTCGATCTTCTCGACGCCGCGCTTGGAACCCATGGCGCGGCGCAGCAGGTCGGCGTCGGCCGCGCTGCAGTTGCCCACGGCGACGGCCATCTGCATGAGCTGCTCCTGGAAGAGCGGCACCCCCATCGTGCGTTCGAGCACGGGTTTCAACTTGGGATGCAGGTAGCTGACCTTCTCCTCGCCCGTTCGACGACGGATGTAGGGGTGCACGGCACCGCCCTGCACCGGCCCCGGCCTGATGAGCGCGATCTCGACGACGAGGTCGTAGAAGCGGCGCGGCAGCAGCCGGGGGAGCGTGCCCATCTGCGCACGGCTCTCGACCTGGAACACGCCGATCGAGTCGGCGCGGCAGAGCATGTCGTAGACCGCGGCCTCCTCCTTCGGGATCGTCGCGAGCTCCCAGGTCTCTCCGGTGTGGTCGCGCACGAGGTCGAACGTGTACTGCAGGGCCGCGAGCATGCCGAGGCCGAGCAGGTCGAACTTCACGAGGCCCATCCACGCGCAGTCGTCTTTGTCCCACTGCAGCACCGTGCGGCGCTCCTTGCGCGCGTGCTCGATGGGACACACCTCGCCGACCGGGCGATCGGTGAGCACCATGCCGCCCGAGTGGATGCCGAGGTGCCGCGGAAAGCTCAGCAGCTGCGAGGCGAGCTCCACGACCGGCTCGGGGATGTCGTGGTCATCGGTGTTCACCACCGCGCCCCAGCGTTCGACCTGGCGGCTCCAGGCGTCTTGCTGCCCGGTCGAGAAGCCGAGCGCCTTGGCCATGTCGCGCACCGCGGCCTTCGGACGGTAGCTGATGACGTTCGCGACCTGCGCGGCGTTCATGCGACCGTACTTGTCGTAGACGTACTGGATGATCTCCTCGCGCCGGTCGGAGTCGAAGTCCACGTCGATGTCGGGCTCCTCGTCGCGGAGCGCCGAGAGGAACCGCTCGAACGGCAGGTCGTAGAAGATCGAGTCGACCGCGGTGATGCGCAGCACGAAGCAGACCGCCGAGTTCGCCGCCGACCCGCGACCCTGGCACAGGATGCCCCGCTGACGGGCCTCATGCACGAGGTCGTGCACGATGAGGAAGTAGCCCGGGAAGTCCTTCTGCTCGATCACGTCGAGCTCGCGCGCGAGGCGCTCGCGCACGTGTTCGGGCACGCCCGGGTAGAGCTCGGCGGCACCTCGCCAGGTGAGCTCCCGCAGCCAGCTCATGGGCGTGTGCCCCTCTGGCACCTCCTGCTTCGGCAGCCGCGGCCTGGCGCTCCGCAGCGTGAACCCGAGCTCGGCCGCGAGGGTCGCCGACCGTGCGACGGCTCCGGGGTAGCGGGCGAACCTCTCGGCCATCTCGGCACCCGAGCGCAGGTGCAGGCCATCGGATGCCGGCAGCCACCCGTCGAGCTCGTCGAGGCTGCGCCTGGCGCGCACCGCGGCGAGCGCCGACGCGAGCCGGTGCTCGCCCGGCGTGGCGTAGTGCACGGCGTTCGTCGCGAGCAGCGGCAGGCGAGCGCGCGCGGCGAGTTCCGCGAGCCGGTCGTTGGCCTGCTGGTCGAGCGGATGCCCGTGGTCGAACAGCTCGACGACGACGTGGTCGCGCCCGAAGAGGGCGATCAGCCGGTCGAGCTCGCGCCACGCGGCATCCGTTCCTCCGCTCGCGAGGGCACGACGGACCATGCCCTTGCGGCATCCGGTGGGGATGATCCATTCATCACCGGAATGCTCGGCGAGCGCCTCGAGCGAGTACACGGGCCGGCCCTTCTCACCGCCCGCGAGCTGCCCCGCGGTGATCGCGCTCGCGAGTCGGTGGTAGCCCTCCTGCTGCCTCGCGAGCACGAGCAGGTGCTCGCCCTCGGGGTCGGCCGCGCCCATCTGCGGCTCGGTGAGGCCGAGCGAGAGCTCCGCGCCGAACACCGTCTCGAGCTCGGGGAAGCTCTCGGCGGCCTCGGCGAAGCGCACGACGCCGTAGAGGCCGTCATGGTCGGTGACGGCGAGGCCCGTGAGACCCAGGCGGTGCGCCTCCTCGACGAGCTGCTCGGGCATCGAAGCGCCGTCGAGGAAGCTGTACGTCGAGTGCGCGTGCAGCTCGGCGTACGGCACGACCGGCCCGGTCGGCGCCTCGAGACCTTCGGAGGGGCGATATGGACGCCGCTTGCGGCTGAACGCCGGACCGTCGCCGCCGTCGGCGATGAGCGTGGGCGCCCCCGGCCGCTGCCGATCGGAGAGCTTGCGTTCGAGCTCCGACCACGGGATGCCCGGGTTGTTCCACCCCATCAGCGCCACCGCCCCGTCATCGCACTCATCAGTCGTACCTCGCCTCGGCCCACCAGCCGTCGCCGTCGCGCACGAGCAGCCACGCGCAGCCGTCGTCGTCGACGATCTGGAAGCGGTGCACGCGCTTGGCGGCCGCCGGGTCCCACCAGCGTTCGACCACGGGCCACGGGCCGGCCCACGCGCGCACGGGCCGAGCGCCGAATCCGTCGGTGCGGCGCGCCCGCCCCGCCCCCGTCGCACTGACGCCGGCGCCCGCGCCCGCCTCATCGCCGCCCACGGCGAACCGCTCTGGCACCGCGGAGATCATGCCGCGGGCGTCGATCGCGACCTCCGCCCCTCGCGCATCGAGCAGCGCGACGGGCCGCCGGTCGCGGAACACGCTCGCGGGGGCGAGTGCGGGCAGGCTCCCCGGCCACGGCGCGTCGCCCTCACGGCCAGCCCCTCGCTCCGGCGGGCGGTCGCCCCACGGCACCAGCACCTGGCGGTCGGCGAGCATGCGGCCACCGCCGACCGATGCGGTGACGACGGCGTCGTGGCCGAGCATGCTCTGCACGCGGGTGAGCCCGTGGTGCACGCGCTCGTCTGGGCCGCCGCCCCAGAGCCCCTCTTCGTGCGCACCAGTGGAGTCGATGCGCTCGGGGATCACGCGCAGCCGCACGATCGGCGAGGCGAGGCCGGTGTCGGCCATGCCCGAGCCCTGCAGCTGCCAGCGGACCCGGTCGATGACGTCGGCGGGCGTGAACCAGCGCGGATGCAGCCAGCTGCGGCTCGAGCGCCCGCCGCGCTCGTCGTCGATCTCGACCCGCAGCCCGGTGCACACGAGCCGCACGTCGCGCATGCGCTGGATGAATCCCTCCGCACCCACCCGGAACGCGAACGCGAGCTGATCGATGCGGTCGAGCGGCGGCTCGAACTCCTGCTCGACCTCGAACTCGGGCGGGGGAGTGCGCGCGAGCACCCTGGCCTGCTCGCGGCCGGCTGCACGGTCGTGCGCGAAGGCGCCGGCCGCACCGAACCTGCGCCGCACGTCGGCCTCTGGCAGCGCGGCGAACTCGCCGAGGGTGCGCACGCCGAGCCGGTTCAGCAGGGTGCTCGTGCGCGGGTCGGTCACGAGCGCGACGGGCAGCGGCGCGATGAAGGCGGCGGATGCCCCTGGCTCGACGACGTGCACACCCTCGCCAGCTGCGGCTCCGACCCTGGCCGCCTGCTCTGCGGCGAACGGTCCGTCGGCGATGCCGACCCGGGCCCCGACGAGCCCGAGTTCGTCGAGGGTCGCCAGGAGGGCGGATGCCGCGGCCTGCTCACCCCCGTAGTAGCGCGCCGGGCCGCGAGCCCGCATGGCGAGCGTGCCTGGGCGGACGACCTGCACGCCGGGCACGGTCTGCTCGACCCGGCGCACCACCGGTTCGAAGACGCGCACGTCGAGCTCGGCGTCGTAGTCGATCACGACGAGGCCGGGGGAGCGCAGCTGCGCCTCCCTGAGCTTCAGCCCGCGGGCGACGCCGTGCCGGCGCGCCGCGGCCGAGCACGCGAACACGAACCCCTGCGCGATGAGCGCGATGGGCTCGCCCTCATCGAGTCCGTCTTCTCGGCAGACGGCGCGGATCGGCCAGTCGGGGCACCACAGCACGATCGTGCGACCGGGTTCGACGTTCATCCGGCCCTCCGGCGTGCTTCACCGACGAGTCCGAGCGCCGGGTTCGCCCGAAGGGAGCCCGCACGGAGCTCGCCGAACGTCGTCCCCGTGCGCACGACGGCGGCCGGGCGCACGGGGACGACCGTCGCGACGGGGTCGGGCATCGGCGCGAACTCGAGGTGCCGCCCCGGCAGGTGCAGCCGGGATCCCGCGCGCCGCCCGAACTCGCCGCGACCGGCGACCTCCACGACCACCTCGCGGTCGACGAGATGCCCGTGCCCGCGTTCGATGCCGTGCCACTCGCTGTCGGAGACCCCGAGCCTCGCATCGCTGCCCGGCCAGGCGCCCGCGACGAGGAGCGTGGTGCCGCGCTGGCGGAGCCTGGCCTGCAGGCGACTCGCCTCGGCGGGGGAGACCTGCCCCTTCGGCCGCACGGCGACGACGGGGATCACGTCGGCGAGCGCCGCCGCCACGGCCAGCCATTGATCACCCGGATCGGGCACGAGGGCGAGGCGTTCGAGCGCGATGCCGAAGCTCGCGGCGGCCTCGACGCCGAACTCGGGCATGCCGACGATGGCCGCCCAGCGCCCGTCGGCGCTCGGGCCGGCGAGCAGCGCCATGAGCAGGGTCATCGACCCCTCGACCTGCACGATCGTGCCCTCGCGGAGCGTGCCGCCCGGCAGCACGTCGGCGAACGCCGGATGCGTCGGCACCGCCTTCGTCTCGAGACGCGTGCTCTGCATGCCGCGGATGCGGGCCTGCAGCTCCTCGACGCGCGCGGCATGGGGCGCACGGACACCGGATGCGGTGTCGGGGAGGGGAGCGGTCAGGGTCACCGCTCCAGTTTCGAACATATGTTCGAACACGGCAAGTCGGATGCACCGAACGTCCGCACCCCGGGCGAGTCGACATGCCGGGCGGGTCCGCACCACGGGCAGGCCGACAACCGTCCCGGAAATGCCAGACGACGTCCCGGAAATGCAAGAAGGCCCGGATCGAAACCGATCCGGGCCTTCTCGACACAAGCGTGCGCGAGGGGGGACTTGAACCCCCACGCCCGTTAGGGCACTAGCACCTCAAGCTAGCGCGTCTGCCATTTCCGCCACCCGCGCTTGTGTCAGCCTTGCGATTTCTCGCTCGGCAACGAGATGAAACATTACCACGGTTCCGAACGCGCTTTTGACCACGGGGGCCATCCGCCGTGGCGGATTCCGCACGTTCGCAGCCGGAAACGCCGATCAGGGCCATGTTCCGAATTTCGCATGTCGCCGCATCGCGACCGCCGTCGCCCCGATGGGCGGCGGCGGCTACGGTGAAGGGCATGGCCGAGACATCCGCACCGCTGCCCGAGCCCCGCCCCGCGAACGACGAGAACGAGCCGAACGAGACCCTCGAGCTCGAGGAGACCGCGCTCATCGCGCGCGACCTGATCAGGTTCGACACGTCGAACTTCGGCGGAGGCAAGGCGAACGGCGAGCGCGAGGCCGCCGAGTACGTCGAGGCGCGCCTGTCGACCCTCGGCCTGTCGCCGCAGCTGTTCGAACCCGAGCCGCGGCGTACGAGCGTCGTCGCCCGCGTGCCCGGCCGCAACCCCGACAAGCCCGCGCTCGTGCTGCACGGCCACCTCGACGTGGTGCCGGCCGACGCGCGCAACTGGAGCGTCGACCCGTTCGCGGGCGAGATCCGCGACGGCATGCTCTGGGGCCGTGGTGCGGTCGACATGAAGGACATGGACGCCATGATGCTCACGGCGCTGGGCGACATCCTCGGTTCGGGGCGCCTGCCCGAACGCGAGATCGTCGTCGCGTACTTCGCCGATGAGGAGGCCGGAGGCGGAGTGGGCGCGAGCCGGCTCGTCGACGACCACCCCGAGCTCTTCGCGGGCGCGACCGAGGCGATCAGCGAGGTCGGCGGCTATTCGATCACGGTCGGCGGCACCCGCGCGTACCTGCTGCAGACGGGCGAGAAGTCCCTGCTCTGGATCCGCCTCGTCGCCCGGGGCACGGCGGCGCACGGTTCGCGCCTCATCCGCGACAACGCCATCACCAAGCTCGCGGGGGCGATCGCGCGCATCGGCTCGACCGAGTGGCCCGTGCGGCTGACCGGCACGACGCGCGAACTGCTCGATCGGGTGGCCGACACGCTCGGCGTCGACCCGCAGCAGGTCTCGCCCGACGAGCTCGCCCTGGCCACGGGTTCGGCCTCGGGGTTCATCACCGCGACCCTGCGCACGACGTCGAACCCGACGGGCCTCGAAGCGGGCTACAAGCACAACGTGATCCCCGATCGCGCCGAGGCGCTCATCGACATCCGCACGCTTCCGGGTGAGGAGGACGAGGTGCTCGCCGAGATCGCGCGCATCGCGGGCGACGACATCGAGATCCAGATCGTGCACCGCGACGTGGGCCTCGAATCCCCGACCTCCGGCGCCCTGGTCGACGCCGTGCACGCGGCGATCCACGCGCACGACCCCGGTGCGCCCGTGTTCCCGTACCTGCTCTCTGGCGGCACCGACAACAAGTCGCTCAGCCGCCTCGGCATCACAGGCTACGGCTTCGCGCCGCTGCGACTGCCCGAGGGGCTCGACTTCCCGGCGATGTTCCACGGCGTCGACGAGCGGGTGCCGTTGGACGCGCTATTCTTCGGGAGGCAGGTCCTGCGCGACCTCCTCCTCGACTACTGACGGTCCACGCGAGCTCCGGGCCTCCGGAGAGGAAAGGCGGCCCAGCCACGTGATCGAAGCGCTCATCCTCGGTTTCGTCCAGGGACTCACCGAGTTCCTCCCGATCTCCTCGAGCGCCCACCTGCGCATCCTCGGCGAGTTCCTGCCCGGCGCCCAAGACCCGGGGGCCGCGTTCACCGCGATCACCCAGCTCGGCACCGAGACGGCGGTCATCGTGTTCTTCTGGCGCGACATCGTGCGCATCGTGTCGCACTGGTTCGGCTCGTTCACGGGCCGCGTGCCGCGCAACGACCCCGACGCGCGCATGGGCTGGCTCATCATCATCGGCTCGCTGCCGATCATCGTGCTCGGGCTGCTCTTCCAGGATGCGATCGAGACCACGCTCCGCTCGCTCTGGATCACGGCGACCATGCTCGTGGTCTTCGGCCTGATCCTCGGGCTCGCCGACTGGGCGGGTGCCAAGCGCCGCAAGCTCGACGACCTCACGGTGGGTCACGGCGTGATCTTCGGCTTCGCGCAGGCGCTCGCGCTCATCCCGGGCGTCTCCCGCTCGGGCGGCACGATCACGGCCGGACTCTTCCTCGGCTACGAGCGCGCGGCCGCGGCACGGTACGCGTTCCTGCTCGCGATCCCCGCGGTCTTCGGCAGCGGGCTCTACCAGCTCGTGAAGAGCTTCGGCGAACCGTCGGTCTACAACCTCGTCGAGACGGGGGCGGCGACCGTGGTGGCGTTCTTCGTGGGTCTCGCCGTGATCGCGTTCTTCATGAGCTACATCTCCAAGCGCAGCTTCCTGCCGTTCGTGATCTACCGCGTGCTGCTCGGCGGCACGCTGTTCGTGCTCCTCGGCATGGGCGTCATCCAGCCCTGACCCCGCACTCGACGACGGATGCCGCGAGCCGGCGTCGATCGGCGGCTCAGGCGTCGCGCGGGCGCCAGGGCTCGTCGCGCGGGCCCTCGCCTCGCGGCGGCTCGTTGCGCCCGTCGGGGCCGTCGCCGCGGCGCCGGAGGTAGCGCTCGAACTCCTGCGCGATCGCCTCGCCGCTCGCCTCTGGGGCGTCGACGGCGTCGCGCGCACGTTCGAGCTGCTCGATGTAGCCCGCCATGTCCTCGTCTTCGGCGGCGAGCGCGTCGACGCCGGACTCCCACGTCTTGGCCTCGTCCTCGAGGGTGCCTCGGGGGATGCTGAGACCCGTGAGCTCCTCGAGCTTGCCCAGCAGGGCGAGCACGGCCTTGGGGGAGGGCGCGTTGTGCACGTAGTGCGGCACCGAGGCCCAGAGCGAGATCGTGGGGATGCCGGCGCGCTCGGCCTGGTCGGCGAGCACGCTGAGAATGCCGACGGGGCCCTCGTACGTGGAGCGCTCGAGGCCGAGGCGGTCGCGGAGTTCCCGGTTCTCGCTCGACGCGAACACCGAGAGCGGGCGCGTGTGCGGGGCGTCGGCGAGCATCGCGCCGAGCAGCACGACGCCCTCGATGTCGGCGGCGAGCGCCTGGTCGACGAGTTCGGCGGCGAAGCTCTTCCAGCTGCGGGCCGGCTCGGCGCCGAGCAGCACGTGCAGGGTGTCGGCCCCGGGTCCGGTGACCAGTTCGTCGTCGGCGGTCGGCGGGTCGGATGCCGCGGCATCCGCCTCGCTCGAAGGCGCGGGCCCGCGCAGCGAGGCGCCGGGCCATTCGATGCGCCGCGAGCCGTCATCGCCCTGCACGATGGTCGGGCGCGTGAACTGGTAGTCGAAGTAGAGCTCGGGGTCGACGGCGGCGATCTCGACGAGGTTCAGACGTTCGGCGAGCAGCTTCGCCGCGCCCGTCGCCGCCTCACCCGCGTCGTTCCACCCCTCGAAGGCGACGACCAGCAGTCTGCCGCCCTCGAATCCGGCCGCCTGATTCACGCTCGGTGCCCCGCTCTCCGGCCCGGTTCCCCCGGGTCCACTCCCACAATAGGCCGTGCCCGTAGACTTGTCGGTTGTGACCACTCGCCTTCCCGCCGCAGTCCTCTGGGACATGGACGGCACGATCGTCGACACCGAGCCCTACTGGATGGCGGCCGAAGAAGAACTGGTCGGCTCGTTCGGCGGCACCTGGACCCATGAAGACGCGATGCGACTCGTGGGCAGCGGGCTCTGGGAGTCGGCGCGCATCTTCCAGGAGCACGGTGTCGACCTCGATGCCGATGCGATCGTCGCGTGGCTCACCGAGCGCGTGCGCGAGCAGCTGAACGAGTTCGGCCTGCCGTGGCGGCCGGGCGCCCGCGAGCTCCTCGAGGCGCTGCGCGAGGCATCCGTTCCCACCGCACTCGTGACGATGTCGGTGCGGTCGATGGCCGACGACGTCATCGCGGCGATCCCGTTCCACGCGTTCGACGCGATCGTGACCGGCGACTCGGTCGACAACGCGAAGCCGCACCCCGAGCCCTACCTCGTCGCCGCGGCCGAGCTCGGCGTCGACATCGCCGACTGCGTCGCCTTCGAGGACTCGCCGACCGGCGTGGCCTCGGCCGCCGCCGCCGGTGCGATCACGGTCGGCGTCCCCAACATCCTCCCGCTCGACGAGACGCCGGCGACGGTGCTCTGGTCGAGCCTCGACGGGCGGACGGTGGCCGACGTGGCCGCGCTCGCCCTCTCACGAAAGGCGAGCGCATGAGCGCGTCCCGCGGCGAACGCAGCGGCCCCTTCCAGGTCGGCGACCGCGTGCAGCTGACCGGGCCGAAGGCCCGCATGCACACGATCACCCTCGAGCCGGGCAAGGTGTTCCACTCGCACAAGGGCATCATCGCCCACGACGAGATCATCGGACTGCCCGACGGCTCGGTCGTCGCGAACCAGGTGGGCATCGAGTATCTGGCCCTGCGCCCGCTGCTCAGCGACTTCGTGATGTCGATGCCGCGCGGTGCGGCGATCGTCTACCCCAAGGACGCTGCGCAGATCCTCGCGCAGGCCGACATCTTCCCCGGTGCCACCGTGGTCGAGGCCGGCGTGGGTTCGGGAGCGCTCTCGCTCTGGCTGCTCCGCGCCATCGGCCCCGAGGGCCGCCTGCACTCGTTCGAGCGTCGCGACGACTTCGCCGGCGTCGCGCGCGGCAACGTGGCGACGTTCCACGGCGCCGACCCCGAGAACTGGACCATCACGCTCGGCGACCTCGCCGAGGTGCTGCCAGAGGTCGCGCCCGAGGCATCCGTCGACCGCGTCGTGCTCGACATGCTCGCCCCGTGGGAGTGCATGGGAGCCGTCTCGACCGCCCTGAAGCCCGGCGGCGTGCTGCTCTGCTACATCGCGACGGTCACGCAGCTCTCGCGCGTCGCTGAGGCGATCCGCGCCACGGGGGAGTACACCGAGCCGCAGTCCTCCGAGACCATGGTGCGCGGATGGCACGTGCAGGGCCTCGCCGTGCGACCCGACCACCGCATGATCGCCCACACGGGCTTCCTGCTCACGGCCCGCCGTCTCGCCCCCGACACCGTGCTGCCCGAGCTCAAGCGTCGCCCGTCGAAGACCGACTTCAGCGATGAAGACGTCGAGCTCTGGACCCCAGGCGCTCTCGGCGAGCGCACCGTCAGCGACAAGGCGCTGCGCAAGCGCGTCAGGGCAGCGGATGCCGCGGCCGCGCGTTCGCGCGAGGGTGCCGGCCCCGACGACGACGCGACCGAACCCCCAGTCGAAGCCGAGTAGGCTTTCACCGCCCACCGCGACCCCACCAAGAATCGAGGATCAGTGCGCTCGTCACTCGCGCTCATCGCCACCGTCGGCCTCGTCGCCGTCGCCCTCTCGGGATGCGCCGCATCGGCCCCCGTTCCCGAGGCGACCCCCGGAGACTCGTCTGCGGCGGTCGAGGTGAGCGGCAAGTTCGGCGAGGAGCCCAAGGTCTCCTTCCCGTCGCCGCTGAACCCCGAAGGGACCCAGTGCACCGAGGTCATCGAGGGCACCGGGCCGCTCCTCACCGAGGGGCAGCTCGCACTCGTCGGTCTGGGCGTCTACAACGGCGCGACCGGTGACGAGATCCAGGTCACGGGCTTCGGCGACACCGACCCGGTGCCCCTGAACGTGAACGCCTCGGCGACCATGCCCGGCATCGCCAAGGGGCTGACCTGCGCCCGCGAGGGTTCGCGCGTCGTGGTGGTCGTGCCTGAGAAGGACGGCTTCGGCCCGAACGGCAACCCGTCGGTGGGCGTCGAGCCCGGCGACAGCATCGTGTTCGTGGTCGACGTGCAGCGGACGTTCCCATCGCGCGCCGACGGCTCGGTGCAGCTGACCCGCGACGGATTCCCCGCCGTCGTGCTCGCTCCCGACGGCCGCCCCGGCATCACCGTTCCGAAGAGCGACCCCCCGAAGTCCCTCCAGCAGGAGACCCTGCTCCAGGGCTCCGGCCAGGTCGTCGAAGACGGCGACACCGTGGTCGTGCAGTACACGGGCGTGCTGTGGGACGAGGGCACCGCGTTCGACTCCAGCTGGGAGAAGGGCACCCCTGCGACCTTCGTGGTCGGCGAGGGCGGCCAGGTGATCCCCGGCTTCTCGAAGGCGCTCGTCGGCCAGAAGGTCGGCTCCCAGATCGGCGTCATCATCCCGCCGGCAGACGGCTACGGCGAGCAGGGCAACAGCGGCGGGGTCCCCGCCAACGCGACGCTCTTCTTCGTCATCGACATCCTGGGCGTGATCTGAGATCACGGCGAACTCGGTTCCGGCCGCGGGTCGCTTCGGCGTGGGTAAGATCGCTCCTGTGACCGGCGGCGAGCGAAGCAACGTGAAGATCCCGGTCGAGGACCGCTTGTTCAGCCTCGTCCTCGCGCTGCTCGCGACCGAGACCGGCCTGCTCAAGGCCGAGATCCTCTCGACCGTGCGCGGATATGCCGAGAAGTACGACCCGCACGGTTCCAACGCCAACCTCGAGCGGCAGTTCGAGCGCGACAAGGACGAGGTGCGCGAGCTCGGCATCCCGCTCGAGACCGTGGAGTCGCCCGATCGCCCCGGTGACAACCAGGCGCTGCGCTACCGAATCCCCAAGGGAAAGTACGACCTGCCCGACGAGGTGCGCTTCACGCCCGACGAGCTCGCCCTGCTCGCCCTCGCCGGCGAGGTGTGGCGCGGAGCGTCGCTCTCGGAGGACTCCCGACGCGCGCTCACGAAGATCCGCGGACTCGGCATCGAGCCGCGCGAACCCGTCATCGGCTACGCGCCGAGACTCCGAGTGCGTGAAGCGGCGTTCGAGCCGCTGCGCTCGGCGCTCGATCGCCGGCAGCGCGTCCGGTTCGCGTACCTCAAGCCCGGTGAGACCGCCCCGCGCGAGCGTCGGGTCGACCCGTACGCCGTCGTGCTGCACGAGGGCCGCTGGCATCTGCACGGCCGCGACGTCGACGCCGACGGCCTCCGCACGTTCCTCCTCTCGCGCATCGTCGGCAAGGTCGACGTCATCGCGGGCGCCACGTTCGCCCCGCCGGTCGAGGGCGTCCAGGACCGCATCCTCGCCGAGCTCGACGAGCTGCGCCTCAGCAACGTCGCCGACCTCGCCGTCACGGCGGGCAGCGACGCCGAGGTGCGCCTCGGCAAGCGCGCGGTGCTCGGCGATGAAGACGCCGGTGTGATCCGATTGCACTACACGGACGTCGCGGTCTTCGCCGACGAGCTCGCGGCCTACGGCCCCGAGGTGCGCGTGCTGAATCCCGCCGATCTCCGCGACGCGGTGCGCGATCGGCTGCGGCTCGTGGCCGAGACGCATGCCGCACGCGAACCCCGAGGAGCGCGATGACCCAGCGACGCGTGGCACTGCGCGCACCCGACAAGCTCGTCTTCCTGCTCTCCCTCGTGCCGTACCTCATCGAGCAGCAGGTGGTCACGGTGGCCGAGGCGGCCGCGCACTTCGGGTCGACCGACGAGCAGATCCGCGACGCGGTGCGCCTGATCGCGATGTCCGGACTCCCGGGCGACACCGGCACCTACCAGTCGAACGACCTGTTCGACATCGACTGGGACGCCTTCGAGGAGCACGACGAGATCGTGATCGTGCACCACGTCGCGATCGACGAGGCGCCGCGCCTGGCCGCCCGCGAGGCGGCCGCGCTCATCGCCGGCCTGCAGTACCTCGCCGCACTGCCCGAGAACGCCGACAGCAGCGCCCTCGCCTCGCTCACGGCGAAGCTCCGGGCCGGTGCTTCGGCGACGCCGTCCGGCCTGGCGATCGCCGAGCCCGCGGCGGATGCCTCGCTCACGAGCATCCGCGAGGCCATCACGAGCGGCAGGCAGCTCGAGTTCGACTACCTCAACGCGCGCGGCGAGGGCGGCCGACGCCGCACCGATCCGATCCGGATGCTCTCGCAGGATGCCGACTGGTACCTGCAGGCCTACTGCCACACGCGCGAGGACGTCCGCAACTTCCGGGTCGACCGCATGAGCGAGCTCGTGGTCCTCGACGTCCCGGTCGCAGACCACGGCGACCTCGACGTGCCCGAGACCCTGTTCCAGGGGTCGTCGTCCGATCTCGACGTGGTCGTCGACGTCGCGGCCGAGGCACTGCCGCTCCTCGCCGACTACCTGGCCGACTCCTCGACCCAGGAGGTCGACGGACGGCTCCGCGTGACCCTGCGCCTCGCGCACGTGCACGGACTCAAGCGACTCGTGGCCGGGCTGCCCGGACTGGTCACGGTGGTGGCGCCCGCCGACGCGCGACAGGTCGTGGCCGAGTGGGCCTCGGCCGGATTGCAGGGCTACGACGAGGCATCCGTCCGCTGAGGGCGGCCGGCGTGCACCCGAGCAGTTAGACTGACCTCCACATCCCCGTCAGAATTGGACGCCGCATGTTCGCAAACCTCACCGGATGGCACTTCCTGATCATCCTGGTCATCATCCTGCTGCTCTTCGGCGCGCCCAAGCTTCCGGCGCTCGCGCGGAGCCTCGGGCAGTCGATGAAGATCCTCAAGTCCGAGGTGCGCGACCCCGCCGCCGACGGCAAGGCCGACTCCACGGGAGACGTCCCGCCCGCGGGCGACAGCTCCGCGAGCACCGGCACGAACTCGGCCGACGGCACCGCGAAGAAGCCCGATTCCGCTTCGGGCGCCTGACGCATGACCGCGACGACGGCGCGCGGTGAGAAGAACCGCGAGCGGCGGATGTCGCTCGGGGCGCACCTGATCGAACTGCGCAAGCGCCTCTTCATCGCCGCGATCGCGATCGTGGCCGGTGCCATCGCGGGATGGCTGCTCACCGAGCTCTTCGTCTGGGACGCGATCCAGCAGCCCGTGGTGAACGTGGCCAGGGTGCAGGCCGAGGCGTACGCCGCCGCACACCCCGGCGAAGAGGTGCCCCAGGTCGCGACGATCGTCTTCCCCACGATCTCGAGCGCGTTCGACCTGCGGCTGCAGTTGGCGATCACGATCGGCATCGTCATCTCGAGCCCGGTCTGGCTCTACCAGATCTTCGCGTTCCTCGTGCCGGGCCTGAACACGCGCGAACGCCGGTTCACGCTCGGCTTCTTCCTCTCGGCGATCCCGCTGTTCCTCGCCGGGTGCGCCGCCGGATGGTTCGTGCTTCCGAACATCGTGAAGCTCATGACGAGCTTCGTGCCCGAGGGCGGCGAGAGCCTGCTGACGGCCAAGGAGTACCTCGACTTCGTGCAGAAGCTGGTGCTCGCGATCGGCGTCGCATTCGTGCTTCCGGTGTTCATCGTGCTCCTGAACTTCGCGGGCGTCATCAGCGCCGCGTCGATCATCAAGTCGTGGCGCATCGCGATCCTCGTGATCGTGCTGTTCACCGCGATCGCCACGCCGTCGGCCGACGTCGTCTCGATGTTCATGCTGGCGATCCCGATGATCGGCCTCTACTTCCTCGCCTGGTTCATCGCTCACCTGCACGACCGCCGTGTCGAGCGCCGAAACGCCGAGGTGTTCGCCGAGGCTGTCTAGGCTGAAGGGGTGATGAGCCTCTCGCCGGCCGAACGGTACGCCCAGTCGCGCGAGCAGCGTCGACGCCCCAGACTGCAGGATTTCGCGGCATCCCAGCGCTTCGACCTCGACCCGTTCCAGCGGGCGGCCTGCGGCGCGCTCGACGAGGGGCGGAGCGTGCTCGTGGCCGCACCGACCGGTGCGGGCAAGACCGTGGTGGCCGAGTTCTCGATCTACCTCGCGATGCAGCAGGTCGGTGCGAAGGTGTTCTACACGACGCCGATCAAGGCGCTGTCGAACCAGAAGTATCAGGAGTTCGTCGAGGCATGGGGGCCAGACGACGTCGGGCTCCTCACGGGCGACACGAACATCAACTCGAACGCGCGCATCGTGGTCATGACGACCGAGGTGCTCCGCAACATGCTCTACGCGGGTTCGTCGACGCTCGACCGTCTCGCGTACGTCGTGATGGACGAGGTGCACTACCTCGCCGACCGGTTCCGAGGTGCGGTGTGGGAGGAGGTCATCATCCACCTCCCCGAAGACGTGCGGCTCGTCGCGCTGAGCGCCACGGTCTCCAACGCCGAGGAGTTCGGCGACTGGTTGCAGGCCGTTCGCGGCGACACCGACGTCGTCGTCTCCGAGGACCGCCCGGTGCCCCTCGAGCAGCACGTGCTCGTCAAGGGCAAGCTCGTCGACCTCTTCGACTCGTCGGGCAAGGGTGCCACCAACCGGGTCAACCCCGAGCTGCTGCAGCTCGCGCGAGCCGGCGGTCGATCGATCTCGTCGAGATCGGCCCGCGGGCGGCGCGGTGGCGATCGGGGTCGCTACCACCAGGGCGGCGGTCAGGGCACCGGCCGCATCGATCGCCCCGAGGTGGTCGACCTGCTGCACGGCAAGCACCTGCTGCCCGCGATCTTCTTCATCTTCTCGCGTGTCGGATGCGATCAGGCGGTGCGTCAGGTGCTGCGATCGGGCATCCGCCTCACCGACTCGTCCGAACGCGACGAGATCCGCGCCATCGTCGAGTCGCGCGTGCAGATGCTGCGCGACGAGGACCTGGCCGTGCTCGGCTACTGGGACTGGCTCGAGGGCCTGCAGCGCGGCGTCGCGGCGCACCATGCTGGCATGTTGCCCGCGTTCAAGGAGGTCGTCGAGGAGCTCTTCCAGCGCAAGCTCCTGAAGGCCGTCTTCGCGACCGAGACGCTCGCGCTCGGCGTGAACATGCCGGCCAGGTCGGTCGTGCTCGAGAAGCTCGAGAAGTTCAACGGCGAGGCCAGGGTGCCGATCACGCCGGGGGAGTATACGCAGCTCACCGGGCGCGCGGGCCGTCGCGGCATCGACGTCGAGGGCCACTCGGTGATCCAGTGGGCCGACGGGCTCGATCCCGAGGCCGTCGCCGCGCTCGCCTCCCGTCGCAGCTACCCGATGAACTCGAGCTTCAAGCCCACGTACAACATGGCCGTGAACCTCGTCGACCAGTTCGGGCGCGAGCGCACCAGGCAGATCCTCGAACTCTCGTTCGCCCAGTTCCAGGCCGACCGAGCGGTGGGCGACCTGGCGCGCACCCTGCGCAAGCAGGAGGAGTCGATGGCGGGCTTCGAGCAGGCCATGGCGTGCCATCTGGGCGACTTCGCCCAGTACGCGGCGATCCGGCGACGCATCAGCGACCTCGAGCGCCAGAACTCCAAGGGCAACGCGACCCACGCCCAGCGGGAGCGCATGCAGCGCGACCTGGCCGACGCGCGCAAGCAGATGCGCGCGCATCCGTGCCACGGGTGCGCAGAGCGCGAGCAGCACGCGCGGTGGGCGGAGCGGTGGTGGCGGCTGCACCGCGACCACGAGCAGCTCTCGCGCCAGATCCATACGCGCACGGGGCAGATCGCGAAGCGGTTCGACCGCGTCGCCGAGGTGCTCGAACAGCTCGGCTACCTCGAGCGCACCGCCGACGGCGGCATGGTCTCGACGCCGGCCGGTCGCATCCTGAAACGCATCTACGGTGAACGCGACCTGCTCGTGGCGGAGTGCCTGCGTCAGGGTCTGTGGAACAGCCTCGACGTCCCGTCGGTCGCGGCGATGGCGGTCTCGCTCGTGTACGAACCGCGGCGCGACGATCACGGCGAGCAGTTCCGACTGCCGCGGGGCCGGTTCCGCGAGGCCTTCGAGCGCACCACCGATGTCTGGAGCGAACTCGACGATCTCGAGCGCGACCACCGTCTCGACGGCAGCGAGGTGCCGTCTCCGGCTCTGGCCATGGCGATGCACGCGTGGGCGAGCGGAGCCGGCCTCGGCGCCGTGCTCTCCGACACCGACCTCGCCGCCGGCGACTTCGTGCGCGTCGCGAAGCAGGTCGTCGACGTGCTCGACCAGATCTCGATCGTGGCGGACGCCGAGCTCGGCGTCACGGCTCGTGCGGCGATCGACGCGGTGCGCCGCGGCGTCGTCGCCTACGGATCCGCCGGATGACACGGCGGAACATCCGAACGGCCGGCAGCGCGGCGAACGGCCGTTCACTCGGGGTCGTTCGCCTAGGCTGATCTGGTGCCCGTCCCGAGACCGCTGATGCCCCTGTGGGCGGCCCTGATCGTCGCGATCGCCGGCGGCCTGGTCTACGACCTCGGGTTCCCCGGCGTCTCGTGGTGGCCACTCGCGTTCGTCGGCATCGCGTTCGCCCTGCTGAGCCTGATCGGCCGTTCCGCGTGGGCCGCCCTGCTCGTGGGCTTCGCGTTCGGCATGGCGTTCTACCTGCAGCAGGTCTCGTGGACCGCGCTGTACCTCGGTCCTGTTCCGTGGCTCGCGCTCTCGGTGCTGGAGTCCGCATTCGTCGCGGGCGGCGCCGTGCTCATCACGCTCGCCTATCGCTGGATTCCCCGTGCGAGCGATGCTCGCTGGGCGCGCCTGATCGTGCTGCCGGCGCTCGTCGCGGGCCTCTGGTGCCTCCGGGAGGCCGCCACCGGCTCGATCCCGTACGGAGGGTTCCCCTGGGGCCGCGCGGCCCTCAGCCAGTCGGAGAGCCCGTTCGCCGACGTCGTCTCGTGGGTCGGCAGCACGGGGCTCGGGTTCGTCATGGTGTTTGTCGTCGCCGCGACGATCGAGTGGGTGCGCACGCGCGGGTGGCGCGACCTCCGCACGGCGATTCCGGTCGTCGCGGTCGCGCTCGTCGCGATGCTCGTACCCCAATGGCAGACGACGGATGCCGGCACGCTCCGCGTGGCCAGCGTGCAGGGCAACGGTCCGGCCGGCTACTTCGACGAACGCGCCCAGGGCGACATCCTCGCCTCGCAGCTCGAGGCGACCGAACCCGTGCTCGACGAGCCCGACCTCGACGTGCTGCTCTGGCCGGAGGGCGGGTCAGACCTCGATCCGCTGCGCTCCGATCGCGTCGCCGACATCTTCGACCGCCTGAGCGAGCAGATCGATGCGCCCGTGCTGCTGAACACCGTCACGGTCGAGGGCGACGACGAGGCGAGCGCCCGGTACTTCAACACGTCGATGCTGTGGCGTGCGGGGGAGGGGGCCGTCGCGACGTACGACAAGCGGCACCCGGTGCCGTTCGGAGAGTACATTCCCGACCGGGACTTCTGGTACGCCCTCGCACCCGACCTCATCGGACTCGTCCAGCGCGGCTACACGCCCGGAACGAATCCGCCCGTCTTCGATCTCGGCTCCGCGATCACGGGACTGGCCATCTGCTTCGACGTGATCTACGACGACCTCATCTGGGAGGGCGTCGACGACGGCGCCCAGGTCTTCATGTTCCAGACCAACAACGCCGACTTCGTCGGAACCGACGAGAACGAGCAGCAGCTCGCGATCGCCCGGCTTCGCGCGATCGAGACCGGCCGATCGGTCGTGAACATCTCGACCGTGGGCACGAGCCAGGTGATCGATCCGACCGGACGCACGATCGACGCGCTGCCCGCCGACGAGCCTGGCGCCATGGTGACGGATGTCGCGCTCCGCGACGGACGCACACCGTCCGTCGTGCTCGGGGCGGCCGTGCCGTGGATCCTCGTCGGCGGCGCCGCGCTCGGACTCGTCGCCGCGGGCCTGCTGGCCCGCCGCCGCGGGCGCGCTCGCCCCGGGCATCCCGCCTGAGGTCGCCGAGAACGCTCCCGGAAACCACGAACGCCGCCTCCAGTGGAGACGGCGTCGATGGATGAAGCGGTGCGACTATGCGCTCTGCTTCTGCCCGCGGCGTGCGCGCAGGAACGCGAGACGCTCCTCGAGCAGCTCTTCGAGCTCGGCGCGCGTACGGCGCTCGAGCAGCATGTCCCAGTGGGTTCGGGCCACCTTCTCGCCCGAACGATCGATCTCGACCGGCTTGGAGTCGACGAGGAGCACTGCCGAAGCACCGCAGTTGCGGCACTCCCACTCCTCGGGGGTCTCGGCTTCGGTCGAGAAGATCATGACCGTCTCGTGGTTGCATGCCTCGCAGCGGTACCTGTACTCCGCGCGGTCGGCGAAGATCACACCGTCTTCAGTCTGCAGGCTCTGAGCGCCGATGCGCATGCCTCGTAGGCTCCGGTCCGCCATGGCGTACTCCTCTCGATCCGTCTATAGGTATAAACGATCAAGCTGTGCGTTCCCCTTCCGGAGGCTGGGTGAATCCCGGGGAATTCTCAGTTTCGCTCCGCGACCAGCGCCACCGCGAGGTCGGCGCGGTCGCTCACCAGGCCGTCGACTCCCACGTCGAGCAGGCGTTCCATGTCGGTCGGGTCGTTCACCGTCCACACGTGCACCTCGGCGCCCGCGGCGTGCACGACGCGCACGAAACGGCGGGAGACGACGCGCACCGGCCCGAAGCGCTCGGGCACCTGCAGCGCGACCGCGCCGCGCAGCGCGCGTCGCACGAGCCCGGGGGAGCCGACCCACGTCGCGAGCAGCACGCCGATGACGCCAGCCTGACCGGTCGACGTCGCGACGCCGGGCAGCAGTTCGGCCAGACGTCGACGTCGGGCGTCGGAGAAGCTCGTCAGCAGCACGCGTTCGACGGACCCGGATGCGCGGATCACCTCGACGACCGGATCGACCGCCTCGGCGACCTTCACGTCGATGTTGAACCGGGCGTCGGGTAAGGCCTCGAGCGCCGCGGCGAGCGTGCAGAAGCGCTGCCCGGCGCCGAGCTCGATCTGCTCGAGGTCGGCGAGCGAGAGGTCGGCGACGACGGCCGAACGGCCCGCGACGCGATCGATGGTGTCGTCGTGGGCGATCACGACCACGCCGTCGCGCGTCAGCCGCACGTCGGTCTCGAGGTAGCCCGCGCCGACCGCGAGTGCGTGCTCGAACGCGAGCAGCGTGTTCTCGGGCGCCTCGACCGCGAGCCCTCGGTGTGCGAGGACGCGCGGTCGAGGCGGATCGAGGTAGCGGGAGGCCACCGCGGTCAGCTGCGGCCGAACGGCGCCGTTCCGGCGTCGCCGACGACCCCGGGGGTGCCGGCCGACGACGACCGGGCGCCCGCCGCGTCCGGAGCCGTGGGAGCAGGCGCCCCGGTCGGGGGCGTGAACGCCTTGCCGATGCCCTTCAGGGCCTCGGTGAGCTCGCTCGGGATGATCCACAGCTTGTTCGCCTGACCCTCGGCCAGCTGGGGCAGCATCTGCAGGTACTGGTAGCCGAGCAGCTTGGGGTCGGGGTCACCCTTGTGGATGGCGTCGAACACCGTGAGGATCGCCTCGGCCTCGCCCTGGGCGCGGAGCACCGCGGCCTTGGCATCGCCCTCGGCCTGGAGGATCGCGGCCTGCCGCTGCCCCTCGGCCGTGAGGATGGCGGACTGCTTGGTGCCCTCGGCGGTGAGGATCAGCGCGCGGCGGTCGCGCTCGGCCCTCATCTGCTTCTCCATCGAGTCCTGGATGGAGAGGGGCGGGTCGATGGCCTTGAGCTCGACGCGGGAGACGCGGATGCCCCACTTGCCCGTCGCCTCGTCGAGCACGACACGGAGCTGGCCGTTGATGTTGTCGCGGGAGGTGAGCGCCTCTTCGAGGTTCAGCCCGCCGACGACGTTTCGGAGCGTCGTGGTCGTGAGCTGCTCGACCGCGCCGAGGTAGTTCGCGATCTCGTAGGTCGCGGCGCGCGCATCGGTCACCTGGAAGTACACGACCGTGTCGATCGACACGACCAGGTTGTCTTCGGTGATCACCGGCTGCGGGGGGAAGGACACCACGGTCTCGCGCATGTCGACGAGCGGCCGCAGCCGGTCGATGAACGGGATGAGGAGGTTCAGACCCGGCATGAGCGTCTTGTGGTAGCGGCCGAGCCGCTCCACCACGCCCGCATACGCCTGCGGGATGATCCGGATCGATCGTGCGATCACGACGATCACGAAGATGACGATCGCGACGACGATGACCGTCGTGATCACCGATACGACATTCACTGGGGGGTGCTCCTCTCGAGCGGCACGACGACGGCCGTCGCACCGTCGATGCCCGTGACGAGCACACGCTCGCCGACCGCGACGTCGACCTGTTCGGTGATGGGGGAGAGGCGCGCCGTCCACACCTCGCCGTTCTGCAGGCGCACCTGGCCGCCGGCGGGGCTGACCGTGCGCACGACATTGCCGTCGACGCCGATGAGCGCGTCGATGTTGCTGCGGGCCGGGTCGGCGCCGCGTTGCAGGGCCCGCAGCAGCGACGGCCGCAGGGTCAGGATCAGCCCGACGGCGACGACCGCGGCGATCACGAACTGCGCCCACCACGGGATGCCGAAGAGCCCGGAGAGCAGGCCCGCGACGCTGCCGAGCGCGAGCATCAGGAACGTCATCTCGAGGGTGAACACCTCGATCGTGGCGAAGACGAGGATAAGCACCAACCAGGCGATCCACGCGTACTGGGTGAGCACATCCACTTCGTTCTCCTTCGCACGGGCCCCACTTCGAAACTAGCAGGGCGAGGGATGCCGCGGGGGAGTTGATATCCTCGGTGGGGCGCCACGCCGAGGACCGTCCGGTCCGATCCGACCTGCACGAGGAGTCCCGAACGTGACCAACCCACTCGCCCCTGGATCCCTGACCGGCAAGGTCGCCCTCGTGACGGGCTCGTCGCGCGGAATCGGCGCCGACACCGCTCGCTACCTCGCCGAGGCCGGCGCGGCCGTCGTCGTGAACTACCGCAGCAAGGCGCCTCGCGCCGACAAGGTCGTCGCCGAGATCGAGGCGGCCGGCGGTCGAGCGATCGCCGTCGGAGCAGACCTCACCGACGCGGCATCCGTCACCGGGATGTTCGAGCGGGCCGTCGCCGCCTTCGGGCCCGTCGACGTGCTGGTGCTGAATGCCTCCGGCGGCATGGAGACCGGCATGGGCGAGGACTACGCCATGCGACTGAACCGCGACGCGCAGGTCAACGTCGTCGACAACGCCCTGCCGCACCTCGCCGAGGGCGCCCGCATCGTGTTCGTCACGAGCCACCAGGCGCACTTCATCCGCACGACGCCGACCATGCCCGAGTACGTGCCCGTCGCGCTGTCCAAGCGCGCCGGCGAAGACGCGCTCCGCGCCAAGCTGCCCGAACTCTCGGCCGCGGGCGTCGAGTTCGTCGTCGTGTCGGGCGACATGATCGAGGGCACCATCACGGCGACCCTGCTGGAGCGTGCGAACCCGGGTGCGATCGCCGCACGCAAGTCCGACGCCGGCCGGCTGTACAACGTGTCCGAGTTCGCCGCCGAGGTCGCGGCCGCCGCGGTCGACCCGGTGCCGGCCGACAACACGCGCTACGTCGGCGACACGTCGGGCTTCGCACCCGAGGCGTGAGCTGCGCGGCCCGGGCACCTGCCTCGACGCCGCACGAACCAACGGCTGAGGGCCGGTCGGATGCTCCGACCGGCCCTCAGCCGTTCCGTTGCCGGATGCGCGCGGTCGCGGCATCCGTTCACCGATGGGTCAGACCTTCGCGCCCTTGCCGAACGTGAACGCGCGCACGATCTGCACGATGCCGAGGATGATCAGGCTGATGCCGGTGATCACGAAGAGGATGACCGTGCCCCAGATCGGCGAGAAGAGCAGCACGATGCCGGCGATGAGGCTCAGGATGCCGAAGAAGACCGCCCAGCCACGCGACGGCGCATCGCCCGACTGCACGAGCGCGACGACGCCCTCGACGATCCACACGACGCCGACGATGACGCCGAGGAGCACGGCGAGCACGGTCGCGGTCGCGGCGATGTTCGCGAACGCGATGATCGCACCGACCACGAACACGAGGCCGAGGATGATGTCGAGTGCTCTCGCACCGCCCGAGATGCCCTTCGAGAAGATGCCGAGGCCGACGTAGGCGAGGCCGGCGATGATGAGGTAGATCGCCAGCAGCACCGTGAGCACGGCAACGGCGTCCTTCGGCCAGAAGGTGATGAACACGCCGATGATGAGGGCGATCGCGCCCGAGACGCCGAGCGTCGTGCGCACCGTGTTGATGGCCGACTTCGACAGGTTCTCGGAGTTGAGGGAGAATGCCGCGAAGACCGCGGGCTGCTGTGGCGACGACATGAGGGTGTCCTTTCGTGGACGACAGTTGAGGCACGCTCAGCGTATTCCCAGACGCACCGACGGCGGCGGAAGTGACGGCGAGTCTCGTCGATTGACGCCCGGTGACGGTTCGGAACCGGGTCGCCGCGACCTCCGCAGCCCCCGCGCGCTGTGACAGGATCGACCCGTGACCGTCGACCCCGGGGGAGACCAGCGACTGCGCGACCTCGCACTGCTGCGACGCGCGCGCGATCGCATCGACCGCGAGTACGCGAAGCCGCTGAACGTCGAGGAGCTCGCCCAGGGCGTCAACATGTCGGCCGGGCACTTCAGCCGCCAGTTCAAGGCCGCCTATGGCGAATCCGTCTACAGCTACCTCATGACGCGTCGCATCGAGCGCGCGATGGCCCTGCTGCGACGTGGCGACCTGAGCGTCACCGAGGTGTGCTTCGAGGTCGGCTGCTCGTCGCTCGGCACCTTCAGCACCCGGTTCACCGAACTCGTCGGAGTGCCGCCGAGCGTCTACCGCCAGCAGCCCGACGGCATCTTCGAGGGTGTGCCCTCGGTGCTCGCGAAGCGCGTCGCGAGACCGGTCAGGAATCGAGAAGCCCGCACCGAGCACCGCAAGTAGCGTGGCGTCATGGACATCACGATTCAGTACACCTTCCTCCCGCACACGGATGCCGAGGAGTCGCTCGCGTTCTACCGCGACACCCTCGGCTTCGAGGTTCGCAAGGACGTCGGCTACGAGCAGATGCGGTGGATCACCGTCGGGCCGGTCGGCCAGCCCGAGACCTCCATCGTGCTCACTCCGCCGACGCCCGACCCCGGGACGACCGACGAGGAGCGGCGGACCGTCGCCGAGATGATGGCGAAGGGCACCTACGCGAGCATCGTGCTGTCGACGACCGATGTCGACGGCGCGTTCGAGCAGGTCGCCGCGAGCGGCGCCGAGGTCGCGCAGGAGCCGATCGACCAGCCCTACGGCGTGCGTGACTGCGCGTTCCGCGACCCCGCGGGCAACATGGTGCGCATCCAGCAGCCCGACTGAGCTGCCGTCAGCGCCGCTGCGGGCCGGCCTGGCGCCGCCGTCGCCGTCGCCGTCGCCGCAGATTCTGCTCAGGCCAGTGGCGCGCGACGTCGGCCCGTGCTGAGCTTGAGCAAGGCGACGACGTATCGGCACGATGCCTGAGTCGGGTTGGAGAACATGCAATCGACCGGCGCGCCGAGCTGGACGCAGTCGCCGGCGTCGAGTTCGTGGTTCTCCGCACCCTCGGCGAGGCGGAGGCGCCCGTCGAGCACCCAGACCTGCGGTTCGACGAAGAGGAACGCCTCCGCGGGGTAGCGGAGCTCTGCGCCCGGCGGCAGTTCGATCTCGACGAGTTCGAGGTTACGACTGCCCGCCGGGGAGAGGGCACGGCGCACGCTGCCCGTCTCAGGGTCGACCCATGCGGGCTGATCAGCTCTGCGCACGAGGCGCCCGCCGTCCTCGGCCCTGGCGATGAGCCCCGACAGTGTCAGGCCGAGCGCGGTTGCGATCCTGCCGAGAAGCGCCGCCGTCGGCTGCGCGTCTCCGCGCTCGACCTTGGCGATCATCGCGCGCGAGACGCCCGACGCCTCGGCGAGAGCTGCGACGCTGAACCCGAGTTCGGACCGCGCGGCCTGGACGGTCGAGGCGAGCGCCCCGCCCAGGTCGTCGTCGGGCCTGGCCCGATCGTCCGTCGGCTCGTCCTGCGCATCGGGATCGGAATTATGTGTGAACATAATGTGCATTATATGCCACTATATTAGCTGCTCATGTAAAAGAATCACGGCGGCACCGCGCGTCGAACGGCCACCAGCTCGTCGAAGACGGCTCTCGATCGCGGGGGAGTGGGGAGGCGCCGGATCCGCTCGGATTCACCCCCGAGCATGCTGCCGCGCCCTGATGCGACGCGGTGCGGGTGCGGGATCTCGCCAGGATCGTCGAACTGAGCACGGGAGTCCGCTGCATTGTGGCCACGACGACGCAGAGAAGCATTATGGAACTGAACGTGTTCATCGTCGGATTGCAGCGATCCGATCGCGGCGGCACATACGGCGAATGTCGGCCGTCGTTTCTGAACTTCTCGGCTCGGGGTGCACATTATGTCCGCGACGGAAGATCACTCAGGGGCACGCGCGAAGCGGGGTTGCGCCGCAGTGCACGTCCTGAATCCAGGCCTGACTCCTGATCACCCAACGCAGACGCTTGCCCTGCATCAGTTGACACCGGGATGGTCGAACACGTGTGAGCATCGGCGGACATCAACGACAAGCTCGAGACGGAAAGTACCGCAGATCAGCATGGAATGCGTCCGCGGCCCGCTGGGCCTATCGCGCCGATAATGCACATTATGTCGGTTTGATTGGCGGGGGCACTCTCCCATACTTCTCCATGCACCCTCCTCTCTAGTGGCCGCAGAACCCGAGCCGGCAACGCACGTCACCCGAGATACGAGGGCTCAGGCGTGGATCACCACGGCGCATCCCCGAGCCGGCTTCCACAGTGCATAGACTTCGATCTATGAATCAGCCGGACGCGCTCATCGCCGATCCGACCTCGACGACGGCGCTCATCACCGAACCCACGCGCGCTCGGCTTCTGAGGTTGCTCCTGACGAACCCGGACGGACGCTCGACCGTGACGGTGCTGGCCGGCGAGCTCGCCCTGCGCCAGCCGACCGTCACGCACCACGCGAAGCTGCTGACCGAGGCGGGCGTGCTCGCCCGACGACCCGAGGGCCGTCGGGTCTGGTACTCGATCGTGTCGGATCAACGCGATCGAGTCGCCGACCTGCTCGACACCGATGCGGTCATTCCCCCGAGCGACGCCGTGTTCGACCGGATCGCCGACGACCTCTCCGTGCGCTTCGCGGGACGGTTCGGGCGGGAGACCATCGAGCGCACGATGGTCGAGAGTCGCGAACTGCTCGAGCGCGCCGGCACGTCGACGCACCTCGCGTCGCGCACCGCCGAGTTCACCGCCCAGCGCCTCGCGGCGGTCGCAGCGGGGCGATCGGATGCAGCGGGCGTGCCCGAAGTGCTCTTCGTCTGCGTGCGCAACGCCGGAAGATCGCAGATGGCTGCAGCACTGCTCCGGCGACTCGCCGGCGATCGGCTCCGCGTGCGCTCGGCCGGATCCGCGCCCTCCGACCACATCTCCCCCGTCATCGCGAACGCCCTCGACGAACTCGGCGCGTCGATCGGAGACGAGTTCCCGAAGGCGCTCACCGACGACGTCGTGCGCGCCGCCGACGTCGTCGTCACGATGGGCTGCGGCGACGCCTGCCCGGTCTATGCCGATACGCGATACCTGGACTGGGATCTCGCAGACCCGGCGGATCTCCCCCTCGAGCGCGTGCGGGTGATCCGCGACGACATCGATCGTCGCGTGCACGAACTGCTCGAGAGTCTCGTCGCGCGCGTGGGGTGAGTGTCAGCACGCGTCGGGCGCGGCATCCATTCATATAGATCGTGATCTATACTTCGAGGACTCCCCCGGACGAAAGGCCCCGAAATGCCCGAGAAGCCCACCGTCCTGTTCGTGTGCGTGCACAACGCCGGCCGGTCCCAGATGGCCGCCGGATACCTCCGGGCGCTCGGCGGCGACCGCATCGAGGTGCGATCGGCCGGATCCGAGCCGAAAGACGAGATCAACCCCGTCGCCGTCGCTGCGATGGCCGAGCAGGGCATCGACATCACGAACCACACGCCGAAGATCCTCACCACCGAGGCGGTTCGCGACTCCGACGTCGTGATCACGATGGGCTGCGGCGACGCGTGCCCGATCTTCCCCGGCAAGCGCTACGAGGACTGGCAGCTCGACGACCCCGCCGGCCTCGGCCTCGCGGCGGTGCGCCCGATCCGCGACGAGATCCGCGCGCGCGTCGAGTCGCTCCTCGCCGAACTGCTCCCCCAAGGGCCGCTCGGCTGACGGATTGCGTCACGCCGACGCGTCGCCCGCATCGCGGCTCCCGGAGGCCTCGTGTTCGTCTTCGTCTTCGTCTTCGTCGAGGAGCATCCCGATCGGCGTCGCGCATGTGTCGCCGCGCCAGGCTTCGACGCCCTCCCGCACGGCGAACACGGCGATCACGAGCGCGGCGAGCGAGTCCGCCCACGCCCAGCCGAGCAGCGAGTTCAGCACGAGTCCGATGAGCACCGCGGCCGAGAGGTAGGTGCAGATCAAGGTCTGCCTGCTGTCGGCGACGGCTGTGGCGGATCCGAGTTCTCGACCGGTTCGACGTTCGATCCACGACAGGACGGGCATCACGACCACGCTCAGCGCCGTGATCGCGAGTCCTACCGCGGTGTGCTCCGCTTCGGGCATCGCTCCGGCGATCGTCAGCACGGCCGTGATGCCCACGTACGCGGCGAGGGCGAAGAACGAGAACGCGATGACCCGCAGGGTCGGCTTCTCGTATCGCTCAGGATCGGCGCGCGTGAACTGCCACGCGACCGCCGCCGCGGAAAGCACCTCGACGAGCGAATCGAGGCCGAAACCGAGCAGTGCGGCCGACGAGGCGACGGCACCCGCCGCGATCGCGACCGCAGCCTCGATCAGGTTGTAGACGATCGTGAAGCCGACGATCCATCGGATGCGCTGCTGCAGGACGGCCCGACGCTCGCCGGACAGGCGGAGGCTCATGCCGGGGAGCCGCAGCAGCTCGACTCGGCGACGAGGTCGGTCGAGCACACGCCGGTGGACGGCAGCCTGAGTTCGACCCGCGTCGCCGCGGCGAGGTCCCCGGCGAGCCACGCCACGACGGAGCGCACCTGCTCGTACCCCGTCGCGAGCAGGAACGTCGGCGCACGCCCGTACGATTTCATGCCGACGATGAAGAATCCGTGCTCCGGATGCCGCAGTTCGGCGATGCCGTGCGGCTCGACGGTGCCGCAGGAGTGCAGGTTGGGGTCGATGAGCGGGGCGAGTCGTCTCGGCGCCTCGACGACCTCGTCCAGGTCGAGGCGCACCTCGCGCAGGAGTGCGAGATTCGGCCGGAATCCCGTCGCATTCACGACCAGGTCGGTCGTATGGATCGCGACCTCTCCCCCGCGCCGGCCGAGGAGCTCGACGTGATCGCCCGCTCGCCGCGCCCGCAGGATCTCGAAGCCGTCGACGAACTCGATGTCGCCGTGGTGAACGGCCGTTTCGACGCGACCGCCGAGCCTCGCCCGGTCGGCGAGTTCGTCCCCGTCGGAGGACGAGACGCGCGCCGCCCGCGCGTTGCGGATCAGCCAGGCGACCCGCGTGCCGGGAGCCTCCGGGGCGAGCTGCACCAACCCCAGGAGGGTGTTCGCTGCGGAGTGCCCCGCGCCGACGACCGTCGTGCGCCGCCCGGCGAACGTCGCCCGGTCGCGGCCGAGTACATCCGGGAGCGCGGCGTGAACGTGTTCGGCGATCTCCTCGATGCCGAGCAGTCCGAGGCCGTTCGAACCGATCGGGTTCGGCGTACGGTAGGTGCCGGAGGCGTCGAGCACGGCACGCGCGTGCATCTCGTCGATCCCGTCGGCCGTCTTCATCCGCACGAGGAACGGCGTCGACGCACGGTTCGTCGTGCGCGTGCGATCCATGCCGTCGCGGCTGACCGCGAGCACCTCGACGCCGGTGCGGATCCTCGGAGCGATGACGCCGAGCTCGCTGAGCGGCACGAGGTACGTCGTGACGAGTTCCGACCCAGTCGGCGCTCGCTCCGGGTCGGGTTGCGCCCACCCGGTCGCCTCCAGCAGCCGTTGCGATGTGGGGTCGACGAGGTGCCTCCACGGCGAGAACAGGCGCGTGTGCCCCCATTCGCGAACGCTGTCGCCGACCCGCTCCCCCGCTTCCAGCACCACGAAGTCGATGCCGCGCTCGGCCAGGTTCGCGGCGGCGGCGAGCCCGATCGGGCCGGCGCCGATGACGACGACCGGCAACGACTCGAGGAGCTCGTTCGTCACCTGCCTGGTGGTCAGGTCGAGCAGGGTCACGGCGAACTCCTTGATATCGATGAACTTCGATGAACATGCTCAGTATTCGCCCATGCATTGAAGTCTGTCAATATCGACTACCATCGATGCATGGTCACCATGCTCGAGATCACCGATGTCAGCGCCGGCCGGAACGGCGACGCCAACGTGGGCGCCGTCGCCTGTTGCGCACCCCTCGTGCGGGAGCCCCTCGATGCCGATGCGGCCGAGCTGCTGGCCCGCAATATCAAGGCGCTCGCCGACCCGACCCGCCTGCGTCTGCTGTCGATCGTCGCGGCATCCGACGGAGGCGAAGCGTGCGTCTGCGATCTCACCGCCCCGGTCGGCCTCAGCCAGCCGACCGTGTCCCACCACCTGAAGATCCTGGCCGACGCCGGATTCCTCACCCGCTCGAAACGCGGCACCTGGGCGTACTACCGCCTCGTTCCCACCGCGCTCGACGACGTCGCGCGCGTGCTCGGCTCGGTCTGAGCCGAACACACGCTCCGCGCCGGGCTCTCACCAGGACGACCGGCCGGCGTCGAACCGTCGCCGCTCACGCGACCGGCGTGAACCCCCGCGCGACCTCGATCAGGATGCGCGTGCCGTAGCCCGTCGCGCCCTTCGAGCGCCATGCGTCGTCGGCGTCGCTCTGCATGGTTCCGGCGATGTCGAGATGCGCCCACGGCGTGTCCTCGACGAACTCCGCGAGGAACAGGGCCGCCGTGGCCGCCCCCGCCGAGGCGCCGCCGAGATTCGCGATGTCCGCGACATCCGAATCGAGCTGTTTGCGGTACTTGCGTTCGAGGGGCAGCTGCCAGGCGGGCTCGTCGGTCGCGTCGGCTGCGGCCTTGATTCGATCGACGAGTGGCTGGCTGGTGCCGAGCAGCGCTGCCGTCGACGGTCCGAGCGCCATGAGCGCCGCGCCGGTGAGCGTCGCGATGTCGATGATCGCGTCGACGCCGGCCTCGGTGGCGAGCACGAGCCCGTCCATCATCACGAGGCGGCCCTCGGCGTCGGTGTTCTTCACCTCGACGGTCTTGCCGCCCCGCGCAGTGAGTACGTCGCCGAGCTTGTACGCCGAGCCCGACGGCATGTTGTCGGTGCAGAGCAGCCACCCGGAGACGGCCGCGGTCGCGCCGAGGTCCCGCAGCGCGGTGAACGCCGCGAGCACGGATGCCGCCCCGCCCATGTCCATCTTCATCAGCAGGTGCATCGGATCGGACGGCTTCAGGCTGATGCCGCCGGAGTCGTACATGATGCCCTTGCCGACGAGGCCGAGATGCCCGGTCGGCTCGTCCGATGGCGTATAGCGAAGCACGACGAGCCGGGGTTCCTCGGCACTGCCGGCGTTGACGCCGAGCAGGCCGCCGCAGCCGAGGTCGATGAGCTCCTGCTTGTCGAACGCTTCGACGTCGAATCCGAACCGGCCGCCGAGGATCGTGGCGACCTCGGCGAGGTCGGTTGCGGTGAGGTGGCTCGGCGGCGTGTTCGCGAGGTCGCGCGCGATCGCGGTGGCCCGTGCGGTCACGAGCCCCTGCGCGATGCCCTCGGATGCCGCAGCCACCTCGACCCCGTCGAGTCGCAGGTCGACGGTCGCGAGCTTCGGCTCGCGCGCGGTGGCCTTCAGCGCGTCGTATCGGTAGCGCGCGAGGAGCGCGCCCTCGGTGAGCGCACGGGCCGCGGATGCCGCGTCGACCGTGCCGATCGTCGTGACGCGCAGTCCGAGATGCGTGGCCTTGGGCACGGCTCGCACGAATGCGGCGGCCGCGTCGCGCAACCCCGCCTCGGACAGCTCGTCGACCGGCCCCGCGCCGACGACGACCAGCAGCGTCGGCTCGGCGCCCGCGAGCACGAGCGTGGTTCCGGGCTTGGCCTCGAAGCCGGCACGCTCGAGCGCCTCCCGGTCGAGCGGGACGCCCTCCGGCAGGTCTCCGTCGGCGTGCACGAGCACGCCGATCGCCTCGAGCGAACCGGCGCCGAGTTCGTCGACGGCGGTCACGACGACCGCATCCGAAGCTGCGAGCGACGGGATCGCCGAGAAGTCCGCCGGGATGAGCTTGTTCGGGCTCCTGGTCATCGTGCCGCCTCCACTGCGTCGGGGTCTTCGACCTCATCGATCGGGTCGTCGTCGTCGGGCTCGAGCTTCTCGGGCAGGTCGCCCTTGCGCACCCCGGGCATCCTGAGCGCCGGGATGATCGCGAGCAGGGCGAGCAGGGCCAGGCCGAGCAGCGAGATCTTCAGCGACTGGAGTCGTGCGTCCTCGTTGATCTCGACGGCCGCTGCGATCTCCGCCTCGCTCGCCGAGGTCGCCTGCAGGGCGGCCTCGAGCTGGCTGTTCGTCATGAAGTCCGCCTCGTTGATGTTGACCGAGGCGATGAGTTCGTCGCCGATCTCGGGATGCTCCGCAGCCGAGATGGCCAGCGTCGACGAGAGGATGCCGACCGCGAACGCGGTGGCCACAGCGATGCCGACCGAACCCGAGAGGTTGTGCACGAGACCGCGCCACGCGCCGACGTCACCGGCGAGCTGTCTCGGCGCCGACGAGAGCAGCGTGTTGAAGACGAGCGCCACGATCGACCCCTGCCCGAGACCCAGCAGGATGAGTCCGACGACGACGAACGCCTGGCCCCACTCCCCCCGAACGGTGAACGCGAGCAGGGTGAGCGCCAGCGCGACGACGACGAAGCCGGCCGCGCCGAGGATGCGCGGCGTGAACCTGCCGTAAAGGTACGCGATGAACGTCGACGCGAGGAAGATCGAGAGGGTGTACGGGATGATCGAGAACGACGTCTCGATGCCGCTGAGGCCCTGCACCACCTGCATGTAGAGCGGGATCAGGAAGTTCGCGGCCGTGCCGACGAACAGCATGATCGCCATGCAGGCCGTGACCGCCCGTTCCGATCCGGTCGCGAGCACGCGCAGGTCGAAGATCCGAGGCCGATGCTCACGACCCCGTCGCCGCAGCCACAGGAAGAACACCTGCCCGACGACGACGCCGAACACGATGAGCACGGGCGCCGGTGAGATGCCGAGGATGTCGAACGGCGCCTGCGTCGTGGCATCCCACACACCCCAGCTGTTGAGGCCCGAGAACCCGAAGCTCAGGAGCACGATCGCGATGGCGGCGAGCAGCGCGCCGATCCAGTCGATCGTGAGCCCGGGCTGGTTCGGCACCTTCTTCAGGCCGAAGCTCAGCAGCAGGTTGATCGCACCGAGTGCGACCATCAGCGCGAAGGACCAGCGCCAGCCGATGGTCGTCGCGAACGACCCCGCGACGAGCAGCGCGAGCACGCCGGCGGCGGGGATCGCGGCGGCGAGCAGTCCGATCGCCTTCGCCTGCTGGTCGCCGTGGTAGTTCGTGGCGATGAAGACCGTGAGCGCGGGCGCGATGAGCGCGATGACCGCTCCCGACGAGGCCTGGGCGATGAAGAGCATGGCCGGACTCTGCGAGAGCGCGACGCCCGCCATTGCGAGCGCGTGCACGCCGACTGCGATCTGGAACACGCCGCGAGTGCCGAACCTGGCCCCGATCTTGGCGCCGAGCAGGATGAACGCCGCCATCGCGAAGGTGCCGGCCGTGATCGCGGTGCCCACCGACGACGCCGCGGTGTCGAGGTCGGTCGTGATGCCCGCCATCGACACGGTGAGCGCATTCACGGCGAACGAGGCCTGGATCTGCGTCAGCACGACCACGATGAGCGGCAGCCACGGAGCCTTCGCCTTCACCGCCGCGCCTCCCGCCCCGACTGCTCCGACTGCTCCGACCTCGTCCGTACGTCCGCTCGACGCCATCGAACACCTCTCCCCCGAAACGTGTGGCCCGAACCGTACGCGGCACGGGCGCTCACCGCTGACAGTACTGCCACGATTGCGCGAGCGGAACCATGCAACACCTCGATCGACGGATGCCGCGCACTAGGGTTGCCGCATGGATCCCGTCGCCCTCACGCTGGGCATCCTCGCGCTGGCCATCGTGGCGTTCCTCTCGAACCGCGTGCCGCTCGGCATCGTCGCGATCGGCGTCTCCGTGGCGCTCTGGGCGACGGGGGTGCTCGATCTCGGGCAGGCGCTCGCCGGGTTCGGCGATCCCACCGTGATCTTCATCGCGAGCCTGTTCGTCGTGAGCGAGGCGCTGGACTCGACGGGCGTCACGGCATGGGCCGGTCAGGTCGTGATCGGCAGAGCCGGTACCCGGCGTACGCCGCTCCTGCTCGTCATCTGCGTGCTCGTCGCCGTGATCACGGCGCTGATCAGCGTGAACGGCGCGGTCGCTGCGCTCATCCCGGTCGTCGTGGTGGTCGCGACCCGCGCCGGCATCCCGCCGTCGCAGATGCTCATGCCGCTCGCCTTCTCGGCGCATGCCGGGTCGATGCTCGCACTCACGGGCACGCCCGTGAACATCATCGTGAGCGAGACGGCGGCGGATGCCGGTGCTCGCCCGTTCGGCTTCTTCGAGTTCGGGCTAGTCGGCCTTCCCCTGCTCGTCGGAACGCTCGCCATCATCGCCGTCTTCGGACGATGGCTGCTGCCGTCGCGCACCCCGACCACGCTCCCCCGGGATCTGGGGGCGCTCTCGGACACCCTCCGACGGCAGTATGCGATCCCCGACGGCACCGAGCTCATCGGCGTGCGCAACGGCGTCACCGAGGTGGTGGTCGCACCGCGCTCCAAGCTCATCGGACTGCGGCTCTTCGCGGGCATGACCACGCCGAGCGGCGACCTCGTCGTCGTCGCGGTCCAGCGCGCCGGCGAGGAGCTCGTCGGCCCCGACGCGACGCTGCAGCCCGGCGACACCCTGCTGCTCTCCGGCGCGTGGGACGACCTCGAGCGGCGCACCGCCGGCCCCGACGTGCTCGTCGTCGATCGCCCGTCGGGGCTGCGGCGATCGGTTCCACTCGGAGTCGGCGCGAAGCGCGCGATCGTCGTGCTCGGGCTCATGGTCGTGCTGCTCGCCACGGGCATCGTGCCTCCCGCGATCGCGGGCCTGCTCGCGGCATCCGCCCTCGTGCTGCTGAGGGTGCTCACGCCGATGCAGTCGTACCGGAGCATCTCGTGGACCACGGTCGTGCTCGTGGCGGGCATGATCCCGCTCTCGACGGCGTTCGTGCAGACCGGCGCGGCCGATCTCGTCGCGCGCACCCTGCTCGACGTCGTCGGCGACGCGTCGCCCACGGTCGCCCTGCTCGCCGTGTGCGTGCTCACGATGGTGCTGGGTCAGTTGATCTCGAACACGGCGACGGTGCTCATCGTCGCCCCGATCGCGGTCGTCGTCGCGGGTGAGCTCGGCGTGTCGGTGCTGCCATTCATGATGGCGCTGTCGGTCGCCGGCGCCGCGGCGTTCCTCACCCCGGTCGCCACACCTGTGAACACGATGGTGCTCGAGCCGGGCGGCTACCGGTTCGGCGACTACTGGAAGCTCGGGCTGCCGCTCCTGCTGCTGTTCCTTGCGGTCGCCGTGCTCTACGTGCCGTTGATCTGGCCGTTCTGATCGCTCGCCGGCGACCCGCGATCGATCGAACGATCGATGCCCGCATCGCATCGATGAAGGCAGATCGATTCCGCAAATGAATGGATGCCATGGCCGACCGCATCCACGATGCGGGCGTCGACGCCGCGACTCATCGATCGATGGGCATCCCCAGTTCGTTCAGCGGCGTGTCGATCGCACGCTCCGGCAGCCGATCGGTCGTCGGGCACTCGAGCATCGAATTGGGCGTCGAGTGGTCGATCCGGTGCTCCCCCATCGCGTGTCCGCAGAGCGGGCACGGCCGCTCTGCGAGCGGACGCGGGTCTTCGGGATTCGCATCGACGGCCTGACTGCCGCCGAGCGTCGACGACATCGAGTGTCCGACCCGGTCGACGAGTCGTGAGAAGGAGTTTCCGGTCTTGCCCTCAGGCGGGCTCGCCACTTCGCGCACCATGCGCGGATGCTACGCCTGCCCGCCGATCGCCGCCAGCACCCCGAGACATCCGTTCTACGCTGGCATCATGGCCCGACCGACTTCACACCATCCCGTCACGATCGTCACCGGTGCGAGCCGAGGCATCGGCGCGGCGATCGCCGTTCGGCTCGCGGCAGCCGGGCACGACCTGGTCCTCACGTATCGCGAGCGCGCCGCCGAGGCCGAGGCGGTTCGAGTCGACTGCGAGGCCGCCGGCGTGCAGGTGCTCGTCCTCCAGGTCGACATGGCCGATCTGGATGCGGCGGCGACCGTCGTGCCCGCCGCGATCGCCCGCTTCGGCACCGTCACCGGCCTCGTGAACAACGCGGGCATCACGGCCCGCATCGGTCCCTTCCTCGATGCGCCCATCGAGGAGACCGAGATGGTGTTCCGCATCAACGTGCTCGCTCCGACCCTCATCACGCAGGGTGCCATCGCGCACATGGCGACCGACCGCGGCGGCGCGGGCGGCGCCGTCGTGAACATCTCCTCGGGTGCGGCGACCAGCGGTTCGCCCAACACCTACGTGACGTACGCGATGAGCAAGGCGGCGCTGAACGCGCTCACGATCGGCGCCTCGAAGGAGTTCGGCCCGGTGGGCGTGCGCGTCAACACGGTCTCGCCCGGCACCACCCGCACCGAGATCCACGCGGCGGCCGGGCGACCGGATGCACCCGACGAGCGCGCGCCCGGCATCCCCATGCGGAGGCCGGGCGAGGTGCACGAGATCGCGGGAGCCGTCGCCTACCTGCTCTCCGAGGACGCCTCGTACACCTCGGGCGCCGACATCCGCATCACCGGCGGCAACTGACGGCTCGCACGACGTCGCGACGTCGCAGTGCCGCGACATCGTGACGTCGTGGCGTCGTTCAGTGCTCGCCGAACCCGCTCTGCACGAGGTCGGCGAGGGCATCCACTGCGGCGGCGCCCTCAGGGTCGACGCTCGCGATCTCGATCGAGGCGCCCTTCGTGAGCCCGAGGGACATGATCGCGAGCAGGCTCCTCGCATCGATGCCGTTCACGGTCACCCGTTGCGCGAACGTGCTGGCGAGCTTCACGAACTCGGCTGCGGGGCGCGCGTGCAGTCCGTCGTCGTTCGTGATGGTCTCGCGTCGCGCATAGCCGGCTGCTGCACTCGCCTCGGCGCTCGCGCCCGTCGCCTCGGCCGGTGCGTCGGATGCCGGTACGCCGGCCTCGATCGGCCCGCCAGCGGCATCCGCACCGCCGTCGCCGTCGCCGTCGCCGGCCGTCGCGTTCGCCGAACGCGCCGCCGCGACCACCGCGTCGATGGGCTCGCCGGCCTCTGCGGCGACCGCCGCCGCGACTCCGCCCTCGACGAGCGGGGCGTCGGCGATGACCACGCGGGTGCGGGTCTCGTCGTCGAGGAAGTCGAGCGCGGTCTCGGTCGTGAGGATCGCCGAACCCAGGTCGCACAGCACGACGGCGCCTGCGCCCGAATCCGCTTCGCCGATGGCCGCGGTGACGCGGTCGAAGCTCGTGCCGATGCGGCCGTCGTCCGTGCCGCCCGCGGCGACGAGGGAGATCGTCGGCGCCATCTGCGCGGCCAGGTCGACGAGCCCTTCGGCGATCTTCGACGAGTGCGAGACGAACACGAGCCCGACGCGCGGCGAGTCGCCCACGTCAGGCACCCGTCGACTCGGAGGCGGCATCCGCCGCCGCACGCAGCAGGAGCGCCGTCGACTGCGCGCCCGGATCTCGGTGGCCCACCGAACGCTCGCCGAGGTAGCTCGCGCGGCCCTTGCGGGCGATGAGCGGCTCGGTCGCCTCCGCACCGGCTTCAGCCGCATCCGCCGCGGCGGCGAGCACCGCGGTGGCGTCGGCACCGGATGCCGCTGCCGCGGCCGCCGCATCGACCGCCGGCGTCCACGCATCGATCATGGTCTTGTCGCCGGATTCGGCCTTGCCCCGGGACACGATGCCGTCGCGCGCCGCGGCGAGGATCTTCGCGATCGCCTCGCCGTCCAGCGAGGACTCGGAACCCGCGGCAGCGGCCGCCTTCAGGTAGGCGGTGCCGTAGAGCGGCCCCGCGGCTCCGCCGACCGTGGAGATCAGGGTCATCGCCACGAGTTTCAGCACGTCGCCGGGCGTCGAGCCCGCCGCGAGGTCGTCGAGCTTCGGCACCACGGCGGTGAACCCCCGATCGAGGTTCTCGCCGTGGTCGCCGTCTCCGATGTCGCGGTCGAGCCTGATCAGCTCGACGCGGTGCTCGGCGATGACGTCGGCACTGCGCCTGACCCAGTCGACCGCCCAGGTGATGTCCAGTCCCACGCGCCTATCGCCCCCATCTCAGCGCCGCCGTCTGGACGGGCGCATCCCAGAGTTCGATCATCTCGTCGTCGAGCTTCAGCAGTGTGATCGACATGCCCTGCATCTCGAGCGCCGTGATGTAGTTGCCCACGAGCGAGCGCTCGACGGAGATGCCACGCTCGCGGAGCACCTCGTCGGCACGACGATAGGCGAGGTACAGCTCGACTTGCGGGGTGCCGCCCATGCCGTTGACGAAGAGCAGCACGCGGTCGCCCTCGCCGAACGGCAGGTCCTCGAGGATGGGTTCGAGGAGCCGATCCACCAGTCGGTCGGCGGGCTCGAGGCCCACGCGCTCACGACCCGGTTCACCGTGGATGCCGATGCCGATCTCGATCTCGTCTTCGGCGAGGTCGAAGCTCGGCTCCCCCGCATGCGGCACGACGCAGGCCGTCAGCGCGAGCCCCATGGATCTCGCGTTCGCGTTCACGCGCTCGGCGAGGTCGGCGACCTCGTCGAGCGAGTCGCCTCGCTCGGCGGCCGCGCCCGCGATCTTCTCGACCAGCACGGTGCCCGCGACGCCGCGTCGACCGGCGGTGTAGAGCGAGTCCTTGACGGCGACGTCGTCGTCGGTCACCACCGCTCGCACGGTGATGCCGTCCATGGCGGCGAGCTCGGCCGCGGTCTCGAAGTTCAGCACGTCGCCCGTGTAGTTCTTCACGATGTGGAGCACCCCGGCCCCACCGTCGACGGCCTTGGTCGCTGCGAGGATCGGGTCGGGCGTGGGCGAGGTGAACACGGCACCGGGCACCGCGGCATCGAGCATGCCGAAGCCGACGTAGCCGGCGTGCAGCGGCTCGTGGCCGCTGCCACCGCCGCTCACGAGGCCGACCTTGCCGGCGATCGGCGCATCGGCCCGCACGACGTGCACGGGCTCGAGTTCGACGCGGACGAGATCCGCATGGGCTCTGCCGAATCCGGCGACCGATTCCTCGACCACTCGCTTCGGGTCGTTGATGATCTTCTTCACGCTCATCCTTCCCCCGGGCTGCAGGATGCCGAGCGACCGTGCATCGGCTCCGACGCAGCACTCCCGTCGCCAACCTACGCCAGCAGGCGACCGACGTGGAAGGGGTACGCCAACTCCCGCGCGGCCATTCCCTGCGAACCGGCCACGGGGATATGGTGACCATGCGACCGCAACGATGCGGCGCACGCGAAGGGGGTTGCAATGAATCTCGGGATCATCTTCCTTTCGGAGATGGTGGGCACGGCGATGTTGGTCCTGCTCGGTTGCGGTGTCGTGGCGAATGTCGCGCTCGTGAAGAACAAGGGCTACAACGGCGGGTTCCTGATGGTGAACATCGGCTGGGGCCTCGCGGTCTTCTCCGGCGTCATCGTCTCGTACGCGTCGGGCGCCCACTTGAACCCGGCCGTAACGCTCGGCCTCACGGCGAACTTCCTCGGCAAGGGCGAGACGGAGTTCGTTCCTGGTATCCCGATCGACGGTGCGTCGATCTTCACCTACATCGGCGCGCAGTTCGTCGGAGCCTTCATCGGCGCGGTCTGCTGCTGGCTCGCCTACAAGCAGCACTTCGACGAGGAGCCGCTGCCCGCCAACAAGCTCGGCGTGTTCTCGACCGGCCCGGCGATCCGCTCGTACGGCTGGAACCTCGTGACCGAGATCTTCGGCACGTTCGTGCTCGTCTTCGTCATCCTCGGATTCTCGTACGGCGGAACTCCCGCCGAGCTCGGCGCGATCCCGGTGGCGTTCCTCGTGATCGCGATCGGCGCCTCCCTCGGTGGCCCGACCGGCTATGCGATCAACCCCGCGCGCGACCTCGGTCCGCGCATCGCCCACGCGCTGCTGCCGATCAAGGGCAAGGGCGGCAGCGACTGGAGCTACTCGTGGGTCCCGGTGGTCGGTCCGATCATCGGTGGTCTCCTCGCAGGTTGGGCCGCGCTCGCCCTCCTGCCCGTACTCGGCTGAGCGGACGTGCCCGCGCTCGACTGAGCGGGCATCGACGGCGGGCCCGCGCCCCATCGGCGCGGGCTGGCGATCAATGATTGGCGCGCCTCGCGCTGCGAGGCCGCAGACAGAGAGGAAGTCATGGCCGACTACATCCTGGCGATCGACCAGGGAACGACGAGCACCCGCTCGATCATCTTCGACAAGAAGGGATCGGTCATTTCGACGGGTCAGCTCGAGCACGAGCAGATCTTCCCGAAGGCGGGTTGGGTCGAGCACGACGCCAACGAGATCTGGCGCAACACGGGCGAGGTGATCGGCCAGGCGCTCGGCAAGGCGAAGCTGACCAGGCACGACATCGCCGCGGTGGGCATCACGAACCAGCGCGAGACCGCCGTCGTGTGGGATAAGAACACGGGCGAGCCCGTGTACAACGCGATCGTCTGGCAGGACACCCGTACCCAGCCGATCGTCGACCGGCTCGCGGCCGACGGCGGCGTCGAGCGCTTCAAGCAGGACGTCGGGCTGCCGCTCGCGACCTACTTCTCGGGCACGAAGATCGTCTGGATCCTCGAGAACGTCGAGGGTGCGCGCGAGAAGGCCGAGGCGGGCGACCTGCTCTTCGGCACGACCGACACGTGGGTCCTCTGGAATCTCACGGGCGGCGTCGACGGCGGCGTGCATGCGACCGACGTCACCAACGCCAGCCGCACGCTGTTCATGGACCTCGAAACGCTCTCGTGGCGCGACGACATCCTCGAGGCGTTCGGTGTTCCGAAGTCGATGCTGCCCGAGATCCGCTCGTCTTCCGAGGTCTACGGCACGGCGTCGTCGTCCAGCCTGCTCCGCGAGACGCCCGTCGCCGGCATCTTGGGCGACCAGCAGGCCGCGACGTTCGGCCAGGCCGCGTTCGGCCCTGGCGAATCCAAGAACACCTATGGCACGGGCAACTTCCTGATCTTCAACACCGACACCGAGATCGTCCACTCGAAGAACGGGCTGCTGACGACGCTGGGCTACAAGCTCGGCGACCAGCCGGCCCACTACGCGCTCGAGGGATCGATCGCCGTCACGGGGTCGCTGATCCAGTGGCTCCGCGACAACCTGGGGCTCATCTCGAGCGCACCGGAGGTCGAAGAGCTCGCCAAGACGGTCGACGACAACGGCGGCGCGTACTTCGTGCCGGCGTTCTCGGGCCTGTTCGCGCCGTACTGGCGTTCGGACGCCCGCGGCGCGCTCGTCGGTCTCACGAGGTACGTGAACAAGGGCCACATCGCCCGTGCCGCCCTCGAGGCGACGGCGTTCCAGACCCGCGAGGTGCTCGACGCCGTGAACGCCGACTCTGGCGTGGATCTCACCGAGCTCAAGGTCGACGGCGGCATGATCGCGAACAACACGCTCATGCAGTTCCAGGCCGACATCCTGGGTGTGCCGGTCGTGCGTCCCGTGGTCGCGGAGACCACCGCGCTCGGTGCGGCCTACGCGGCCGGCCTCGCGGTCGGATTCTGGAGCGACCTCGACGAACTCCGCGCCAACTGGCAGGAGGACTCGCGCTGGGAGCCGAAGATGGAAGCCGAGGAGCGCGACCGTCAGATCCGCCTCTGGAAGAAGGCCGTCACGAAGACGTTCGACTGGGTCGACGACGACGTGACGTGACCCTCGTCCACTGAACGACGAGCACGGGCCCCGCGGATGTCGCGGGGCCCGTGCTCGTCGTCGTCGGGCGTCGCGGCCGGCATATCGCGTGCACCGTCGTCCGGCGGCTCACCGCTCGGTCGCGGCGACCCACTGCTCGAGCTTGCGGGCGGCGGCGCCCGAGTCGATCGTCTCGGCGGCGATGGCCATCTGCTCGGCGAAGCGGTCGAGGATCGAACGCTGCACCTGCGAGGGGTCCTGCGCGAGCGCGTACGAGACGAGCCCCGCTGCGGCGTTCAGCACCACGATGTCGCGCACCGGACCCTGCTCGCCCGCGAAGACCCGGTGGACGACCTCGGCGTTGAACGCCGCGTCGCCGCCCTTGAGCTGGTCGATCTTCGCACGGGCGATGCCGAGATCGCGCGGATCCAGATCGTGCTCCTTGACCGTGCCGCGCGAGACTTCCCAGACGTGGCTGTGCCCGGTCGTCGTGAGCTCGTCGAGCCCGTCGTCGCCGCGGAACACGAGGGCCGTCGCTCCACGCGTCTGGAACACGCCGACGATGAGGGGAACCCGGTCGAGGTGGGCGACGCCGACGGCCGACGCCTCCGGCCTGGCCGGGTTGCAGAGCGGGCCGAGGAAGTTGAAAACGGTCGGCACGCCGAGCTGGGCGCGCACGGCACCCGCGTGTCGGAAGCCCGGGTGGAACGCCGACGCGAATGCGAACGTGATGCCGGCCTCGTCGAGCACCTCGCCCACCCGCTCGGCCGGCAGCGCGAGATCGATGCCGAGGGCGGCGAGCACGTCGGAGGAGCCTGAGGCCGAGCTGGCAGCACGGTTGCCGTGCTTGATCACGGGAACGCCGGATGCCGCGGCGACCACGGACGCCATGGTCGACACGTTCACCGTGCCGAACCGGTCTCCCCCGGTGCCGACGATGTCCAGCGCCATGGGATCCACGTCGAGCGGCACGGCGTGCTCGAGCACCGCATCCCGGAAGCCGACGACCTCGTCGACGGTCTCGCCCTTGGCGCGGAGCGCCACGAGGAACGCTGCGAGCTGCGCCTCGGTCGCCGAACCCGTCATGACCTGCTCCATGCACCACGCGGCATCGGACACGCTCAGGTCCTCTCGTGCGAGAAGAGCGGTCAGGATCGCGGGCCAGGTCTGTTCGGCGGACATGACCTCGATCCTAGCCACGGGATTCAGGGGCGATTCACGGGTCTCTCCCACCGCGAGTTAGGGTTGCCTTACCGAGATCCGAACGACACGTCTGCCGAGGATGACGAAAACTCAGTGCTGATTTCAGCCATAATGGACTTCGTGACGAGCACTTCATTGACTTTCCAGGCGAGCGCGCCGGTGATCAAACGACCGAACACCGTTGCGGTGGGCACGATCGTCTGGCTCGGCAGCGAGGTCATGTTCTTCGCGGGCCTCTTCGCCATCTACTTCACGCTCCGGTCGATGTCGCCCGAGCTGTGGGCGGCGCAGTCCGGCATGCTGAACTTCCCGTTCTCGCTGACGAACACGATCATCCTCGTGCTCTCGTCGGTGACCTGCCAGTTCGGCGTGTTCGCTGCCGAGCGCATGCAGCCCTACGCCACCGGCTGGAAGCCGACGCAGTGGGGCATGGTCGAGTGGTTCTTCCTCACCTTCGCCATGGGCGCGGTCTTCGTCTCGGGCCAGGTCTGGGAGTACGCGATGCTCGTCTCCGAGGGCGTCTCCCTCTCGTCCGACTCCTACGGGTCGGCCTTCTACCTCACCACCGGATTCCACGGCCTCCACGTGACCGGCGGTCTCATCGCGTTCCTCCTCGTCATCGGCCGCGTCTTCGCCGTGAAGAACTTCGGCCACAAGGAGGCCACGAGCGCGATCGTCGTGTCCTACTACTGGCACTTCGTCGACGTCGTCTGGATCGGCCTGTTCCTGGTCATCTACGTCCTCAAATAATCGCAAGCAGGAGCGCCCACCCAGCATGCACGCGAACAGGAAGAACCCCATGAACCGCCAGAAGCGACGTACCGGCCGCAGGCACCCGCTCGCCACGGTCGCATTGCTCGCGATCGGTCTCATCTTCACGGGCGGCGCCTACGCGGCCCTGAGCGCGGGCACGACCGCGCAGGCCGAGACCGACCTGACCTCGCAGCAGACGATCGACGAGGGCAAGAAGCTCTTCCAGGCGAACTGCGCGACCTGCCACGGTCTCTCGGCCCAGGGCACCGAGACCGGCCCGAGCCTCGTCGGCGTGGGTGCCGCCTCGGTCGACTTCCAGGTCGGCACCGGCCGCATGCCCATGCAGATGCAGGGGCCGCAGGCGCAGGTCAAGCCCGTGCAGTTCACCGACGAGCAGATCCTGCAGCTCGCGGCGTACGTCGCCTCGCTCGGCCCCGGCCCGTCGATCCCGCCCGCGCACCTCGTCGACGGCGGCGGCGACGCCGCGAACGGCGCTGAGCTCTTCCGCATCAACTGCGCGATGTGCCACAACGTGGCCGGCGCCGGTGGCGCGCTCACCGAGGGCAAGTTCGCTCCCGCCCTCACCGAGACCAGCGGCGTGCACATCTACGAGGCGATGGTCACCGGCCCGCAGAACATGCCCGTCTTCAGCGATATGAACATCTCGCCCGAAGACAAGCGCGACATCATCACGTACCTCAAGTACGTCCAGGACAACCGGTCTCCCGGCGGATTCGAGCTCGGCTCGCTCGGCCCCGTTGCCGAGGGTCTGTTCATCTGGATCTTCGGTCTCGGCGCGATCGTCGCGATCACCGTGTGGATCACGGCGAAGTCCAACTAAGCGCACGTCGGTACCGAAGTACCTGAAGAAGGAGAACCATGGCCCAGGACGACCACAGCGGAGCTGAGCTCGCCGCTGCCGACTCGTCGCATGCCGCGCACGAATCCGATGCCTCGCCCGGCACCGCGCTGATCGTTCAGGACGCATTCGCGAACCCCGGATTCCCGCCGCATCGCCCTCGCGTCACCGACGAAGACCCCAAGCGGGAGAAGCGTGCACAGCGAACCGTCTACACGCTGTTCTACCTGTCGGCGCTCGGAAGCCTGTGGGCGGTCGCCGCGTACATGCTCTTCCCGATGGAGTCCAACAACGTCGGCGACGTCCGCCTGAACAACCTCTTCATCGGACTCGGAGCGACGCTCGCGCTCCTCGCGCTCGGCATCGGCATCGTGCACTGGGGCAAGGCCGTCATGGTCGACGTCGAACTCATCGACGAGCGTCACGAGGCCGGGGGCTCCCCCGAGACGCAGGCTGCGGCAGCGAAGGTGTTCGCCGACGCCGACCGCGAGTCCGGGTTCACTCGTCGTGCGGTCATCCGCAACAGCCTCATCGGCGCGATCGTCGTCTTCCCGCTGCCCGCCGTCGTGCTCTTCCGCGGCTTCGCTCCGCAGGACCAGCTTCCCGTGCCGCTCCTCAGCCACACGATGTGGCGCAAGGGCACTCGACTCGCCCTCGACCCGAGCGGTGTCCCGATCAAGGCCTCCGACGTCACGATCGGCAGCGCATTCCACGTCATCCCCGAGGGCCTGACCGAACTCGAGCACGGCAAGCTCGAGGAGAAGGCCAAGGCGGCCGTCCTCCTCATGCGCCTCGACCCGGCGGACCTGAACCAGCTCCCCGAGCGCGAGAACTGGTCGTACGACGGCATCGTCGCCTACTCGAAGATCTGCACGCACGTCGGATGCCCCGTGGCGCTCTACGAGCAGCACACGCACCACCTGCTCTGCCCGTGCCACCAGTCCCAGTTCGACGTCGCGAACCACTGCGAGGTCATCTTCGGACCGGCCAAGCGGCCGCTGCCCCAGCTGCCGATCGCCATCGACGACGAGGGTTACCTCATCGCGCAGAGCGACTTCACCGAACCCGTCGGCCCGAGCTTCTGGGAGCGTCATTGAGCACCGCATCGCCCACCACCGGCACGCAGAAGCGGTCGTTCACGACCGCTGCCGCGGTCTACGTGAACGAACGCACGAGCGTCGCCGGCTTCATCAAGGAACTCGGCCGCAAGGCCTTCCCAGACCACTGGTCGTTCCTCCTCGGTGAAGTCGCGCTCTTCTCGTTCGTCGTCATCCTGATCTCGGGCACGTTCCTGACGTTCTTCTTCCAGGCATCGATGGCCGAGGTGCACTACGACGGCTCGTACGTCCCGCTGAAGGGCGTCGAGATGTCGGTCGCCATGGCGTCGACCCTCGATATCTCGTTCGACATCCGCGGCGGCCTGTTCGTGCGCCAGATGCACCACTGGGCTGCACTGCTCTTCGTGGCGGCGATCGGCCTGCACATGCTGCGCATCTACTTCACGGGTGCGTTCCGCAAGCCGCGCGAGTTCAACTGGGTGATCGGCTTCACGCTGTTCATCCTCGCCATGGCCGAGGGCTTCACGGGGTACTCGCTCCCCGACGACCTGCTCTCGGGCAACGGCCTCCGCATCATCGACGGCCTGGTCAAGGGCATCCCGCTGGTCGGCACCTGGATCTCCTTCCTCCTCTTCGGCGGCGAGTTCCCGGGCACGCAGATCGTCGGACGCCTGTACTCGTTGCACATCATGATCCTGCCCGCGCTGGTCATCGCATTCATCGCGCTGCACCTGGTGTTCGTCGTCGTGCACAAGCACACCCAGTACGCTGGCCCCGGCAAGACGCAGCAGAACGCCGTCGGCCCGCCCGTGCTCCCGGTGTACGCCGCGAAGGCCGGTGGATTCTTCTTCATCATCTTCGGTGTCATCGCACTCATCGCGTCGCTGTTCACGATCAACCCGATCTGGAACTACGGCCCCTACGACCCCTCACCGGTGTCGGCGGGTACCCAGCCCGACTGGTACATCGGCTTCGCCGACGGTGCGCTCCGACTCATCCCGCCGGGGTGGGAGTTCGTCTGGCTGGACCGCACGTGGTCGTTCAACATCCTCGTGCCGCTCATCGCCATCGGCATATTCATCGTCCTCGTGCTCCTCTACCCCTTCATCGAGGCGTGGATCACCGGCGACAAGCGCGAGCACCACATCGCGGACCGTCCCCGCAACGCTCCGACCCGCACGGCCATCGGCGCTGCCGGCGTCACGTTCTACGCGGGCCTCTGGGCCGCGGCGAGCTCGGACATCCTCGCGACGCACTTCTCGCTGACGATGGAGGGCGTGATCCACGCACTCCAGGCCGTCGTGATCCTCGGTCCGTTCGTCGCCTTCTTCATCGCGAAGCGCGTCTGCATCGCACTGCAGAAGAAGGACCGCGAGATCGTCCTGCATGGCTTCGAGTCCGGCCGCATCGTGCGGCTGCCCGGCGGCGAGTTCATCGAGGTGCACGAGCAGCTCGACGAGTACGACCGCTGGCGCCTCGTGAGCTTCGAGACCTACGAGCCGCTCATGATCCGCCCGAATGCTCGCGGCAAGATCACGGTCGGCCAGCGCTTCCGCGCATCGCTCTCGCGCTGGTTCTTCGAGGACCGCATCGCCCCCGTCACCAAGGGCGAGATCGAGTCCGGCCACGGCGGCCACCACTGATCCACCGACCCATCAGTTCGGGCACCGTGACCATGTCGTTCGACACGACCTGGTTCCGGTGCCCGAACTGCTTCTCCGTACTGTCCCCGACCGGCGACCTCGTGATCGGATGCGCGAACGGCCATCGGTTCGACGTGGCACGTCAGGGCACGGTCACCCTCCTCCCCCCGCGGGCCCCGCGCACAGTGGGCGACGACCACGCGATGCTGACGGCTCGAGCAGCCTTGCTCGATTCGGCGCTGTACGTTCCGATCGCCGATGCGATCGTCGAGCTCGCCGAGCTGAATCTCGCGCCGCTCGCCGCTGACGACACCGGACCTCGTCTCGTGGACTTCGGATGCGGCACCGGCTACTACGCAGCGCGCGTGGAGGAGCGAGTGAGAGCGAGTGCGGTGCTCCTCGCTGATCGCTCGCCCGTTGCCGTGCGACTGGCCACCCGAGGGATCTCCGGCGCCACTGGTGTCGTGCTCGACATCTGGCGTCCACTCCCCCTGCGCGACGCCTCCGCCGATCTTGCCCTCAACGTCTTCGCGCCGCGCAATCCCGAGGAGTACGCGCGCGTGATCAAGCCCGGAGGCATCCTCGTGGTCGTCGTGCCCCGCGAGAACCACCTGGCGGAGCTCAGGTGCGACGGCTCCGTCCTCACGGTACCCGCAGACAAGGAGCGACTCGTCACCGAGACGCTCGGCGCGGCCGGCTTCGGTCTTGCCGATCGGAGGCATGTCGAGTACTCGGAGCCCGTCAGCTCCGAGCAGCGCGCGCACCTCGTCGCCATGGGCCCATCTGCCCACCATGCGGGCGAACCAGCCCTGACGGACGCCGGCGGGCTCGAGGGCGCAACCGCAGCGCCGGTCGGTTCGCCGGTGACGATCTCCGTCGACGTGCTCGCCTTCCGACGCTAGGCTCCCGCCAACGGTCGCCAACGGTCGCCAACGCATCGAACGAGCGCCGAGCGATCACGAGCGACCTGCGCCCGCGGTCGCTTCGACCAACCGGCGCCTCCTGCCTCCCGACGATGCCGTCGCGCATGCACGAAGCGGCCCCCGACACGATGTGTCGGGGGCCGCTTCAGGCTGTGCAGCTCAGCGGGCGAAGTTGCCGCGGTAGTACTCGTAGACCCAGCCGACGAGGCTGATGACGCCGATGCCGACCGCGATGAACGAGATCCAGAAGCCGATGGCGAGACCGAGGAACAGCAGCGCAGCAGAACCCGCGAGCATGATCGGCCACCAGCTCCAGGGGCTGAAGAAGCCGAGCTCGGGGTCGCCGTCGTCGATGTTCGCGTCGAGGCGGTCTTCGGGCAGTTCAGCGCCCTGCGCCGCGTGCACCCGACCGAGGTAGAACGCGATGAACGCTGCGAGAACGGCGCTCAGCGAGATGGCGACTAGGCCGACCCACTCAGGGCCGCCGTTCGCCTCGATGCCGCTGAGGGCCGACCACACGCCGTAGACCGCGGCCGCGGCAGCGAAGAACGCGGCGAGGATCCAGAAGAGAACGACATTCGCGCGCATCTACTTGACTTCCTTCGTCTCGACGTCGAACACCGGCGCTGCAGGCGCGTCCTTGCCCGGCCCGATGCCGACGGGGATGCCGGCTTCGGGGTGGTTGAGGTCGAACGCCGGCGACTCCGAGCGGATGCGCGGGATCGAGGTGAAGTTGTGTCGCGGCGGCGGGCAGCTGGTCGCCCACTCGAGCGACCGACCGTAGCCCCAGGGGTCGTTGACCGTCACCTTGGGAGCCCGACGAGCGGTGATGTACACGTTCAGGAAGAACGGGATCAGCGAGATCGCGAGGATCGCAGAACCGATCGTCGAGAGCTGGTTCATCCACGTGATGTTGTCCTCCGGCAGGTACGAGTAGTACCGGCGAGGCATCGCCACGACTCCGAGCCAGTGCTGGATCAGGAAGGTGGTGTGGAAGCCGATGAAGAGCAGCCAGAAGTGCCACTTGCCGAGGGATTCGTTGAGCATCTTCCCGGTCCACTTGGGCCACCAGAAGTAGAAGCCCGCGAACATCGCGAAGACGACCGTTCCGAAGACCACGTAGTGGAAGTGAGCGACGACGAAGTAGGTGTCGGACACGGCGAAGTCAAGCGGCGGCGACGCGAGGATGACGCCGGTGAGGCCACCGAACACGAACGTGATGAGGAAGCCGACCGACCACACGAGCGGCGTCTCGAAGGTGATCGACCCTCGCCACATCGTGCCGATCCAGTTGAAGATCTTCACACCCGTCGGTACTGCGATGAGCATCGTCATCAACGAGAAGAACGGCAGGAGGACCGAGCCCGTCACGTACATGTGGTGGGCCCACACCGTGACCGAGAGCGCGGCGATCGCGATGGTCGCGTAGACGAGGGTCGTGTAGCCGAAGATCGGCTTGCGGCTGAAGACCGGGAAGATCTCGGAGACGATGCCGAAGAACGGCAGCGCGATGATGTACACCTCGGGGTGGCCGAAGAACCAGAAGAGGTGCTGCCACAGGATGACGCCGCCGTTCGCGGGGTCGTAGATGTGCGCATCGAACACGCGGTCGGCAGCGGCCGCCAGCATGGCCGCGGCCAGCACGGGGAACGCCATCAGCACGAGGATCGAGGTGACGAGCGTGTTCCACGTGAAGATCGGCATGCGGAACATGGTCATGCCCGGCGCGCGCATCGTGATGATGGTCGTGATGAAGTTCACCGCGCCGAGGATGGTGCCGAAGCCCGAGAGGCCGAGACCGAGCATCCAGAGGTTGCCGCCGACGCCTGGTGAGAACGTCGTCGAGGCCAATGGCTGGTAGGCGAACCAGCCGAACGATGCCGCACCCTGCGGGGTGAAGAAGCCGGCGACCGCCATCAGCGAGCCGAAGGCGAACATCCAGAACGCGAACGCGTTCAGTCGCGGGAACGCGACGTCGGGAGCGCCGATCTGCAACGGCATGAGCACGTTGGCGAAGCCGGCGAACAACGGCGTCGCGAACATGAGCAGCATGATCGTGCCGTGCATCGTGAAGAGCTGGTTGTACTGCTCACGCGTCTGCACGATCTCGAGGCCGGGCTCGAAGAGCTGGGCGCGGATGATCAGTGCCATCACGCCGGCGATGCAGAAGAAGACGAACGAGGTGATCAGGTACATGTACCCGATGACCTTGTGGTCGGTCGAGGTGATCCACTTGACGAGGACGTTGCCCTTGCGCTCGACCTTCGAGGCCCCGAAGGGAAGGCTGCTCGACTGCGGCCGAGCCGGTGCGGTCGTGGTGCTCATTCGCCTTCGTGCTCCTCTTTCAGTTCGGGCGCGCCCGTTCCGGGCAGGTTCTGGTTGCGGTCGTACTCGTTGGAGAGCTGACCCTCCTGGCCGAGATCGCGCAAGGACTCGATGTAGGTCTCGTACTCCGCCTCGGAGACGACCTTGACGTTGAAGAGCATCAGCGAGTGGTACTCGCCGCAGAGTTCGGCGCACTTGCCCTCGTACGTGCCCTCACGCTCGGGGATGAACGACATGTAGTTGGTCTTGCCGGGGAACATGTCCTTCTTGTAGAGGAAGTCCACGACCCAGAACGAGTGGATGACGTCGCGCGACTCGAGTTCGATCTCGACGTTCGCACCGACGGGCAGGTAGAGCGTGGGGATCTCGGACTCGACGAGCGAGCCGCTGGGGCCCTCGTCGTCGAGCTGTCCCTGGATGCCGGGCGAATACACGTCTTCGTTGACGTAGTTGAAGTCCCAGGCCCACTGCTTCGCGATGACCTCGACCTGGACGTCGACGTCGTCGGCGGCGAAGCGCTGCTCGATGGCCTCCTGGTCGCGAGCGGTGAAGGCGAAGAAGCCCAGCACGAGGATCAGGGGCACGATCGTGTAGAAGACCTCGATCGGCATGTTGTAGCGGAGCTGGACGGGCAGACCCGTCTGGCCCTTGCGACGACGGTAGGCGATGACCGCCCAGATCGTCAGGCCCCAGGTGATGACACCGACGACGAGCAGCACGATCCACGACGTGACCCACAGGCCCGAGACGCGCTCGGTGTGGTTCGTGACGGGAGGCTGCCCCTCCTCGAAGCCCGGCAGGAACCCGTTGAGCTGTGCCTGCGTGCACCCCGCGAGAACGAGGCTGAGTGACACTGCGATCGGGATTGCAGCCCATCGGAGACGGCGATTGTGGCGCACCGGTGACCTTTCGGGAGACTCGAAGGCGCTTCACAGCGAAGCGCATGATCGTTGAACAGCCTACTCCGACTCAGCCCCACCAGTGTGCATCCCTGGCCCGTTTCGACGCGGAATTCCGCCATCATCGGCGCAAAGAAAGAAAGGGAGGCTGCCAGTGGCAGCCTCCCTTTGCTCGGTCGTGAATGATCCTCAGTGGAACGAGTCTCCACAGGCGCAGCTGCCCTCGGCGTTGGGGTTGTCGATCGTGAAGCCCTGCTTCTGGATCGTGTCCTCGAAGTCGATCGAGGCGCCGTCGAGGTACGGGACGCTCATCTTGTCGACGATGACCTCGACGCCGTCGAAGTCGACGACCGCGTCACCGTCGAGCAGGCGCTCGTCGAAGTAGAGCTGGTAGATGAGGCCGGAGCAGCCGCCGGGCTGCACCGCGACGCGGAGTCGCAGGTCGTCGCGGCCCTCCTGCGTGAGGAGGCTCCGCACCTTGTCGGCCGCGGGGTCGCTCAGCTTCACGCCGTGCGTCGTATCGGTGATCGTGTCGCTCATGTCTCTCCTCGGTGCGTCGAAGAACGCCTCATGTCCAATGGAAGTCTAACCCGGTGTGCTGCGAGATGGCCCGGAATCAGGATGTCCCGCTCCCCCGCGCGTCGAGGCGCGCGAGCAGCAGCGCCTCGCTGAGCAGTGCGCGCTTGAACACGCCGAGGTGCAGCGATTCGTTGGGGCTGTGGGCGCGGGAGTCGGGGTCCTCCACGCCGGTCACGAGGATCTGCGCGCCGGGGAACTCCTCGACGAGCTCGGCGATGAACGGGATCGAGCCACCGACGCCGATGTCCACCGGGGGCCGGCCCCAGGCATCCGTCATCGCGGCCCGCGTGTCCTCGACGGCCCAGCCGCTCGTGTCGACCAGGAACGCCTGGCCGAGGTCGACGCCCTCGAACCCGAGCTGCACGCCGAACGGGGCGTGCGCCTCGAGGTGGGCGCGGATGGCGTCGAACGCCGCCGACGCGTCCTGCCCTGGCGCGATGCGGGCGCTCACCCGCACGAGCACCTCCGGTACGAGCGTGTTCGAGGCGTTCGCGACGTCCGGCGCGTCGATTCCGGTGATCGTGACGGACGGCTTGGCCCAGATGCGCGAGAGGATCGGGCCGTCGCCGATCGGCGTGACGCCGTCGAGCAGGCCGGTCTCGGAGCGGAGCTGCGCCTCGTCGTAGGCCGGCGGTTCGAGGTCGGCGCTCGTGAGTCCCTCGACGGCCACCGAACCGTCGGCGGTCCAGAGGGTGTCGAGCAGTCGGATCGCGGCGAGCATGGCGTCGGGCACCGCTCCCCCATACATGCCGGAGTGCGACGCGTGCGCGAGCGTGCGGATGCGCACGTTGAAGGCGACGGCGCCGCGCAGGGCGACAGTGATCGCCGGCGTCTCGAGGTCCCAGTTGCCCGAATCGGCGACGACGATCGCGTCGGCCGCGAGCAGCTCGCGGTTGTCTCGGAGGAAGTTCGCGAACGAGCGCGAGGCCCACTCCTCTTCTCCCTCGATGAAGACGGCGATGCCGAGGTCGAAGTCGCCTGCGGCCTCGGCGAACGCGCGGATCGCGCCCACGTGGGCCATGACGCCCGCCTTGTCGTCGGCCGCACCGCGACCGTACAGGCGGTCGCCGCGCTGCGTGGGCTCGAACGGCGAGGTCTCCCAGTCCGACTCCTTGCCGGGGGGCTGCACGTCGTGGTGCGCGTAGAGCAGCACCGTCGGCTTGCCGTTCCTGGCGGGTCGGCTGGCGACCACCGCAGGCTGGCCGAGCTCGGAGCCGTCCTCGACGGAGGAGCGGCGGATGTCGACCAGGTCGAAGACGCCGGTGCCGCGGAGCAGCTCCGCGACGGCGTCGGCGCTGCGGGCCACGTGCGCGGCGTCGAACGCCGGCCACGAGACGGATGGGATGCGGACGAGGTTCGCGAGATCCGCGACGGTCGAGGGGAATCCGACGTCGACGGCATCGCGGATCGCGGCCGTGAGGTCGGGTGCGCCGATGGATTCGTGATCGGTGGGCTGGTGCTCGGTCATGCCGGTAATCTTAAGGGGAACCGATTCGAGGGATCCCCGTGGCAAACAACCCCACCAACAGCGACCAGCCGAGCGCCGAGACGCTCGAGGAGACGCAGGCACGACTGAAGTCCGGCGGCAAGGGCGCACCCACGCCCAGCCGCGCCCAGCAGGAGGCCGCCCGCAAGCGACCGCTCGTGCCCGACGACCGCAAGGAAGCGAAGAAGGCGGCGCGCACGAAGGAGGCCGAGGCGCGCGAGCGCGCCCGCGTCGGCATGGCCGCCGGCGACGAGCGCTACCTGCCGCTCCGCGACCGGGGCCCTCAGAAGAAGTTCGTGCGCGACTACGTCGACGCGCGCTTCAGCATCGGCGAGATCCTGATCCCGGTGATGTTCGCCGTCATCATCCTGACGTTCATTCCAAGCCCCGAGGTGCAGGCCATCGGCATCATCGCGCTCTGGTCGTTCTTCCTCGTCTCGGTGATCGACGTGATCATCCTGGGCGCCGTCCTCACGCGCAAGCTCGGACAGCGCTACGGCGACAAGGCCGAGCGCGTGCGCTGGTACGCCGCGATGCGTGCACTGCAGCTGCGCATGCTCCGCCTCCCGAAGCCCCAGGTCAAGCGCGGGCAGTACCCGAGCTGACGCACGAGTGCGCATGACGACGGCCGGTGGCGGATGCCCCCGGCCGTCGTCGTCTCACCGGCGGAACACGCCGCCCCTGATCAGCGGAATCCGCGTCTCCTCGTCGGTGAGCGACCCGTGCTGGCCGATCATCGACTCGGCCTGCCGGTTCGCCTCGCGAGCGTCGTAGTACGCGATGCCCGAACGAGCGGCCACGAGGATGTCGCCGATGCGCGGGCGCACCTCGTCGGCCACCGGGCCGTACAGCCCCGCCTCGATCGCCTCGTCGCGCGAGCGCACCCACGCGCGGTGCCCCTCGGAGACGCGCCAACGTTCAAGCAGCGCGGCGCGCTCCCCCTCGTCGAGGCCCGGCTCGAGGGAGAGGGAGAGGAACCTCGGCTCACCGCCGATGTGGCGGACGCCCTCGACGAGCTCGGGGCTCGCGTCGACAAGCACGTGCCGGTGGGCGGGGACGTCGACCACGCCGTGGTCGGCGGTGACGAGCAGTCCGGCCGTCCGCGGCATCCGCTGCTCGAAGCTCGCGATCTCGCCGTCGAGCTGCTCGAGCAGGCCCAGCCAGCGATTCGACTCCCAGCCGTGCGCGTGCGCCGCCTGATCGAGTTCGGGCACGTAGAGGTAGACGAGTCGCTCGCCGCCGCCCTGCAGCAGGGCGAGCGCCTCGTCGAAGCGCTCGGTCAGCGAGGCCGCGGCCCGGTACGACGCTCCCCGCAGTACGGCGCGCGTGAAGCCGGAGTCGGCATACCGGGCGGCACCGATCGCGAACGACGGGATGCCGCGGTCTGCTGCGCGTTCGAAGACGGTCGCGCAGCGCTGCCAGGTCTCGGGCACCATCGCGGCGTCCCAGCCGCTCAACTGGTTGACGAGTCGGTCGTTCGCGGCGTCGAGCGCCCGGTAGCCGACGAGCCCGTGCTCGCCCGGCAGCGCGCCGGTGGTCAGGCTCGCGAGGGCGGCAGCCGTCGTCGAGGGCAGCACCGAGCGGATCACGTCGCGCTTGGCCATGCGGGAGGAGAGGAATCGGGCGTGCCCTGCGCGCGCCTGCAGGTTCGATGCGCCGAGCCCGTCGACGACCACCACGACGACGCCGGATGCCGCGGGCAGGCCGAACGCGTTCTCGGCACCCGTCAGGCTGGCGAGCGAACTGCCCATCACCTCGGTGAGGCGCGGAACGGCATCGGTGGGCACCGGTAGCATGGCAGGCATCGCGCCCAGTCTCGCATAGGCAGGGCGCGCCCTTCGTTCCCCGACGTGCACCACACGCCGCCAGCAGCAGAGAACACGGATGACCCGAGCCAAGAACCCGCCCGCTGAAGAACCGATCGTCGAGCGCATCGAAGACGTCGACGTCGCCACCGAGATGCAGGGCTCGTTCCTCGAATACGCCTACTCGGTGATCTACTCGCGCGCCCTCCCCGACGCACGCGACGGGCTGAAGCCCGTGCAGCGGCGCATCCTGTTCGGCATGAACGAGATGGGCCTCCGCCCCGACCGCGGCCACGTCAAGTCCTCGCGCGTCGTGGGCGAGGTCATGGGCAAGTACCACCCGCACGGCGACACCGCGATCTACGACACCCTCGTGCGCATGGCGCAGGCGTTCACCCTCCGCGTGCCGCTCGTCGACGGGCACGGCAACTTCGGATCGCTCGACGACGGCCCCGCGGCATCCCGGTACACCGAGGCGCGCCTGACGGCGGCCGCGATCGCCATGAACGACGGTCTCGACGAAGACGTCGTCGACTTCGTGCCGAACTACGACAACCAGTTCATGCAGCCCGCCGTGCTGCCCGCCGCCTACCCCAACCTGCTGGTCAACGGCGCGAGCGGCATCGCGGTCGGCATGGCGACGAACATGGCCCCGCACAACCTCATCGAGGTCGTCGCGGCCGCCCGCCACCTGATCGCGCACCCCGACGCCACGCTCGACGACCTGATGGAGTTCGTCCCCGCACCCGACCTGCCCTCCGGCGGCACGATCGTGGGCCTCGCCGGCATCCGCGACGCCTACGCGACCGGGCGCGGCAGCTTCAAGACCCGCGCCAAGGTCAGCATCGAATCGATCACGGCCCGCAAGACGGGTCTCGTCGTCACCGAGCTCCCCTACCTCGTCGGACCCGAGAAGGTCATCGAGAAGATCAAGGACGGCGTCAACTCCAAGAAGATCAGCGGCATCTCGGATGTCACCGACCTCACCGACCGCATGAACGGGCTGCGCCTCGTCATCGGCATCAAGACCGGGTTCAGCCCCGATGCGGTGCTCGAACAGCTGTACCGGCTCACGCCGCTCGAGGACTCGTTCAACATCAACAACGTCGCCCTCGTCAACGGCGGACCGCAGACGCTCGGCCTGCGCGAACTGCTGCAGGTCTACGTCGAGCACCGGATCTCGGTCGTCACGCGCCGCTCGCAGTACCGCCTCGCCCGCCGCCAGGAGCGCCTGCACCTCGTCGAGGGCCTGCTCATCGCGATCCTCGACATCGACGAGGTCATCCAGGTGATCCGGTCGAGCGACGACACGGCCGCGGCCCGCACCCGCCTCATGGAGGTCTTCGACCTCAGCCTCGTGCAGACCGACTACATCCTCGAACTGCAACTGCGCCGCCTCACCAAGTTCTCGCGCATCGAGCTCGAGGCCGAGCGCGACAAGCTGCGCGCCGAGATCCACGAGCTCGAGACGCTCCTGGCCAGCCGGCACCGCATCGAGGCGCTCGTCTCCGACGAACTCGCCGAGATCGCCGAGAAGTACGGCACTCCGCGCCGCACGCTCCTGACCGACGCCCGCCCGATCGCGACCGGTGCGGCGGCCAAGCGCGCCGCGGCGATCCTCGAGCTCGCCGACGTGCCGTGCCGGGTGTTCCTCTCGGTCACCGGCCGCATCGCGCGCGTCGACCTCGCCGCGACCGAGAACGGCGCACCGACGATCACGGTGCCCACCCGGCGCAGCAAGCACGATGCGATCCTCTCGACGCTCGAGACCTCGACCCGGTCCGAGATCGGCGCGGTCACGAACCTCGGACGACTCATCCGCTTCACGCCCGTCGATGTGCCGATGCTGCCGCCGACGTCGGTGCAGCTCGGTGCCGGGGTCAGGATCGGCGACTACCTGTCGCTTCCGAACCGCGACGAGAAGGTGCTCGCGATCGTCTCGCTCGACTCCGACCGTTCGATCGCGCTCGGTACCAAGCAGGGGGTCGTCAAGCGGGTCGCGACGGGTGCCTACCCGAACAAGCCCGAGTTCGAGGTCATCGGATTGAAGGCCGGCGACGAGGTGGTCGGCGCCGTGCAGGGCGACGAGGGCGACGAGCTCGTGTTCGTCGCGTCCGACGCGCAGCTGCTGCACTTCCCGGCGGCGAACGTTCGCCCGCAGGGGTGCCCGGCCGGCGGCATGGCCGGAGTGAAGCTCACCGCGGGTGCGCACGCGATCCACTTCACCAGCCTTCCGGCCGATCGCCTCGAGCAGACGGTCGTCGTCACGATCGCGGCCAGCAACGAGACGCTCCTCGGCGTCGACACCGGCAGCGCCAAGGTCAGCGAATTCTCGGAGTTCCCCGGCAAGGGCCGCGCCACGGGCGGCGTGCGCGCGCAGCGGTTCCTGAAGGGCGAAGACGCCCTGCACCTCGCCTGGGTGGGCCCCTCGCCCGCGCTCGCGGTCGGCGCCGACGGCACCGCCCGCCAGTTGCCCGATTCCGGTGCCAAGCGCGACGCCTCCGGCCAACCCCTCGAGGCCCACGTGGCCGCGATCGGCACGCGCATCGAGTAGTCGCTCGCTCCGAACATCGACGAACGCGGCGACCCGATCGGGTCGCCGCGTTCGTTCGTTGCCGGTGGCGTCGGCGCGCCCGAGGCCCCCTCAGCCGCAGGGCGAAGGCACGGGCAGTGTCGGGCGTCAGGTGTCAGGCGTCACAACGGTCGCGAGTCAGCCGACGCGATGCGTCAGGCGTCGATCCGATCGCGTTCCATCGCGTCGGCGCTCTCGACGATGAACTCCTTGCGCGGCGCGACCTCGTTGCCCATGAGCAGCTCGAACACGCGCCCCGCGGCCTCGGCATCGCCGAGGCCGACCCGGCGCAACGTGCGCTGGCGACGGTCCATGGTCGTGGTCGCGAGCTGGTCGGCGTCCATCTCGCCGAGGCCCTTGTAGCGCTGGATCGGGTCCTGGTAGCGCTTGCCCTGCTTCTTCAGGGCCGCGAGGACGCCCGTGAGCTCCGCCTCCGAGTACGTGTAGATGGTCTCGTTGGGCTTGGACCCCGGGTTCATCACCACGACGCGGTGCAGCGGAGGGACGGCCGCGAAGACCCGGCCCTCCTCGATCATCGGCCGCATGTAGCGGAAGAACAGGGTCAGCAGGAGTGTGCGGATGTGCGCACCGTCGACGTCGGCGTCGCTCATGATGATCACCTTGCCGTAGCGCGCAGTGGCGATGTCGAAGCTCCGCCCCGAGCCGGCGCCGATCACCTGGATGATCGAGGCGCACTCGGCGTTGCCGAGCATGTCGGACACGCTCGCCTTCTGCACGTTGAGGATCTTGCCGCGGATCGGCAGCAGCGCCTGATGCTCGCTGTCGCGCGCGAGCTTGGCCGTGCCGAGCGCCGAGTCGCCCTCGACGATGAACAGCTCGCTGTGCGCGACATCCGTCGACCGGCAGTCGACCAGCTTCGCCGGAAGCGACGAGGACTCGAGCGCGTTCTTTCGCCGCTGCGTCTCTTTGTGGGTGCGGGCGGAGATGCGGGACTTCATCTCGGCCACGACCTTGTCGAGCAGCAGCGAGGACTGCGCCTTGTCGTCGCGCTTGGTCGAGGAGAAGCGAAGGCCGAGCTCCTTCGTGAGCACGTTCGTGACGATCGCGCGCACCGCCGGAGTGCCGAGCACCTCCTTGGTCTGCCCCTCGAACTGCGGCTCGGGCAGGCGAACCGTGATGACCGCCGTGAGGCCGGCGAGCACGTCGTCCTTCTCGAGCTTGTCGTTGCCCGCCTTGAGGCGGCGGGCGTTCTGCTCGACCTGCTGGCGGAGGAACTTGAGCAGGCCCTGGTCGAACCCGGTCTGGTGCGTGCCGCCCTTCGGCGTGGCGATGATGTTCACGAACGACTTGACCACCGTGTCGTAGCCGGTGCCCCAGCGGAGGGCGATGTCGACGGCGCACTCGCGCTTGAGCTCGGTCGGCACCATCGCGCCGCCATCGGTGAGCACCGGCACGGTCTCGGTGAACGAGCCGACGCCCGTGAGGCGCCAGACATCGGTCAGCGCCGAGTCGACCGCGAGGTGCTCGACGAACTCGGAGATGCCGCCCTCGAACTGGAACGACATGGTGTGCGGCGTCTCGCCGCGCTCATCGGTGACGTCGATCGCGAGGCCGGGCACGAGGAACGCGGTCTGACGCGCACGCCCGAGCAACTCCTCGGACTGGAACTCGGCGCCCTTCGTGAAGATCTGCCGGTCGGCCCAGTACCGGATGCGGGTGCCGGTGACGCCCTTGGCGACCTTCCCGACGACGCGCAGCTCGCTTCGGTCCTCGAATGGCGTGAACGGCGCATCGGGCGAGGGCTCGCCCCGGTCGGCGAAGATGCCGGGCTCGCCACGGTGGAACGACATGGCCCAGGTCTTTCCGTCGCGATCGACCTCGACATCGAGGCGCTCCGACAGCGCGTTCACGACCGAGGCGCCGACGCCGTGCAGGCCACCCGATGCCGCGTACGAACCCGAGCCGAACTTGCCGCCGGCGTGCAGCTTGGTGAAGACCACCTCGACGCCCGAGAGTCCGGTCTTCGGTTCGATGTCGACCGGGATGCCGCGGGCGCGGTCGCGAACCTCGACGCTGCCGTCGGGGTGCAGTCGCACGCCGATCTCACCGCCGTGACCCGCGAGCGCCTCATCGACCGAGTTGTCGATGATCTCCCAGAGGCAATGCATGAGGCCACGGGAGTCGGTCGAGCCGATGTACATGCCGGGGCGTTTGCGGACGGCCTCGAGGCCTTCGAGCACGGAGAGATGGCGGGCGGAATAGTCGGAGCTCACGTCGCACAAGCCTACTGAGCACCGCCGACCTCGGCGTGCAGGCGCTACGCGGTGAGCGAAATGCCCGGCGGAACGGAAGGATGCCCGCCGAATACGTGTTTACATTGGTGAACGGATTTCGCGCAGTGAGCCAGGAGGAGGAGCCATGACGCAGTACACCGAAACCAACGGTGCGGTCGAGGAACTCGAGACCCCGTACGAGCTCACCGCTCTCGACCGCTGCGACGCCTGCGGCGCGCAGGCCTACATCCGCGTGGTCGTGGGCACCGGCGAGCTGCTGTTCTGCGCCCACCACGGTCGCAAGCACCAGGAGAAGCTCTCGCAGATCGCGCACAGCTGGCACGACGAGTCGTCGCGCCTCAACGATCGCCCGTAGCGCGGTCGCCCGCACCAGACGCGAACACGAGCAGAACGCCCCGGGAGGATTCCCGGGGCGTTCTGTCGTTGCGGCGTGCACCGCTGCCGTGGTGCGGCATGCCGAAGCGGACCGCGTCAGTTGCCGGTCGACGCCGTTGCGGCCGACGCCGACTCGACGCCGGCGGCGGCGAGGTGCGCGAGGCGGGCGGACTCCGCGTAGGCGTCGACGATGCGGGTCTGCTCCCCTGGCGTGTAGCGCGCACCGGCGCGCTCGGCCATGGTCGTGAGCAGGCGGTCGGCGAGGTGCGGGTTCTTCGCGAGCACCGGACCGTGCAGGTGCGTGCCGATCACCTCGCCCATGACGACGCCCTCCTGACCGGAGCCGAGCGCATTGCCCTCGCCGGCGCGGACCCGCCCGAGCGGCGAGCCCTCGGCGCCGACGTAGGCGCGGGCATGGTTCTCGAACCCGACGAGCAGCTGCTTCGACCTTCGCTCGGCGACGACGAGGTCACCGGTGATGCGGCCGGCGGGGTGCGGCACCGCACGACCGGGCAGGATGCCGAGGCCCTCGATGCCGGTGCCGTCGGGCAGTTCGATGCCCCAGGAGAGCAGCTCCCATCCGGTGCCGACCGCCAGGATCGGCACGCCTTCGGTGCCCCATCGCCGAAGATCGTCGTGCAGATCGAGCAGTCGCGTGCGCGCGACGTCGAGCGCGGCATCCGTGCCGGAGCCGATCACGATCGCATCGACGTGCCCCGGCAGGTCGTCGCGGGACTCGACGGCGACCACGCGCGCGTCGAGACCGGCCCACCCCGCGCGCTTCGCCAGGACGGCCGCGTTCTCGGCGTCGCCGTTGGTGTTCTGCAGCGACGGCAGCAGCGTGATGATCGTGAGGGTCATTCCGCTCCCGTGAGTCCGAGGTGGGCACGCGTGCGTCGCATCGAGTCGGCCGAGAAGACGATCGTCTTCGTGCCGGATGCCGGCGCGGGCGCCGCGAGGAAGTCGTCGACGGCCGTGGCGAGGTCGGGCTCGACCCGGTCGATGGCGACGCCGTCGTACGAGAGCATGAGCGCGGCCTCGGCCGACTTCGACCCGCTCACGATCGACACGCGGCCGAGCGACGAGGCGTCGGCCGGCCAGAAGTACGAGGGGTCGCGCACGTCGGAGCCGATGGCGAACAGGATGTCGCTCGTCCCCGCTTCGATGCTGTCGACGTTGAGCTGGTAGCTCGCGGTGTTCTGCACGAGCACGAAGTCGACCTCTTGTCCGCGGACGGTCACGCGCTCGCCCCGACCGAAGACGGCGGGGATCGCGCTCAGCGCCGCGGCGGCCGTCGTCGGGTCGAAACGATCGCCGAGCACCGCCCGGGCGGTCGCATACGCCGCGGTCGCGTCGATCCCGTAGTGGGTGCCTCGCGCCGGCAGCGTGACCGCGACGGCCGAGCCCTGATCGTCGAGGACGGCCTCGCGTCCGTCGACGGACTCGAGGCGCACACCGTCACCGGAGCCGAGGCGCGTCTCGACGGTCTTCGCGTAGCCGAGACCACGCGGCGACGCCACGACGACGGCCTCCGACACGCCGAAGCGGCGCACCGCGACATCCGCCCCGACGCGACCCGCGATCTGCTCGAGGTACGCATCGTCGGCGTTCACGACGACCGACTCACGGGCGCGCGCGGCGATCCGGGCGAGCATGCCAGCCACCATCTCGGAGTCGTGGAACCGGTCGACCTGATCGACCATGACATTCATGAGCGTGACCGTGCGGGCGTCGACGCCCTGCATGACGAGGGCGCCGTGCCCCTCGTCCATCTCGAGCACGGCCATCTCGCCGGGTACGCGACCGCGCCAGTCGGCGCGCTCGAGCAGCGCCGAGGTCAGGCCCTGGCTGATGTTCGCGGTCGACGGGTTGGTGAACACGTCGACGCCGTGGGCTCGTAGCACCGCGACGAGCATCTTCGTCGTCGTGGACTTGCCGCTCGAACCGGTCACCACGACCAGCCCCTGCGGGAACCCGGAGAGGGTCCGCTTCAGGTAGCCGGGCGCGATGCGGTTGACGACGAGTCCCGGAACGGCCGATCCGCCGCCGGGCTTGCGCAGCCGGGCGGCGAATCGGGTGAGTCTGCCGACGAGGATCGCCGGTCCGTAACGCAGGGATCCCGCGTGCACCGTCGGCCTACTCGAGGTAGTCGCGCAGCGACTGCGACCGCGACGGGTGGCGGAGCTTCGCCATCGTCTTCGACTCGATCTGGCGGATGCGCTCGCGCGTGACGCCGAACGTGTCGCCGATCTGGTCGAGGGTCTTCGGCATGCCGTCGCCGAGGCCGAAGCGCATGCGGATCACGCCCGCCTCGCGCTCGGACAGCGAGTCGAGGAGCGACTCGAGCTGCTTCTGCAGCATCGTGAAGCCGACGGCGTCGGCGGGAACCACGGCCTCGGTGTCCTCGATGAGGTCGCCGAACTCGCTGTCGCCGTCTTCACCGAGCGGCGTGTGCAGCGAGATGGGCTCGCGGCCGTACTTCTGCACCTCGATGACCTTCTCGGGGGTCATGTCGAGTTCGCGGCTGAGCTCTTCGGGCGTGGGTTCGCGACCGAGGTCCTGCAACATCTGGCGCTGCACGCGGGCGAGCTTGTTGATGACCTCCACCATGTGCACGGGGATGCGAATCGTGCGGGCCTGGTCGGCCATGGCGCGCGTGATCGCCTGGCGGATCCACCAGGTGGCGTACGTCGAGAACTTGAAGCCCTTGGTGTAGTCGAACTTCTCTACCGCACGGATGAGGCCCAGGTTGCCTTCCTGGATGAGGTCGAGGAACTGCATGCCGCGACCGGTGTAGCGCTTGGCCAGCGAGACCACGAGACGCAGGTTCGCGCCGAGCAGGTGGCTCTTGGCGCGCTGGCCGTCTTTCGCGACCCACTGCAGTTCGCGACCGAGCTGCGAGCGCTTCTCGGCGTCGGTCATGTGCGAGAGCTTCTCTTCTGCGAAGAGCCCGGCCTCGATGCGCATGGCCAGCTCGACCTCTTCGGCCGCGTTCAGCAGGGCGACCTTGCCGATCTGCTTCAGGTAGTCCTTGACGGGGTCGGCCGTTGCGCCGGTGATGGCGCTCGAGTAGACCGGAACCTCGTCTTCGTCGTCGACGGCGCGCAGCACGAGCGCGCCGGTCGGGTGCGGCTCGACGGCGACGGGCTTCTCGTCCTCTTCGTCGTCGGTCGCCGCGACGTCGGTGCCCTCGGCACCCTCCACGACCTCGGCGTCGATCTCGACCTCTTCGGTCTCGCCGTCTTCGTCGTCGCCGGCCTTCGCGGCGCCGCGCGCCTTCGTTCCCGCCTTCGCGGTGGTCTTTCGCGGCGTCTTGCTCGCGGTCGCGGTCTTCGCGCCCGCCTTGGCCGTGGTCGACTTCGCAGCCGTCGCGCGAGCGGCGGGCTTCTCGGCCTCGTCCTTCGCCGACGTCGCAGCCTTCGTCGTTGCCATTGGTTGAACCTCTCCTACATCGCACGGCGCATGCCCAGTGAGGGTCGCGGGTCGTGGTGGGTCCGATCGTTTTCGGACACTATGAGGACCCATGTCAAGTCCGCGACGTCGGCACGCGATCGTGCCCGCGGACCAGAACGGGTCCTTCCACCATTATACAGCCGTCGAGCCCGCCTCACGTCCACGGAGGCCGCGCGCCGTTCACGTGCCGTACCGGGTGTCCGTCTCTTCCCTGATGTCAACGTCGGCCGCGGCATCCGCATTCCCGAGGATCGCTCGCGATCCGCGGTGATCGCCGGAGGTGCCGTGCCGCGGGTCGACGCGACCGGTCAGCCGCCGAGCGGCGACTCGTCGTCGTGCCGACGCCGCACCGCGAGGAACTTCTCGAGCTCGGCCGCGATCTCGTCGGCGGAGGGCAGCTCGCCCTCCTCGTCGGTGAGCGGCGAGCGGAAGGACGTCTCCTGCATGTAGGTGTCGTGGCGCTCCTCGAGCGTGCCCACGAGCTTGCCGAGCTCGCCGTTGCCGGCGACCTGCTCGTCGATGCGCGCGACGAAGTCGCGGTTGGCCTCGCGCAGGGTGTCGGTCGGCAGGATGCGACCCGTCGCCTTCGAGACCGCCTCGATCGCCGCGACGGCCGCCGCGGGGTACTCGGTGTCGCCCAGGTAGTGCGGGATGAGCAGCACGAACGCGGTCACGGGGTGACCGAGCTCCTGCAGTCGGTACTCGACGAGGTGCAGCGCGTTCGCGGGCGCCTCGGTCGTCGGCCGCCAGACCGACATCGCCTCGACGAACTCGGGGCGGTTGCCGCTCACCGTCATGCTGATCGGGCGCGTGTGCGGAACGGGCATCGGGATCGCGTTGATCCAGGTCGTCGACGACACCTGGAACCGCTCGATCAGCTCGAGCATTGCGGCGCCGAACCGCTCCCACTGGAAGTCGGGCTCGTACCCCGTGAGCAGCAGGAACTGCTGACCGATCTCGTCGCGTGCGAGCGAGAGCAGCAGGCGAGGCGGACGGTACTCGGTGATGTGGTCCTCTTCGAAGAGGATGATCGGACGCCGGGCCCGGTAGTCGAGCAACTCGTCGGCATCGAACTGCGCGACCTCGACGTTGTCGAGCGTCGCGAGCAGGAACTCCATCGTCTGCGCGACGGCTGCTCCGGCATCGGCGAACCCCGTGAGTCCGGCGACGAGCGGAAGCCCTGCCGGCACTTCGACGCCGGGGTTCAACTCGTAGAGGGAACGTGGATCGCGCATACCCCCAAGCCTACCGGCGTGCTCCGACGGCCCGCCCTGAACGGACATCCCACGCCATGCTCAGAGCGAACACGTACGATTCCCAGCATGAGCGTCACCGATCTCCGCACCTCCGAACTCCCCGCCGCATCCTCCGAAGCCGACGTCGTGCTGCTCACCGCGGTGAGCACCGCGGACGGCCCGCGGTTGCTCGAGGTCGACGGATACGCCTGGGTCGCACCGCTGCTCGCCGGCCTCGGCGCGACCGGTGCGGCCGACGAACTCGTGCGCATCCCCTCGTCGGGCGGCGGCCCGGCGGTCGTGGCGGTCGCCGGAGCAGGCGAGCGAGCGGATGCCGCGTCGCTGCGTCTCGCCGCGGGCAGCGCGTTGCGCCAGCTCACCGGGGTCGAGCACGTCGCGATCGGCGTCCCCCTGGAGTTCGCCGACGACGTCGAGGCCGCCGAGGCGCTCCTCGAGGGAGCCGCGCTCGGCGCCTACGCCTTCACGGCCTACCGTTCGGAGCCGAGGACGCCGGTCGCGGTCGTCACCGTGCACGCCGCGGCATCCGCAGCCCGGGTGCGCCTCGACCGGGTTCGCGTCATCGCCGACGCCGTGCACCGCACGAAGGACCTCGTGAACACGCCGCCCGTCGACCTCTCCCCCGCGCGACTCGCCGAGATCGCGGTGAACGCGGCGGATGCGGTCGGCGTGACCTCGACCGTCTGGGACGAGGAGGCCCTGCAGGCCGACGGCTTCGGCGGCATCCTCGGCGTCGGACAGGGCTCGTCGCGCGGACCGCGGCTCGTGCGCCTCGAGTACGCGCCCGCAGCCGCGTCCCGCCACTTCGCGCTCGTCGGCAAGGGCATCACCTTCGATTCGGGCGGCCTCTCGCTGAAGCCCGGAAACTCGATGGTCGGCATGAAGTCGGACATGGCCGGGGCGGCGACCGTCCTCTCGGCGATCCTCGCGCTCGCTTCGCTCGAGACTCCGATCCGCGTGACGGCCTGGCTCTGCCTCGCCGAGAACATGCCGTCTGGCACCGCGATCCGCCCGAACGACGTGCTCCGCATCCGCGGTGGCAAGACCGTCGAAGTCCTGAACACGGATGCCGAGGGGCGGCTCGTGCTCGCCGACGGACTCGTCGCCGCGAGCGAGGAGCAGCCCGACGCGATCGTCGACATCGCGACACCCACCGGTGCGCAGGTCGTCGCGCTCGGCCACCGCATGGGCGGAATCATGGGCGACGACGGCCTCGTGGCGCGCGTCCGCGGCGCGGCCGACTCGGTCGACGAGTCGTTCTGGCCGATGCCCCTGCCCGGCTACCTCAAGTCCAACCTGAAGTCGGATGTCGCCGACCTCGCCAACACCCGGCTCGGGACCACGATCCCCGGGATGCTCGTGGCCGGCGTGTTCCTCCGGGAGTTCGTCGGGCGCCGGGAGGACTCCGACGAGCGGATCCCGTGGGCGCACCTGGACATCGCCGGCCCGTCGTTCAACCAGGCCGGAGCATGGGGTCACACCGGATCCGGCGGCACCGCGATCGGCGTCCGCACGCTCGTGGCCCTGGGCGAGGACCTCTCCACCGAGTAGTAAGGTCGTATGGGCGAGATCTTCGCCCTTCACTCTGCCGCCGGTCACGCATCCGGGGCAGTCCGTGTCGCAGTACAGGTGCGCAAGGGAGATTCCGGTTGTCCGAGCAGAACTTTGACATTGTCATCCTCGGTGGCGGCAGCGGAGGGTACGCAGCAGCACTGCGCGCCGTCCAGCTCGGCTTCACCGTCGGCCTCATCGAGAAGGACAAGCTCGGCGGCACGTGTCTCCACCGCGGCTGCATCCCCACCAAGGCGCTGCTGCACGCGGCCGAGATCGCCGAGCACGCTCGCGACTCCGCCAAGTTCGGCGTGCGCGCGACCTTCGAGGGCATCGACGTCGCCGGGGTCACCGCGTACCGCGAGGGCATCATCTCGAGCAAGTTCAAGGGGCTTCAGGGCCTCATCAAGGCTCGCGGCATCACCGTCATCGAGGGCGAGGGCCGACTCGTCGCGCCGAACGCCGTGCAGGTCGGCGACCAGCGCATCGTCGGCAAGAACGTCATCCTCGCGACCGGCTCCTACTCGCGATCGCTGCCCGGCCTCGAGATCGGCGGCCGCGTCATCACGAGCGAGCAGGCCCTCGAACTCGACTTCGTGCCCGGCAAGGTCGCCATCCTCGGCGGCGGCGTGATCGGCGTCGAGTTCGCCAGCGTCTGGAAGTCCTTCGGCGCAGAGGTGACGATCATCGAAGCGCTCCCCCACCTCGTGCCCAACGAGGAGGAGTCGATCTCGAAGCAGCTCGAGCGCGCGTTCCGCAAGCGCGGCATCGACTACAAGATCGGCGTCCGCTTCCAGTCGGTCACCCAGCACGAGAACGGCGTCGTCGTAACGCTCGAGAACGGCGAGACCGTCGAGGCCGAGCTTCTGCTCGTCGCCGTCGGCCGCGGCCCCGTCACCGCCGGACTCGGCTACGACGAGGTCGGCGTCGCCATGGACCGCGGCTTCGTGCTCACCGACGAGCGCCTCGCGACCAACGTCCCGGGCGTCTACGCCGTCGGCGACATCGTCCCCGGGCTCCAGCTCGCGCACCGCGGCTTCCAGCAGGGCATCTTCGCCGCCGAGGAGATCGCAGGACTGAACCCGATCGTCATCGAAGACGTCAACATCCCGAAGATCACCTACTGCGAGCCCGAGATCGCCTCGATCGGCTACACCGAGGCGAAGGCCGGCGAGAAGTTCGGCGCAGACCAGGTCTCCTCCTACGAGTACAACCTCGCCGGCAACGGCAAGAGCCACATCCTCGAGACGAGCGGCTCGATCAAGGTGGTGCGGGTGAACGACGGCCCGATCGTCGGCGTGCACATGATCGGCGGCCGCGTCGGCGAGCTCATCGGCGAGGCCCAGCTCGCGGTGAACTGGGAGGCGTACCCCGAGGACATCGCCCCGTTCCTCCACGCGCACCCCACGCAGAACGAGGCCCTCGGCGAGGCGTTCCTCAAGCTCGCGGGCAAGCCGCTGCACGCGCTCTGACCTGTATCACCCCCTACGACTGCAATAAGCTACAAGCGTCCCAACGCTGTGAAGGAGACAAGCGCATGAGCGAATCCGTCAGCCTCCCGGCACTCGGTGAGAGTGTCACAGAGGGCACGGTCACCCGCTGGCTGAAGAACGTCGGCGACCGTGTCGAGGTCGACGAGCCGCTGCTCGAGGTCTCGACCGACAAGGTCGACACCGAGATCCCGTCGCCCGTCGCGGGGGTCATCGAGGCGATCCTCGTCCAGGAGGACGAGACCGTCGAGGTCGGCACCGCACTCGTGACGATCGGCGACGGCAGCGCCGCTGCGGCACCCGCCGAAGCGGCTCCGGCCGAAGCGGCACCTGCTGAAGCGGCTCCCGCCGAAGCGGCCGCCGAGCCTGCGCCCGAGCCCGTCGCGGCACCGGTCGCCGAGGCTCCGGCGGCCGAGGCTCCGGCGGCCCCCACCGCGCCCGCCGAGGCACCTGCTGCTCCGGCTCCGGTCGAGGCACCCGCGGCTGCTCCGGCGGCTCCCGCTCCGGTCGAGGCACCCGCCGCGCCGGCTCCGGCGGAAGCGCCGGCGGCTGCACCCGCTGCTCCGGCGGAAGCGCCGGCGGCTGCACCCGCTGCTCCGGCCCCCGCCGCTGCACCGGCCGCTCCCGCGGCACCTGCTGCCCCGGCCGCCCCCGCGGCGTCCGGCTCGCACGCCGGCGCTCCCGGCTACGTCACGCCGATCGTGCGCAAGCTCGCGAACGAGCAGGGCGTCGACCTCGCCAGCGTCACCGGCACCGGTGTAGGCGGTCGCATCCGCAAGCAGGACGTCATCTCGGCGCATTCGGCTCCGGCTGCCGAGGCCGCCCCGGCACGCACCCCGCTCGAGGCGTCGCCGCTGCGCGGCACCACCGTTCCGATGACGCGCCTGCGCAAGGTCGTCGCGGAGCGTGCGGTCGTGTCGATGACCTCGACCGCTCAGCTCACCTCGGTCGTCGAGGTCGACGTGACGAAGGTCGCGCGCCTGCGCGACAAGGTCAAGGGCGACTTCCTCGCCAAGACCGGCAACAAGCTCAGCTTCCTGCCCTTCTTCGCGCTGGCGACCGCCGAGGCGCTGCAAGCGTTCCCGATCATCAACTCGACGGTCGACGGCGACGCCATCGTCTACCCGGCCCAGGAGAACCTCAGCATCGCGGTCGACACCGAGCGCGGCCTGCTCACACCGGTCATCCGCAACGCGGGCGAACTGGACATCGCGGGCCTCGCCGCTCAGATCGCAGATCTGGCCGACCGGACGCGCAACAACCAGCTGAAGCCCGACGAGCTCTCGGGTGGTACGTTCACCCTGACGAACACCGGCTCGCGCGGCGCACTGTTCGACACGCCCGTCGTGTTCCTGCCGCAGTCGGCGATCCTCGGCACCGGCATCGTCGTGAAGCGCCCGGTGGTCGTGACCACCGACGGTTCCGAGGCGATCGCGATCCGTTCGATGGTCTACCTGGCCCTGTCGTACGACCACCGCATCATCGACGGCGCCGACGCCGCACGCTTCCTGACGGCCGTCAAGGACCGTCTCGAATCGGGCGACTTCGAGGCCGACCTCGGCATCTAGTCGAAGATCTCGCGCAATCGCCAACCGGCCTCGCTCCTCACCATGAGGAGCGAGGCCGGTTCGTCGTTGCCGACGCCGACCACCCGGACGAGCACGGCCGCGCCCATCTCGGTGACGACCTCGATCCGCGTCGGGTCGAGCGACCGGATGCCCGGCCCGCCATCGCGGGCTGCGAGCATCCGGCTCCAGTCGGCTTCCTCGAGCGGCGAACCGGCCTGCACGTACGATGCGAGGCACGCGGGATCCAGCTCGTCGAAGCATGATCCCCGCACCTGCAGCAGCTCCTGCGCAGCCGCGATCGGGTCCTCCGGCACGAGTTTCGCGTTGCCGGCCCCACCTTCACCGGCCGCAGCTTCGGCGGACGCATCGTCGCCCGGAGTATTTTCACCGGCCGTCTCGGCGGCCTCGGTCTTCGCACGGTCGGTACCATCACTCCCGAACTCCGCACCCGCAGCCGCGCCGGCGGCACCGGCACCCTCGGCCGACGCGACCGACGGACGATCGGCCGTGCCCCGCTCCCCCGCGCCGGCCGAGGGAACGGCCGTCAGCAGCAGGACGAGCGCGGCGGCCCCGACGAGCGCACCGACCATGACCGGTCGGCGTCGCGTCGAGACCCAGTCGGAGAGCCGATGGCGGATCGTCGCCAGCCGATCCGAGTCCGCGGCCGCAGCCAGGCGTTCGAGCACTGGCGGAGGGAGTTCGGCGAGTTCGAGCACGCCGGCGGCGAGACCGCTTCGTGAATGCTTCCGGCCGCTCCGCGACGGCTGGGCCATGGGATCCATCGGGGTCTCAGCTGGTCGCGGCGCCAGGGCTCGCGCCGGAATGCGCACCTCGCGCGCGGGCGGGAGCCCGGCGATCGGCGCCGGTGACGCCGCGGCGAACATCGCGCGCTCGAGGTCGGCCTCGAAGGCTCGAAACGGTCTGGCATCGAGGCCGGCCCTGGCGAGACGGATCGGACCGTCGAAGACGCCGGCGGGGCGCACCGCGCCGACGACCTGCTCGAGGTATTCGATGAGCGCTGCGGACCCCTCGCGGCGGACAGCCGTGGCCTCGGCCGCTCCGATCGGAACCCGCTCGAGTCCGCCCAGGCCGAGCAGGCGCGGTCGACCGCTCGAGTCGAGCTTGACATCGCTCGTCGTGAGCCCGGCGTGCACGAAGCCGGCATCGGCGAGGCATGCGAGCCCGGCCGCGATCGGCGCGACCAGCGTCACGGCTTCGCCGGGTTCCAGGCTCCGCTCGTGGAGCAGCTGCGCGACCGTGGCTCCGCCGACGCGTTCGACGACCGCGACCCTGCTGCCGTTCACGGCGGCCGAGACATCGAGCAGTGCGGGCATCCCGGCGTCCGGCACGACGTGCATGGCTTCGATCTCGCAGGCCACCGACGCGTCGTCGACCTCGTCGCGGTAGATCCGGACGGCGACGAGCGGTGGCGCCTCGCTCTCCTCCACATGCACCCCGTCGACGCCGTGAGGCACGAAGACCGGCGCTTCGTCGGCGCCGTATCGATCGGCGACCGCGAGAAACACCTCGGCCCGTCGTCCGGATCCGATGCGACGCAGCATCCGGTAGCCGGCGATGCCCGACCCGGTCGTCGCAAGCGAGCCGTCATCTGCCGCGACCGCTGCCGCAGCATCCGCCCGCCCTGCATCTCGCTGCGAACGCCTGCTGCGCTTCCATCCACCGCTCATCGTCCAACCGTGCCCCGGAACCCACCGTCAACCGCCTCGACCGGCACCGCCGGTGCAGAACACTCCTCCGCCTCGGCTGGGGAGGACGGGTCGCCTCCACACACCGACCATGGGCGGACCGCACGGTGCGGCATCCGTGTCTAGACTCGGTGCATGCTCGACTTCGTCGTCGCGGGGCTAAGCGCCAACTCCGTGCCGTACATCGAGGGTCTCGACCTTCAGCGCGCCGTCCATCGCGCGGTCGTCGCGGGCTCACGCCCCGACACCGTCCTCCTCCTGGAGCACCCGTCCGTCTACACCGCCGGCAAGCGCACTGCGCCCGACGAGCGACCGACCGACGGAACCCCCGTCATCGACGTCGACCGCGGCGGCAAGATCACCTGGCACGGCCCGGGGCAGCTCGTCGGCTACCCGATCCTGCACCTCGACGAACCCGTCGACGTCGTCGGCTACGTTCGACGACTCGAAGCCATACTGATCCGCGTGCTCGCCGATCTCGGCGTCGACGGCCGACGCGTCGACGGGCGCTCAGGCGTCTGGGTCGGCCCGCCCGGCCTCGAGAACAAGATCGCCGCGATCGGCATCCGCGTGGCCGAGGGCGTCACCTCGCACGGGTTCGCCCTCAACTGCTCGAACTCGCTCGAGCCGTACGCGAGGATCGTCGCCTGCGGAATCCGCGACGCCGGCGTGACCACCGTGTCGCGCGAGCTCGGTCGCGAGGTCGCCCCGGCCCACCTCGTCGATGCTGTGACCACGGCGTTCCGCCTCGAGTTCGAGTCGGCGATCGCGGCATGAGCGCCGCTCCAGACGGGCGCCGCATGCTGCGCCTCGAGGTCCGCAACGCCGAGACGCCGATCGAGCGCAAGCCCGAGTGGATCAAGACCAGGGCGAAGATGGGGCCCGAGTACCGCCAACTGCAGAGCCTCGTGAAGAGCGAGGACCTGCACACGGTCTGCCAGGAGGCCGGCTGCCCGAACATCTACGAGTGCTGGGAGGACCGGGAGGCGACGTTCCTCATCGGCGGTTCGCAGTGCACGCGCCGCTGCGACTTCTGCCAGATCGACACGGGCAAACCGGCCGACTACGACGTCGACGAGCCGCGACGCGTCGCCGAGTCGGTCGAGCGCATGCAGTTGCGCTACTCGACCGTCACCGGCGTCGCCCGCGACGACCTGCCCGATGGTGGCGCGTGGCTCTACGCGGAGACGATCCGCGAGATCCACCGCCAGTCGCCCGGCACCGGGGTCGAGATCCTCGTGCCCGACTTCAACGGCGAGCCCGAACTGCTGCAGCAGGTGTTCGACGCCCGACCCGAGGTCTTCGCGCACAACGTCGAGACCGTGCCGCGCATCTTCAAGCGCATCCGACCGGCATTCCGGTACGACCGGTCGCTCGACGTCATCACGCAGGGCCGTGACGCGGGGCTCATCACCAAGTCGAACCTCATCCTCGGCATGGGCGAGGAGCGCGCCGAAGTGTCCCAGGCCCTTCGCGACCTGCACGCGGCGGGCACCGACATCATCACGATCACCCAGTACCTGCGTCCGAGCCCGCGGCACCTGCCGGTCGCCAGGTGGGTGCGGCCCGAGGAATTCATCGAGCTCAAGGCCGAGGCCGAGCAGATCGGCTACCTCGGCGTGCTCGCGGGGCCGCTCGTGCGCTCCTCGTACCGTGCGGGCCGTCTCTGGGCGCAGTCGATGCACGCGAAGGGACTGCCGCTGCCGGCCGAACTGGCGCATCTGGCCGACCCCTCGCTCGGCTTCGCGCAGGCGGTCGGCTGAGACATCCGGATGCCGCCTCCGCCCTCGGTGAACGCGGTCGGAGGCGGCGCCTCGCGCCGGTATCCTTGTGCACATGGCACGCACCAAGGATCCGTCCGCTCCCAAGGAGCCAGGGCGTCTGAAGCAGATGTGGCAGGTCTTCCAGATGACCCGCCGCTACGACTCGAGCGCGCAGTGGCTCATGCTGCTCGTGTTCCTCGCTCCCGTCCTCGTGGGGCTCGGGCTCGCGCTCTGGCTGAGTGAGGGCAACGGCTTCACGATCGCACTCTGGATCGTGGCCGGCGTGCTCGCGGGCCTGCTGCTCGCACTGATCGTGCTCGGCCGACGCGCCGAGCGTGCCGCGTACGCGCAGATCGACGGTCAGCCCGGTGCAGTCGGCGCAGTCCTGCGCAGCGGCCTCCGCGGCGGTTGGATCGGCAACGAGATGCCGGTCGCCGTCAACGGCAAGACCCAAGACGCGGTGTACCGCTCCGTCGGCCGCGGCGGCGTCGCGCTCATCAGCGAGGGTCCGCAGACGCGCACGAAGCGCATGCTCGACGACGAGAAGCGCAAGGTCGCCCGCGTGCTGCCGAACGTGCCGATCACGCTCATCGCGGTGGGTCACGACGACGGTGCGATCGAACTGCACCGCCTGCCCGGAGCCCTGCGCAAGATCAAGCGCTCCCTGACCAAGCCCGAGGTGCTCGCGGTGTCGAACCGCCTGAACTCGCTCCAGTCCTCGCTGCCCATCCCGAAGGGCATCGACCCGATGAAGGCACGCCCGCAGCGCGGCAAGATGCGCTGATCCCCCACACGCCGAGAAGCGGCATCCGACTCGGTCGGGTGCCGCTTCGTCGTTTCACGCGTTCCGGTCGATTCCGGATGCCGCGGGCCGGCGTCGTCGGGGCGCTGGAAGCCGGGCGGGCCGAGTCCGACGGGTCAGGCCCGCACGAGCACCGTGCCGGCGACCTTGTCGTGGAATCCGCGCTGGTCGGAGTCCCAGACGAGCGCGGGCACGACGATCGCGAGCAGCACGGTGCGCACGATCGGGCGCCAGAGACCCACCCATCCGCCCGAGATCGGCAGAATCCGCAGGCCCATGAGCCGGTGACCGACACTGCCGCCGATGGTCGGGATGAACACGATCTGCATGAGCACGAAGATGCCGAGCGTGACCCAGGAATGCAGCAGAGAACTGTAGGGAGCGAAGAGCAGCGCGATCAGGATCGCGACGCCCCAGTCGATCGCGATCGCCGCGATGCGCCGCCCGATGCGGCCGACGGAGTTCGGGCCATCGTCGGGCAGCCCGAGGCGCTCGCCGGGCCACTTGCTCGGCTCGAGTTGACCGAAGGTGGTGGGGGTCGCGTCAGGCATCCGTCGATTCTACCGAGATGGCCGCCGTGTAACACGTCTGAAACAATGGCGTCACGGTCGGGTAACCACCACTCGGTACGGTCGACTACGGCTGTGCACGTCCGTCCGGCCTCGCCGGTTCAACTCGCCCCCTTGGAGATTCCACCCCATGTTCAGTGATTCCTCTGAAGTGCTCAAGTTCATCAAGGAGACGGATGTCAAGTTCCTCGACATCCGCTTCACCGACCTCCCGGGTGTGCAGCAGCACTTCAACATCCCGGCGTCGACTGTCGACGAGGAGTTCTTCACGGTCGGCCAGCTCTTCGACGGCTCCTCGATTCGCGGCTTCGCGAACATCCACGAGTCCGACATGCAGCTCATCCCCGATGTGACGACTGCGTACGTCGACCAGTTCCGCACCGCGCGCACGCTGGTGATGATCTTCGACATCTACAACCCGCGCAACGGCGAGATCTACTCGAAGGACCCGCGTCAGGTCGCCAAGAAGGCCGAGAAGTACCTCGCCTCGACCGGCATCGCCGACACCGCGTTCTTCGCCCCCGAGGCCGAGTTCTACATCTTCGACGACGTGCGCTACGAGGTCAACCAGCACTCGAGCTTCTACTCGGTCGACTCCGACGAGGGCGCCTGGAACTCGGGTCGCACCGAAGAGGGCGGCAACCTCGCCAACAAGACCCCGTACAAGGGCGGCTACTTCCCGGTCAGCCCCGTCGACAAGACGGCCGACCTGCGCGACGACATCACGCTGAACCTGATCGAGGCCGGCTTCATCCTCGAGCGCTCGCACCACGAGGTGGGCACCGGCGGCCAGCAGGAGATCAACTACCGCTTCGACACCATGGTGCACGCGGCCGACGACATCCTGAAGTTCAAGTACATCGTCAAGAACACGTCCGAGCAGTGGGGCAAGTCCGCCACGTTCATGCCGAAGCCGCTCTTCGGCGACAACGGTTCGGGCATGCACACGCACCAGTCGCTCTGGAGCGAGGGCAAGCCCCTGTTCTACGACGAGGCCGGCTACGGCGGTCTCTCCGACCTCGCCCGCTGGTACATCGGCGGCCTCCTCAAGCACGCTCCGGCCGTGCTCGCCTTCACGAACCCGACGGTGAACTCGTACCACCGCCTGGTTCCGGGTTTCGAGGCTCCCGTCAACCTGGTCTACTCGGCGGGCAACCGCTCAGCGGCCATCCGCATCCCGATCACGGGCACGAACCCCAAGGCCAAGCGCATCGAGTTCCGCGCTCCGGATGCCTCGGGCAACCCGTACCTCGCGTTCGCCGCGCAGCTCATGGCCGGCCTCGACGGCATCAAGAACCGCATCGAGCCGCACGAGCCCGTCGACAAGGACCTCTACGAGCTCCCGCCCGAGGAGGCCAAGACGATCCCGCAGGTTCCGGGTTCGCTCGACGCCGTGCTCGACGCGCTCGAGGCCGACCACGACTTCCTCCTCGAGGGCGGCGTGTTCACGAAGGAGCTCATCGAGACCTGGATCGACTACAAGCGCGAGAAGGAGCTGAAGCCGCTGGCTCAGCGTCCGCACCCGTTCGAGTTCGAGCTCTACTACGGCGTCTGATCTCCGCACCCCCCGCGGATCCCCACAGGAACGGCCCGCATCGCTTCGGCGATGCGGGCCGTTCCGCCGTTTCTGGGCGGGCGGAAGCGGATGCCCGAACGGACGCCGTCGGCAGAGTCGGACGGATGCCGCGGAGCGCGGGCTGCTGCGCCAGACGATGCCTGCGAGGCGGGCGGGTCAGCTCGTCGTCGGCTCGCGCCGCGGCTCGAGGCCGTAGAAGCCGCGCTCGAAGACCGCTCGTGCCCGCCGGGTAAGGGCGAGGTAGTCGCTCTCGAGCTGCGAGGCCGACCCGGGCGGATACCCCATGATCCGCGAGACGCCCTCGAGCTGCGAGCGCTCGACGGGCAGCACGTCGCTCGTGCGCTCGAGCCACAGGGTGAGCGCCGAACGGGCGCGCGAGGCGAAGACCCAGGCGCTCCGGAGGATCTCGGCGTCGGAGGAGGACACGAGGTCGTGCTCGACCGCGGCGTCGAGCGCGGCGATCGTCGACGTGGTGCGGAGCGCCGGCACGGCCGCCGCATGTTCGAGTTGCACGAGCTGCACGAACCACTCGACGTCGCTGAGGGATCCACGGCCGAGCTTCAGGTGCCGGGTGGGATCGGCACCCTGCGGGAGCCGTTCGTTCTCGACCCGCGCCTTGATGCGCTTGACCTCGCGGACGTCGCGCTCGGAGATCGTCTCGGGGTAGCGCACGGTGTCGGCCAGCTCGGTGAAGTCCGCGAGCAGCCCAGCGTCGCCGGCGATGCCGCGCGCGCGGAGCAGTGCCTGCGCCTCCCACGTGAGCGACCAGCGCGCGTAGTACGCGCGATACGCGTCGAGCGACCGGGCGACGACGCCGTTGCGCCCCTCCGGGCGGAGGTCGGCGTCGAGTTCGAACGGCAGACGGGCGTCCTCGCTGAGTCGAACGAGTTCGGCGACGATGCGCAGCGCCTGCGTATGTGCGGCGTCGGGTTCGGCATCCGTCGCCCGATAGACGTAGATGATGTCGGCGTCGCTGCTGATGCCGAGCTCTCGACCGCCGAATCGCCCCATGGCGATCACGGCGAACTCGATGCCGTCGGGACGCTCGCCGCGGATCGCGCCGACGAGCGAGGCGATGTGGTTCTCGGTGACGTCGCTCAACGCCCAGCCGAGCTCCTGCACCGTGCAGACGTCGAGGATCGCGGCCAACGCGAGCCGCAGCACCTCGCGACGACGGATCGCCCGGAGGATCTTCGCCGACACCGCCGGGTCGGCATGACGTTGCAGCACCGCCCGTGACTCCTCGCGGAGCGCATCGAGCGACCGCGGGCGGAGCTCGTCGAGGTCTTCGAGCCAGGCGACCGCCTCTGGGCTGCGTTCGAGCATCTTCGCCGCATAGCGCGAGCCCGAGAGCACCCTCGTGAGGTTGAGGGCGGCATCCGAGGAGTCGCGCAACAGGCCGAGGTACCAGTGCGTCGTGCCGAGCGTGTCGCTCAGTCGCCGGAACGAGAGCAGTCCGAAGTCGGGGTCGGTGCCGTCGGCGAACCACGAGATGAGCACGGGCATGAGATTGCGCTGGATCTGCGCGCGCCGGGAGACGCCGGACGTGAGCGCGCCGATGTGCGCGAGCGCCCCTCGCGGGTCGCGGAAGCCGATCGCCGCGAGGCGCGCCTCGGCGCGCTCGCTCGTGAGCTCGAGCCCCGAGGCGGGGAGCGCTGCCACCGCCGAGAGCAGCGGACGGTAGAACAGCCGTTCATGCAGCCCGCGCACGCGCTGGCGGGTCGCCTGCCAGACCTCGCCGAGGCGGTCGGCGTCGGGTGCAAGGCCCGAGGCGCGTGCGAGTCGGCGCAGACCCGCGTCGTCGCGCGGCATGAGATGCGTGCGCCGGAGTCGCTCGAGCTGCAGGCGGTGCTCGAGCACGCGGAGCAGCCGGTAGTCGCGCGAGAACTCGGCGGCCTCCTCGCGTCCGACGTAGCCGTTGTCGGCGAGGGCCTCGAGAGCGGGCAGCGTGCCGCCCTGGTGGATCGCGGCATCCGACGCCCCGTGCACCAACTGCAGGAGCTGCACCGTGAACTCGATGTCACGGAGGCCCCCGGGGCCGAGCTTCAACTGCACACCGACCTCGTCGACCGGGATGTGCTCGGTGACGCGCTCGCGCATGCGCTGCACGGATTCGACGAACCCCTCGCGACTCGAGCTCGTCCACACCTTGGGCGCGACGCCCGCCGCATACCGAGCGCCGAGCTCTGCGTCGCCGGCGAGCGGGCGCGCCTTCAGCAGCGCCTGGAACTCCCAGCTCTTGGCCCAGCGGTCGTAGTACTGGAGGTGCGACTCGAGCGTGCGCACGAGCGCGCCGTCCTTGCCCTCGGGTCGCAGGTTCGGGTCGACCTCCCAGAGCGGAGGCTCGACGCCCGGCTCGGCGATGGCGCGCATCGTGAGCATCGCGAGCCGGGTCGTGATGTCGAGAGCACGCGCGTTCGAGACGACCGCTTCGTCGCCCGATTCGCCCACGAAGATCACGTCGACGTCGCTGACGTAGTTGAGTTCGCGGGCGCCGGCCTTGCCCATGCCGATGATCGCGAGCCTGGAGGCCGCGACCTCGGCTGCGGGGTACAGCCCGGGTGCGGCAGGGGCGCCTTCGGCGCGCGAGCTGAACCTGCGGGCGACGTCGAGGGCGGCGTCGAGCGTCGCACCGGCGAGGTCGGCGAGGCCGGCCGCGACCGTCTCGACGGCCTCCACCGCATCGACTCGAGTCAGGTCGAACACCGCGATGCGCGCGAGCAGGCTGCGATAGCGCACCCGCAACGCCGCGGCGACGCGCTCGAAGTCGGCAGCGAGGTCGGCCGACGCGCGCTCGACGCTCGCCAGCAGCAGCACGCGGGCCTCGTCGGTCGAGAACGGCGGACCGGGCACCTCCTGCAGCAGTGCGAGTTCCGACGGATGCCGCAGCAGGAAGTCCGCGAATCCGCGCGACGCGCCGATCAGCCGGGCGAAGCGCTCGGCCGAGGCCGCGGGCGCGAGCACCGCGGCGACCTCGTCGGGCGCGCGTGCAAGGAGCCGCTCGGTGGCGATCAGCACCTCGTCGGGGTCTGCGGCGGTGCCGAACGCGACGAGCAGGTGCTCCTCGTCGAGTCCGGTCAGCGTCGCGAGCGACCCGAGCCGTGCCGCGGAGGCGGACAGGTCGTCGAAACCGGCACGCGCCAGTCGACCGAGCGTTGGCGCCTGGCGAGACATCCTGGGCGCGTCAGAGGATCTCGAGGTTGCGCCGCAGCTCGAACGGCGTCACCTGCGAGCGGTAGTCGCGCCACTCGGAACGCTTGTTCGCGAGCACGTAGTTGAAGACCTGCTCGCCCAGCGTCTCGGCGACGAGTTCGGACTCCTCCATGTACTCGATCGCGTGGTCGAGGCTCGCGGGCAGCGGGTTGTAGCCGAGTGCACGGCGCTCGCTGTCGGTGAGGGCCCACACGTCGTCTTCGGCCTCGGCCGGCAGCTCGTACTCCTCTTCGATGCCCTTCATGCCGGCTGCGAGCAGCAGCGAGAAGGCGAGGTACGGGTTGGCGGCGGAGTCGATCGCACGGTACTCGACGCGCGCACTCTGGCCCTTGTTGGGCTTGTAGAGCGGCACGCGCACGAGCGCGGAACGGTTGTTGTGGCCCCAGCAGATGAAGCTGGGGGCCTCGTCGCCGCCCCAGAGCCGCTTGTACGAGTTCACGAACTGGTTCGTGACCGCGGAGATCTCGTTGGCGTGCTTCAGCAGGCCGGCGATGAAGTGGCGGCCGATCTTCGAGAGCTGGTACTGCGAGCCCGCCTCGTAGAACGCGTTCGAGTCGCCCTCGAACAGCGAGAGGTGGGTGTGCATGCCGCTGCCCGGGAACTGCGAGAAGGGCTTGGGCATGAACGTCGCGTAGACGCCCTGCTCGATCGCGACCTCCTTGATGACCGTGCGGAAGGTCATGATGTTGTCGGCCGTCGTGAGCGCGTCGGCGTAGCGGAGATCGATCTCGTTCTGGCCGGGACCCGCCTCGTGATGGCTGAACTCGACCGAGATGCCGAGGTCCTCGAGCATGCGAACCGAACGGCGGCGGAAGTCGTGCGCCGTGCCGCCCGGAACGTTGTCGAAGTAGCCGGCCGAGTCGACCGGCTCGGGGCCGGCCTCGCCGAACTTCGACGACTTCAGCAGGTAGAACTCGATCTCGGGGTGCGTGTAGAACGTGAAGCCGCGATCGGCCGCGCGCGCGAGCGTGCGCTTGAGCACGTTGCGGGGGTCGGAGACCGCCGGCTCGCCGTCGGGCGTCGTGATGTCGCAGAACATGCGCCCGGTCGGGTCGATGTCACCGCGCCACGGGAGCGTCTGGAACGTGGTGGGGTCGGGATAGGCGAGCAGGTCGGACTCGTAGGTGCGGCTGAGGCCCTCGATGGCCGAGCCGTCGAAGCCGATGCCCTCGGTGAACGCGCCCTCGACCTCGGCAGGGGCGATCGCCACCGACTTGAGGGTGCCGACGACGTCGGTGAACCAGAGCCTGACGAACTTGACCCCCCGCTCTTCGATCGTCCGAAGAACGAAGTCACGCTGCTTGTCCATCCACACCCTCTCTCGCTCCTCTCAGGGTAGCGGTAAGCGGGCGCTCGTCGGGGCGTTGGCCGCGGGCGCGTGTGCCAGACTGCCATCATGTCCGAGCAGCACGCACACCCCGCCACGCCAGACGCCGCGAACAGCGGCGCGACGAACCCGGCCGGGCAGGCCGAACCGGTGACCGAGACCACGCCGTACGGCGGCGGAGCTGCTCCTGGCGGCCCGAAGCGGGTGCGGACACGGCACTTCCAGAACGCCAAGCGCGACGGCATCAAGATCACGGGGCTGACGAGCTACGACCAGCTCACCGCGCGCATCTTCGACGAGGCCGGCATCGACTTCCTGCTCGTCGGCGACTCCTCGGGAAACAACGTCTTCGGCTACGAGACGACGCTTCCGGTCACGGTCGACGAGCTCATCCCCCTGACCCGCGCGGTCGCGGGCGCCGTCAAGCGCGCCTTCGTGATCGCCGACATGCCGTTCGGCTCGTACGAGGTCGGCCCCGAGGAGGCGCTGCACACCGCGATCCGCTTCATGAAGGAGACGGGCGCGCACGCGGTCAAGCTCGAAGGCGGGGTGCGCAGCGCCGAGCAGATCCGACGGGTCGTGCAGGCGGGCATCCCCGTCATGGCGCACATCGGATACACACCGCAGAGCGAGCACGGGCTCGGCGGCCACATCATCCAGGGTCGTGGCGATGCCGTGCAGCAGCTGCTCGCCGACGCGGAGGCGGTTCAGGATGCCGGTGCGTTCGCCGTCGTGCTCGAGATGGTGCCCTCCGACGCGGCGCGCCAGGTGACCGAACGCCTCGACATCCCGACCATCAGCGTCGGAGCCGGACCGCACACCGACGGGCAGTTGCTCGTGTGGACCGATTGGGCTGGCCTCACGGTCGGCCGCGTGCCGAAGTTCGTGCGCCAGTACGCCGATCTCGCCGGCATCCTCGGCAAGGCCGCCGTCGAGTGGCGCGAAGACGTCGCGGCGGGCGAGTACCCGAGCCCCGAGCACAGTTACGAGTGAGCTCGGTTCCGCGTGAGCGCGGCCTCCGCGTGACGGCCTCCGGTGAGCCCGACCCGAGTGAGTCCGACTCCGAGTGAGTCCGACTCCGCCCGAACGGCGGACGCCGGAACCGCTCATCGGCGATCAGTCGTCGGCTGCGTCGTCGGCATCCCACTTGGCGCTGTTCGCGCGGAGCTTCTCGAGCGCGTGCTCGGCCTCTTCGCGCGTGTCGAACGGGCCGGCCCGATCGACCGACGGCGAGACGAATCCCTGCTCGACGGCGCCCGTCTTGAGGTTGTACCAGAAACGGTGTTCGATGTCCTCGGCCATAGGCTGATCCTATGCCGAAGGATGCCGCTGGCCACCTCATTCACGGACGACTCTCGCCCACACGCCCGGTTCCGTCCTCGATCGCCCGCCCCGAGTACGTCGGTCGCGCGGCGCCCGCGCAGAACACCGGCGGCGACCGGTACTCCCCCGACGAGGTCGAGAAGATCCGCGCGGCCGGGCGCATCGCCGCGCAGGCGATCGAGGCGGCCGCGGCCGCCATCCGCCCGGGGGTCACGACCGACGAACTCGACCGCATCGCGCACGAGTACGTGGTCTCCCACGGCGCGTATCCGTCGACGCTCGGGTACCGCGGGTACCCGAAGTCCTCGTGCACCTCGGTCAACGAGGTGATCTGCCACGGCATCCCCGACGACACCGTGCTCGTCGACGGCGACCTCGTGAACCTCGACGTCACGGCGTACCTCGACGGGTATCACGGCGACCTCAACCACACGTTCCTCGTGGGCGACGCGAGCGACGAGGCGTCGCAGCTCGTCGAGCGCACGCGCGAGGCGCTCGCCCGCGGCATCCGCGCGGTGGCCCCCGGTCGGCAGGTGAACGTGATCGGCCGCGCCATCGAGGCGTACGCGAAGCGGTTCGGCTACGGCGTCGTCCGCGACTACACCGGGCACGGAGTGGGGCGGGCGTTCCACACGGGGCTCATCATCCCGCACTACGACGCGCCCCAGTACGACACCGTGATCGAGCCCGGCATGGTCTTCACCATCGAGCCGATGCTCACCCTCGGCTCGATCGAGTGGGATGTCTGGGCCGACGACTGGACCGTCGTGACCCGCGATCGTTCGCTCACCGCGCAGTTCGAGCACACGCTCGTCGTGACCGAACGCGGCGCGGAGGTGCTCACGCTCCCCTGACCCGCGGTGCGACCCGCCGGTGACGCTCTGCGCAGGCAAGCCGCGATAGTGTGGCGGCATGGCGACTCAGCACGCGATCGGGATCGACATCGGCGGAACGGGCATCAAGGGAGCGGTCGTCGATCTCTCCACCGGTGCAATCGTCACCGAACGACGAAAGGTCCTCACCCCCGACGGCGGCGAACCCGAGGCGATCATCGCCTCGTCGACCGAGCTGCTCGAGCAGATCGGTGCGGAGTTCGATATCGAGGGCCTGCCGCTCGGCGTGTGCTTTCCCGCGATCGTGAAGCGAGGGCGCACGCGCTCGGCCGCGAACGTCTCGAAGAAGTGGATCGGGCTGCCCGCCGAAGAACTCTTCGAGAAGGCGCTCGGCCGCGACATCCACTTCATCAACGATGCGGATGCCGCCGGCGTCGCCGAACTGCGCTACGGCGCGGCAGCGGGCGTCGACGGGCTCGTCATCCTGACCACGCTCGGCACCGGCATCGGATCGGCCCTGATCTACGACGGCGTGCTCGTGCCGAACTCCGAGCTCGGCCACCTCGAGATCGACGACGACGACGCCGAGCATCGCGCCGCGTACTCGGCGAAGGAGCGCGAGGACCTCGACTGGAAGCAGTGGGCGAAGCGCCTGCAGCGCTACTACTCGCACGTCGAGTTCATCTTCTCGCCCGACCTGTTCGTGGTCGGCGGTGGCGTCTCGAAGCACCAGGAGCAGTTCCTGCCGCTGCTCGATCTGCAGACGAAGATCGTGCCGGCCGTGCACCGCAACAACGCGGGAATCATCGGCGCGGCCGCGCTCGCCCTCGGCTGAATCCGACCGACATCCGACCCACATCCGACCGCGCGAACGCGGTACGGTGGCGGCACGGCAGCGACGGTCGCGCCGAAGCGCACGGGAGGTTCGACATGAGCAACAAGACGCCCGAAGAGGAGCGGATCCGCGAGGAGCAGGAGCGTCGTGAGCAGGAGCGCGAGCGCGAGGAACGCCAGGAGGAATCGCGCCTCGACGACGAGGATCGCTGACCGCCGGGCACGGCGACGGGGATGTGAGCGGGCCGGCTGATACGCCGGGTTCTGTTGACCGGGCGCTTGCGCGACACCGGCTGGACGACCATCTCTCTCGGAGACACGTTGCCGTGCCCCTCCAGCGGCCTACCCGGGAACGGGACGGGCAGCCCCATCGTTCCCTGTCTGACCTTGCTCCGGACGAGGTTTACCGAGCCGACCGCGTCACCGCGGCCGCTGGTGGGCTCTTACCCCACCGTTTCACCCTTACCCGGCGCTTGCGCACCGGGCGGTCTGCTTTCTGTGGCACTGTCTCGCGGGTTGCCCCGGGTGGGCGTTACCCACCGTCCTGCCCTGCGGAGCCCGGACGTTCCTCGGCACCCGATCGCTCGGATGACGCGGCCGTCTTGCCGACCCGCTCACACGCCAAGCGTACAGGCCGCGGCTGAGCGTCCGCGCCGCGTGCGCCCGGGCGAAGGGCGCGCACGCAGCGGATGGGCCGGCTCGAGTTCGCAGGCTCCGGTTCGTCGGCTCGGCTTCGTCGGCTCTGGTCAGATGCCCGACTCGTCGGTCCGCACGAGGATGCGGTCGCACTCGGGGCAGAGCAGCACCTCGTCGGGCGCCGCGCGGCGCACGACGTCGAGGTCGGAGCCCGTGAGCGTCATGGTGCAGCCGCCGCAGGTTTGCTGGCGCAGCAGCGCCGCACCGATGCCGGCGCCGCGTGCGCGCCGCTGCTCGAAGTAGGCGAGCAGTTCTGCGGGAACCTCGGAGGCGACGACGCCACGGTCGCGCTCAGCGCCGTCGCGTTCGACGACGAGGCCCTCCGACGCCTCGTTGCGCTCGACCTCGAGCGCGGCGACCTGGGCGGCGATCTCGGCACGCTCGGTGTCGATGCCGGCAACCACGCCCTCGGCGGCCTCGACGCGCTCCATGACGATGAGCTCCTGGTCTTCGAGATCGCTCAGGCGCCTGGCCAGCGAGGCGAGCTCGGATTCGAGGGCCGCGACGTCCTTCGTGGACGACGTGTGCTGCAGGCGGTCGCTGTCGCGGGCGATGCGAGCCTCGACGACCGCGACGTCGGACTCGATGCGCTTGAGCTCTGCGCGGGCGTCTTCGAGCGTGCCCTGCGCCTCGGCCCGGCGCGAACGGACGGCCGCGTCGCGGGTGGCGAGTTCGGCGATGGGAGCCGACTGGGGCAGGCTTCCGAGCCGGTGCGCGATCTGCTGGAGTCGGGTGTCGACGGCCTGGAGTCGCAGAAGTTGCTGCTGGTCGGCGGGGCTTGCCTTCACGTGGTGCTCCTTGTGGGATTCGCGGTGGGAATGGTCATCATTGCACGACCTGGAAGTCCCAGGGGTCGGTGCGGAGCTCGCTCACGCGGAGCTCGAGTTCGGGGTGGGCCTCGCCCAGTTGGGCGGCCGCGGCATCCAGCCAGAGCCATTCGCTGGCCCAGTGCGAGACGTCGATGAGTGCGGGGCCGCCGGTGAGCCTGGACTGCTCCCGGGATTCGGAGGCCGGGTGGTGCCGGAGATCGGCCGTGATGTAGGCGTCGGCGTCGCGCACCGCCGGGTCGCCGAGCAACGAGTCGCCCGCTCCGCCGCAGAGCGCGACGGTCTCGACGGGATCGTCGAAGCCGCCGGCGACCCGCACGCCGGTCGCCGTGGGCGGCAGGATCTCGGCGAGCTGACGCGCGAGCCGGCCGACGGTGGTGGGCGCTGCGAGCCGACCGACCCGGCCGAGGCCGTCGCCCGTCACGCCGCCCGGGCCCGCGCTCGGCACGATCGGCCGGGTGTCGACGAGGCCGAGGCGTTCGGCGAGCACCGCCGACGTGCCGCGCTCGACGACGTCGGCGTTGGTGTGCGCCGCGACGAGCGCGCAGCCGCCGCGGATGAGGCGCGCGAGGATGGCGCCCTTGTAGCGGTCTTCAGCGACCGTGGTGACGCCGCGGAGCAGCAGCGGATGGTGCGCGATCACGAGGTCGGCACCCCATTCGAGCGCCTCGTCGACCGTCTCGCCGACGGCGTCGACCGTGAAGAGCACGCGACGCACCTCGGCTGCCGGATCCCCGGTGACGAGTCCGACCGAGTCCCAGGACTCCGCGCCCGCGACAGGCCAGAGCCGTTCGATCGTGGAGAGGACGTCGGCGAGGTCAGCGGGCACGTGCCCAGCCTACCGTCGCGGTTCGCGAGGCGTCTCGGGGTCTGGAGTGGGCCCTGCCGGGCTCGAACCGACGACATCCACGGTGTAAACGTGGCGCTCTACCAACTGAGCTAAAGGCCCGCCGCGTGAGCGACGCAACCGCAATGCTATCGCTCGTCGGCGCGCTGCCGATCCGGATGCCGCGCGCCCGCGCCTCAGCGCTCGGTCAGCGCCTCGAGCGCCGCCCGGTACTGGTCGAGGCTGCGCGGCTCGCCCGGGGCGGTCGCGAAGCTCGCCCGGATCACGCCGTCGACGTCGATCACGAAGGTGGCCCGAGCGGCGTATCCGCGATCGTCGAGGAACGCCTCGTAAGCACGGGCGACCTCGCCATGGGGCCAGAAGTCGGACAGGAGCGGGAACCCGTAGCCCTGCTCCTCGGCCCACGCGCGGAGCGCGAACTTCGAGTCGACCGAGATGCCGACCAGTTGCGCGCCGGCCTCGGCGAAGATCGCGAGGTCGTCTCGCAGCGCGCACAGCTCCCCCTCGCACGTGCGCGAGAACGCGAGCGGGAAGAAGACGATGACCACCGGGCCGGCCTGCCGGAGTACGGAGAGTCGCACCGCCCGGCCGAGGTGGTCGACCAGCTCGAAGTCGGGGGCGGGAGCACCGTCGGGAAGCGGCATCCGTTCACTCCTCTGTTTTGTCGAACGCTGAGCGAAGGCACAGCATACCGAGCCGAAACGTTGTGCGAATGTCACTAGTATGGCCAAGTGTGTTCGGTCGAAACCCGGCCGTTCTTCGTGCGCGCGGAACGCCGCGCCCGGCATGATCTGCCGTAGAGAAAGGTCGAGTGTGACTGTCAACGACCAGGACCCGTACTCCGTCGAGGCGCTGGATTCCGACCCGGATGAGACATCCGAATGGGCCGAATCCCTCGACGCCCTCGTGACGGCGAAGGGACATCAGCGCGGTCGCGAGATCATGCTGAGCCTGCTCAAGCGTTCGAAGGAACTCCACCTCGGAGTGCCGATGGTTCCGACCACGGACTACCTGAACACGATCGCCCCCGAGAACGAGCCCGAGTTCCCCGGCGACGAGGACATCGAGCGCCGCTACCGCGCCTGGCTCCGCTGGAACGCCGCCGTGCTCGTGCACCGCGCGCAGCGCCCCGAGATCGGCGTCGGCGGACACATCTCCACCTATGCGGGCGCCGCCTCCCTCTACGAGGTGGGCCTCAACCACTTCTTCCGAGGCCAGGACCACCCCGGCGGCGGCGACCAGGTCTTCTTCCAGGGCCACGCCTCCCCCGGCATGTACGCCCGCGCCTTCCTCGAGGGCCGTCTCAGCGACACCGACCTCGACGGCTTCCGCCAGGAGAAGTCGCGTGCACCGCACGGGCTCTCGTCGTACCCTCACCCGCGGCTCATGCCCGAGTTCTGGCAGTTCCCGACCGTGTCGATGGGCCTCGGCCCGATCAACGCGATCTACCAGGCGCAGCTCAACCGCTACCTCACCAACCGCGGCATCAAGGACGCCTCCGACCAGCAGGTCTGGGCGTTCCTCGGCGACGGCGAGATGGACGAGGTCGAGAGCCGTGGCCAGCTCCAGGTCGCCGCCAACGAGGGCCTGGACAACCTCAACTTCGTCATCAACTGCAACCTGCAGCGCCTCGACGGACCCGTGCGCGGCAACGGCAAGATCATCCAGGAGCTCGAGAGCTTCTTCCGCGGCGCCGGCTGGAACGTCATCAAGGTCGTGTGGGGTCGCGAGTGGGACTCGCTGCTGGCCGCCGACCACGACGGCGCGCTCCGCAATCTCATGAACGTCACGCCCGACGGCGACTACCAGACCTACAAGACGGAGTCCGGCGCCTACGTGCGCGAGAACTTCTTCGGCCGCGACCCGCGAGCGCTCGAGCTCGTGTCGCACCTCAGCGACGACGAGGTCTGGGGCCTCAAGCGCGGCGGCCACGACTACCGCAAGATCTACGCGGCGTTCAAGGCTGCGACCGAGCACAAGGGTCAGCCGACGGTCATCCTCGCGAAGACCATCAAGGGATACGGTCTGGGCAAGTCCTTCGAGGGGCGCAACGCGACGCACCAGATGAAGAAGATGACCCTCGACAACCTCAAGGGCTTCCGCGACGAGATGCGCATCCCGATCTCCGACGCGCAGCTCGAGGAGAACCCGTACCTGCCGCCGTACTACAACCCCGGCCAGGACGACGAGGCGATCCAGTACCTGCAGGAGCGCCGTCGTGCGCTCGGCGGCTACGTGCCCGAGCGACGCTCGAAGCACGTCGAGATCTCGCTGCCCGACGACTCGGCCTACGCGATCGCGAAGAAGGGCTCCGGCACGCAGGAGATCGCCACGACCATGGCCTTCGTGCGACTGCTGAAGGACCTCATCCGCTCGAAGGACTTCGGCCACCGCATCGTGCCGATCATCCCCGACGAGGCCCGCACCTTCGGCATCGACGCGTTCTTCCCGACCGCGAAGATCTACAACCCGAACGGCCAGCACTACACCTCGGTCGACCGCGAACTGCTGCTCGCCTACAAGGAGAGCCCGCAGGGCCAGATCGTGCACGTCGGCATCAACGAGGCCGGAGCGTTCGCAGCCTTCACGAACATCGGCACGTCGTACGCCACGCAAGGCGAGCCCCTGATCCCCGTGTACGTCTTCTACTCGATGTTCGGCTTCCAGCGCACGGGCGACGCGATGTGGGCAGCGGGCGACCAGATGGCCCGCGGGTTCATCATCGGTGCCACCGCGGGCCGCACCACCCTCACGGGTGAGGGCCTGCAGCACGCCGACGGCCACTCGCCGCTGCTCGCATCGACCAACCCGGCCGTGCTCAGCTACGACCCGGCGTACGGCTACGAGATCGGGCACATCATGCGTGCCGGCCTCGAGCGCATGTACGGCGGCAGCCACGCCGACCCGAACGTCATGTACTACCTCACGGTGTACAACGAGCCGATCGTGCAGCCGGCCGAGCCCGAGGGCACCGACGTCGACGGCATCCTGCGCGGCATCCACAAGATCTCGAACGGCAACGGCAGTGGCCCCTCGGCGCAGCTGCTCGCCTCGGGTGTGGCCGTGCCGTGGGCTCTCGAGGCCCAGAAGCTGCTGGCCGAGGACTGGGGCGTCTCCGCCGACGTCTGGTCGGTCACGAGCTGGGCCGAGCTCCGTCGTGACGGACTCGACGCACAGGAGCACAACTTCCTCAACCCCGACGACGAGCCACGCGTGCCGTACCTCACGACCAAGCTCGCCGGAGCCAGCGGCCCGTTCGTCGCCGTGTCCGACTACATGCACGCGGTGCCCGACCAGATCCGCGCCTTCGTGCCCGGTGACTTCGCCACCCTCGGCGCCGACGACTTCGGCTTCTCCGACACGCGTGCCGCCGCGCGCCGCTACTTCAAGATCGACGGACCGTCGCTCGTGGTGCGTGCGCTCGAACAGCTCGTCGCCCGTGGTGAGATCGACCGCTCGGTGCCGGCGCAGGCGATCACGAAGTACCGCCTGCACGACGTCAACGCCGGAACCACCGGTTCCGCCGGCGGCGAGAGCTAACCCAGGTGGCGAAACCCCGTACCAAGGCAGAGACCCTCGCATGGTTGCGAACCATCGCGGGTGAGTTGTCGACCCAGACGCTGAAGCGCCTGGAGGACACGCTGTCCTGGTACGGGGACATGCCCCCGAGCCGGCGCTCGGCCGTCGGGCTCGTCGCACAGGCGGGCATCTCGTCGTTCATCGCCTGGTTCGAGGATCCCCGTTCCACGCCGTGGATCGCGGCCGACGTGTTCGGCGCCGCTCCCCGCGAGCTGCTCCGCTCGGTGAGCCTGCAGCAGACGCTGCAGCTCATCCGGGTCACGGTGGAGGTCGTCGAGGACCGGGTGAAGGACGGCGGCGAGCCACTCCGCGAGGCGATCCTGCTCTACTCGCGCGAGATCGCGTTCGCGGCGGCCGACGTCTACGCCCGCGCCGCCGAGGCCCGCGGCCTCTGGGACGCGCGCCTCGAAGCCCTCGTCGTCGACTCGATCCTCTCGGGCGAGTACGACGACGAGCTGCCGAGCCGCATCGCGGCACTGGGCTGGCACGGTCACGGCGAGGTCGCGGTGCTCGTCGGCACCGCGCCGAAGCAGCTCGACGTCGACCATGTGCGCCGGGTGGCCCGCCACATGCAGGCCGACGTGCTCATCGGCGTGCAGGGCAACCGCCTCGTCCTCGTGATCGGCCGATCCGAGCAGCTCGGGCGACAGCCCGACGAGGTCGGCACCTCCCCCGCGATGACGTTCATGGAGTTCGCAACGCAGCTGGAGAACCACTTCGGTCCGGGGCACCTCGTGCTCGGCCACGAGGTACCGAACCTCGTGGACGCGTCGAAGAGCGCGAAGGCGGCCCTCGCGGGCTTCGCCGTGGCACGCTCATGGCGGCACGCGCCGCGACCGGTTCATGCCGACGACCTGCTGCCCGAGCGGGCGCTCGCGGGCGACCCGCTCGCTCGTGCCACGCTCGTGCATCGCATCTACCGGCCGCTGCAGGCGCACTCGACCGAGCTGCTGACGACGCTCTGGAGCTATCTCGACAACGGCCGCTCGCTCGAGGCGACGGCCCGAGAGCTCTTCGTGCACCCGAACACCGTGCGGTACCGCCTCAAGCGCGTCTCCGATGTGATCGGGTGGGATGCCACGGGCGCCCGCGAGGCGCTCATCCTGCAGTCCGCGCTCATCATCGGGTCGATGAGCGATCACGAGCACCCGACGAGGCGCCGACCGTCCTGACCCTGTGCGCGCGCACGCCGCTGCGCGTTCGCAGTGACGCCGGACCGCGACATCCGCGCAACCGGCTGTGGGACGCGCACAAGCCTTTCCGCAAGAGCTTGTCGCATCGACACACACGCGCGACCGGTCTCATTGACAGACTAGGGACGTGATCGTCGTCGTCTGCCCTGGTCAGGGCTCCCAGACCCCCGGATTCCTCGCTCCTTGGCTCGCGGACTCCGCCCGCGCCGCGCAACTCGACGCCTACTCGCAGGCAGCCGGGGTCGATCTCGCGCTGCACGGCACCGAGAGCGACGCGGACACGATCCGCGACACCTCGATCGCACAGCCGCTCATCGTGGCCGCGGGACTGCTGACGCTCGACGCCCTGCTGGCCGACGGCCGCGCCGAGCGGATCGGCGGCATCGCCGGACACTCGGTCGGCGAGATCACCGCCGCGGCCGGCACCGGCGTGCTGTCCTCTGCAGACGCGCTGCGCTTCGTGGGCGAGCGCGGTCGCGCGATGTCGGATGCCGCGGCCCAGACGCCGACCGGCATGAGCGCCGTCCTCGGCGGCGACGAGTCCGCCCTGCTGGCACGGCTCGCCGAACTCGGCCTCGAGCCCGCGAACTTCAACGGCGGCGGCCAGATCGTCGTCGCCGGAGCGCTCGACGCCCTCGAGACGCTGAAGGCCGAGCCGCCCACCGGCTCGCGCGTGATCCCGCTGCAGGTCGCCGGCGCGTTCCACACGCGCTACATGGCCCCCGCGGTCGCGCACCTCACCGAGGTCGCCGCCACCCTGAGCCCGACCGACCCGGCGCAGACGCTCTGGACGAACAACGACGGCCGCGTCGTGACCTCCGGAACCGAGTTCGTCGACCTCCTCGTCGGCCAGGTCTCCTCGCCCGTGCGCTGGGACCTCTGCATGGCGGCGTTCGCCGATGCCGGCGTCACCGGCATCATCGAGCTCGCCCCCGCTGGCGCGCTCGTCGGGCTCGCCAAGCGCGCGCTCAAGGGCGTGCCGACGGTCGCCGTGAAGACCCCCGACGACCTGCCCGCCGCGATCGAACTCATCGAGCAGGCCGCCTGATTCGCGGCACGTCGCACGCACCGAGAGAATGTCGAACATGACCAAGCCCACCCTGCAGCAGTCGCACGGACCCGCCTACACGCGCATCTACGCGGTCGGCGCCGCGCGCGGCGAGAACGCCGTGCCGAACGACGACCTCATCGGCCCGATCGACTCCTCCGACGAGTGGATCCAGCAGCGCACCGGCATCATCACGCGCACGCGCGCCGGTGCCGACGTCTCGGCGCTCGACCTGGCGACCGACGCGGCGCGCGAGGCGATCGCGAAGTCGGGCGTCGCTCCCGAGCTCATCGACCTCGTGATCGTCGCGACGATCTCGAACGTGCAGCAGACGCCGTCGATGGCCGCGGTCGTGGCCGACCGCGTCGGCGCGAACCCCGCCGCCGCGTACGATGCGAACGCCGCGTGCGCCGGCTACGCCTACGCCGTGGCCCAGGCCGACGCCCTCATCCGCACGGGCGTCGCGCACTACGCGCTCGTCATCGGCGCCGAGAAGCTCTCCGACGTCGTCGACCCGACCGACCGCACCATCTCGTTCCTCCTCGGCGACGGCGCGGGCGCGATCGTCATCGGCCCGAGCGACTTCCCCGGCATCGCGCGCACCGTGTGGGGCTCCGACGGCTCGAAGGCCGGCGCGGTCGGCATGAACGGCACGCTCACCGAATTCCGCGACGGCGCGGCCGAGTGGCCGACGCTCCGTCAAGAGGGGCAGACGGTCTTCCGCTGGGCGGTCTGGGACATGGCGAAGGTCGCCAAGCAGGCGCTCGACGCCGCCGGCGTCACGGCCGCCGACCTCGCCGCGTTCATCCCCCACCAGGCGAACATGCGCATCATCGACGAGTTCGCCAAGCAGCTGAAGCTGCCCGAGACGGTCGCCATCGCGCGCGACATCGCCACGACCGGCAACACATCCGCCGCTTCCATCCCCCTCGCGACCCACCGTCTGCTCGAGGAGCACCCTGAACTTTCCGGAGGCCTCGCCCTCCAGATCGGCTTCGGCGCCGGCCTCGTCTTCGGCGCCCAAGTGGTGGTTCTGCCGTGAACCGCCGATCCCTGTCCATCTAGACTGGCTCTCGGTCAAACGAGACACCCTCAAGGAGAAGAACCATGGCATTGTCCACCGAAGAAGTGCTTGCCGGCCTGGCCGAGCTCATCAACGACGAGACCGGCATCGCAACCGACACGGTTGAGCTGGACAAGTCGTTCACCGACGACCTCGACATCGACTCGATCTCGATGATGACCATCGTCGTCAACGCAGAAGAGAAGTTCGACGTCAAGATCCCCGACGAAGAGGTCAAGAACCTCAAGACCGTCGGCGACGCCGTCGACTTCATCGTCAAGGCCTCGGCCTAGTCGCTGCGCCGAGCGGGCCGGCGCATCGCGCCCGGCCCGCTCGCTCAGCCTGACCGTTTCCTCCATCGGAGTGTTTCTCGTATGACCAAGAAGATCGTGATCACCGGCATCGGTGCGACCTCGCCGCTCGGCGGAACCGCACGCGACAGCTGGAATGCCCTGCTCGCCGGCGAATCCGGTGCTCGCACGCTCGAGCACGACTGGGTCGCCGAGTACGACCTGCCCGTGCACTTCGCGGCACCCGCGAAGGTCCGCCCCGAAGAGGTGCTCGAGCGCCCCGTCGCCAAGCGCCTCGACCCGTCGAGCCAGTTCGCGCTGATCTCGGCGATGGAGGCGTGGGCCGACGCGGGCGCCCCCGACATCGCCCCCGAGCGCCTCGGCGTCGACTACGCGACCGGCATCGGCGGCATCTGGACCCTGCTCGATGCGTGGGACACCCTGCGCGAACGCGGCCCTCGACGTGTGCTGCCCATGACCGTGCCGATGCTGATGCCGAACGCGGCATCAGCGGCCATCTCGATGCACTTCGAGGCCCGTGCGTTCGCGCGCACCGTCGCCTCGGCGTGCGCCTCGAGCACCGAGTCGCTCGCGAACGCCTACGAGCACCTGCAGCTCGGCCTCGCCGACGTCGTCATCGCCGGAGGTTCGGAGTCGGCGATCCACCCGATCACGCTCGCGTCGTTCTCGTCGATGCAGGCGCTCTCCAAGCGCAACGACGACCCCGCGCACGCCTCCCGCCCGTACAGCGTCGACCGCGACGGCTTCGTCATGGGCGAGGGCGCGGCGAGCCTCGTCATCGAGACCGAGGAGCACGCGCTCGCTCGCGGCGCCCGCATCTACGCGGAGCTGGCGGGCGGTGCGGTGAGCGCCGACTCGTACCACATCACGGCGAACGACCCCGAGGGGCGCGGCGCGAGCCGTGCCGTGCTCGACGCGCTCGCGCAGGCGGGCGCGACGCCCGACGAGGTCACGCACATCAACGCGCACGCCACGAGCACGCCCGTCGGCGACATCGCCGAGTACACGGCGCTCCACAGCGTGTTCGGCGACCGCGTGCACGAGATCCCGGTCTCGGCGACGAAGGCCTCGACCGGGCACCTGCTCGGCGGCACGGGCGCACTCGAGGCGGTCTTCACCGTGCTCGCGCTCGAGAGCCGTCTCGCTCCCCCGACGATCAACCTCACCACCCAGGACCCCGCGATCCCGCTGCTCGTCTCGGGCGAGCCCCAGCCGCTCGGCGACGGCCCGCAGGTCGCGATCTCGAACTCGTTCGGGTTCGGCGGCCACAACGCCGTCGCGGTGTTCCGCTCGGTGTAGTCGGCGACGGATGCCGCGGCATCCGCTCATGAGAAGGCCCCCGGTGTCCGTGCGACACCGGGGGCCTTCTCGTCGACGGCCAGCGGGTTTCGTCCGTGCGCTCACCGGGAGATGCTCTCCGACGATCGCGGGACGCCAGCACGCGGGCCGAGGCCCTGCTCACCCCACCTGGTGCAACCAGACGACCGGGGCGAAGTCGCTCGCGTGACGGAACGGCTCGAGTTCGTCGTCCCACGCCTGCCCGAGGGCGAGCCGCAGCTCGCGGTGCAGCTCGACGGGATCCGACCCCGCGATCTCCATCGCGTACCGGATGCGGTCCTCGCCGATGACGGTGTTGCCGGCGATGTCGGTCTGCGCGAAGTACACGCCGAGCTCGGGCGTGTGCATCCACCTGGCGCCGTCGGATCCGGGGGTCGGGTCTTCGCTCACCTCGTAGCGGAGCTGCTCCCAGCCGCGCAGGGCTGAGGCGATCCTCGCGCCCGAGCCCGCGTCGCCCTCCCAGTGGAACTCGGCGCGCATGAGCCCGCGGTACACGGGCTGCTCGCTCCAGTCGAAGTTCACGGCGGTGCCGAGGGCACGGCCAGCGGCCCACTCGACATGCGGGCTCAGCGCGCGCGGTGCCGAGTGCACGAACAACACTCCCTGCGCGGGGCGCACGACCCGCGACATCATCTCTGCCATCTCCGTCTCCGTTCTCGAGGTGCGTCTTCCCCTACGACCTCGGGAGCCACGGATGGCTGGATATTCGATTATGGACGTGAACCGTCACCGGCGATTATGCCGCGGATCCGGCATTCTGACAAGGTTCGCGCCGCGCGTGGCCTGAAGCGGACCGCGCGGGCGGAGGAACTGTATGCTCGGTGAAACGTTCCGGTTCACCCGTTTCCGGATCCGGGCGCGGTCGAAGCTCGAACTCCGCTTCGGGTTCCGTTCCCAATCCCGTTCGCCGAAGGAGGCGCCATGGCCGTGCGCGATGCTGTGCTCACCCTGCTCACGATGGGGCCGGCCTACGGATTCGCCCTGCACGGCGGACTCGCCGAGCGCACGGGCGGCCGGCGCACCGTGAACGTCGGCCAGACCTACGCGACGATCGAACGCCTGACCAAGCAGCGACTCGTCGAACCCGCCGGCACCACCGAAGACGGCCTCCCCCTGCATCGTCTGACCGACGCGGGCCGTGCCGCAGCCTCGGCCTGGCTCGGCGGGGCGGATGCCTCGGGCGCCGACCCGTGGGACGAGACCGTCGACCGCGTGCTCATCGCCGCATCGCTGCCGGGCGTCGACGCGGCATCCGTCATCGCGGCCGAGGCCGTTCGGTGGCGCGAGCGCCGTGATCTCGCGGGAGGCCGGGCCGAGGACTCCAGGGCGGTCGATGCCGCGGCAGCCAGCGCAGACGGCAGGGGCGGTGATGCCTCCGCACCGATCGGAGGGTCGGCCGCCGCACCCGGCGCGGCGGCGGTGGCCGGACTCGCGCGTCTCGCGGCATCCGCAGACCGGGCGCGTGCCGAGGGCGCGCTCGCCTGGCTCGAGACGACGGCGCCGCTCGTCGAGCGCGCCGAGCACGCAAAGCTCGCTGAGCTCGCCTTCGAACCGAGCACGACTCGGCCTCGGCGCGGGCGCAGACCCGGCATCGCGGCCGCACCGCAGGTCGCGTCGAACGCCGAAGACGAGGTCGGACTCGCCGCTCAGGCGTCGGCCGACGCGTAGCTCGAGACGACCGCGAGGTCGAGCGGGAACTCGATCGGGAAGCCGCCGAAGAGCAGCCGGCCCGCCGTGACGGCCGATGCGCGCACGGCGTCGGCGACCGCGTCGGCGTGCTCGACCGGCGTGTGCACGATGATCTCGTCGTGCAGGAAGTACACGAGGTGCGGTGCACGATCGAAGACGGGTCCGGATGCCGCGGCCGGGCGTTGCGCGTGGGGCTCGGCGCCGGTCGCGCCGAGCTCGTACAGGCGGCCGCGCAGGTCGGCCATCCAGCACAGGGCCCATTCGGCGGCGCTGCCCTGCACGATGAAGTTGCGCGTGAACCGGCCCCAGTCGCGCGCCGAGGACCTGGCCCGGCGCTCGTCGGCGGCGCTCGCGTCTGGCTGACTCGCGCTCGCCTGGATTGCTCGCCACGCAGTGGGCGGCAGCGGGGAGGACCGGCCGAGGAGGGTCGTGACCTGCAGGCCGCGCTCCCCGTCGCGGGCGGCCGCGTCGACGAGTCGCATGGCTTTCGGATAGGCGCGTGCAAGCCGCGGAACGAGCCGCCCGCTGTCACCCGTCGTCGCACCGTACATGGCGCCGAGGATGGCGATCTTCGCCTCGTCGCGCGTCGCGACGACGCCCGAGTCGACCAGGCCCCGGTAGAGGTCGCGGCCGTGGCCCGCTCGCTCCATGGCCTCGTCGCGCGACATGCCCGTGAGCACGCGCGGCTCGAGCTGGGCCGCGTCGGCGACGACCAGGGTCCACCCGGGATCGGCGACGACCGCGCTGCGTACGAGCTTCGGCAGCTGCAGCGCGCCGCCGCCCGACGTCGCCCAACGCCCCGTCGCGGTGCCGCCCGGCACGTACTCGGGGCGGAACCGGTCTTCGCGCACCCATTCCTCGAGCCACGCCCACCCGTTCGCGCTCAGGAGCCTCGCGAGCTTCTTGTATGCCAGCAGCGGCTCGATGCCCGGGTGGTCGTGTTCGAGCAGTTCCCACTTCGAGGTCGACGACGTCTGCACGCCCGCCGTGCGCAGGGCCCGCAGCACGTCGACCTGCGAGTCGAGGTTGAGGGCCGGCGCCCCGAGCTCGACGCGCACGACGGCGGCGATCTCCTCCATGCGGGCGGGTTTGCGCCCGGCCGCCGGTCGCGGCCCGAGCTCTGCCTCGAGCACGGCCTCGTGCACCCGGCGACTCCAGGGAAGTCCAGCGGCGCGCAGTTCGACTCCGATGAGCGCTCCGGCGGATTCGGCGGCGGCCAGGAGCCGCAGCGCAGCGGGAGCGCTGCCGGCGTCGATGAGCCCGAGCTGCCGGCGGTACTCGGCGGCGACGGATTCGGACGACGCGCGCCCTGCCGCGGCATCCGCCCGCTCCGATGAGGCCGTCAGGACGCCGTCGGATGGAGGACCGGACGCGTCGTCGAAGCCGTCGAGGTCGAAGAGCGGTTCGTGGCGGTGCGCCGCCCCAGCCGACGGCGCGACGACCGACTCGGCCATCGTCGGGCCGGGTGGCAACCACGCGGGCGCGGGCGGCGCACCGTGTGCGCGCGCGTCGGCCGTGAAGGTGGAGTGGTCGAGGATCGCTCCGCACAGGCGCAGGTCGTGGCATCTCGCGAGCCGCACACCGCGGTCGAGCAGCGCCGGGTACCACTGCCGGGTGTCGGCCCACACCCAGCGCGGCCCGTGGTCGCGTTCGAACCGCTCGAACAGCGGGGCGGATGCCGCGTGCTCGGCCTCGGCGAGCACCGCGTCGGGCTCATCGGGGTCGATGAACCGCACGCGACCGCCGTCGCCGACGCCCACGGCGATCTGCATTCCCCCATTTTCGCGGCAGGCACCGACATCGGTGTGCGCGAAGGTCGGTGCGAGCCGATGCCGTTGCCAGTACCGGTGCGATGTCGGTAGGCCCGAGCATGATCGCCCCATGCCACACGCGAAGGAGTCCCCATGGTCGCCGTGAGCTTCCAATGCGGGCACGGTGCCGATCCCGACGATCCCGCGACCCTCGCCCTGCGCCGACCGTGCCCGCTGTGCATGCTCATCGCCGAGACCCAACGCTCGCGCGGCGAGCTGCTGCGCAAGGTCGCGCCCCCGCAGCGCGCAGCACTCGCCATCGAGACCCGCATCGGCGCCGAGTACCGATGGCAGTGCCCGCGCGGGCACGACCGATACCCGGCCACCGTGAACGAGGTGCTCACCGGCACCGGGTGCGCGAAATGCCGCGCCAACGCGGTCGCACCAGGCGCCCTTCGCGAGGCCGGGCTCGCGTTCATGAAACCCGGGCTGCGCACCCGCACGTCGATGACCGAGCAACGACTCCGGACGATGCTCGGCGAACGCATCCGGCTGCACCACCGTGTGAACGCCGTGCACATCGCGCGTACGTTCTTCGGGCGCAGCGAGGTGTGGCCCGACATCCTCGTGCCGCAGCTCCGCATCGCGATCGAGTACGACGATCCCGGCCGGTCGCGGCGTGCGCATCTCGGACTCAAGGAGGCCTCCGACCTCGAGAAGGACGAGGCGCTGGCCGAGGTCGGGTGGGAGGTGATCCGGATCCGCGCCGGGGGGCTCGAGTCGATCGGCCCGAACAGCATCGTCTGCCGTTCGCTGACGCCCGCGGTCGTCGACGAGGTCGTCGAGCGCATGCGACGGCTGCGAGGCGATCAGGCGGTCGACGCGATCGCCGTCGCGGGGTCGGTCGCATCCTGACGCCGCCGGTGCGTCCGGCGACGGCGGAAGGCCGCGAGTGAAGCCGCGCGCGGTCTCGTCTCAGTGCACCCTGTGGACAGCCGGAGCATCGTCTCCGCTTCCCGATAGAGTTGGCGGACCCGTGCGCTCCCGTGCGGTGTCGCGCGCGCAGAAGGGCCACACGGATGCTCCTCCCGTTCCTCATCGTCGGCGGAGTGGGCCTCGTGCTCCTCCTCATCTCGCTGGTGCTCGGGGACATCCTCGACCACTTCGACGTCGGCGACGGAGCGATCTCGGGCACGGCGCTCTCGGTCGGACTCGTCGTCTTCGGCGCCTCGGGCTCGCTCATCGCCACGACCGGCCTCGACCTCATCTGGGCGTACGTGCTGGCGATCGTGCTCGGCCTCGTGGCCTACGCGCTCTCGGCGCTGGTCGTGCGCAACCTGACGAACTCCTCCGACGGCGTTCCCGCCTCGGCCGTCGGACTCTCGGGCGTCGCGCGATCGGACGTCTCCACCTCCGGCGGCGAGGTGAGCCTCGACGGCCCCGGCGAGATCGAACGCCGACTCGCCTACTCCGACGCGCCCATCGCGGAGGGCACCCGCGTCGTCGTCGTCGAGCACGTCGGCACTCGTGTGAAGGTCTCCGCCAACTGAGGGTCGCCGCAGACGGCGCGCCCACCACCCACCCCTGCGAACCCGAAAGGCACCTCCTTGCTGCTGGACACGACCCTGATCCAGGTGATCTCGATCATCGCGATCGTCATCGCCCTGCTCTCCCTGCTCGTCTTCATCGCGCGGCGCATCCGCCGCGTACCGCCCAATGAGGCGCTCGTCATCGTGGGCCGTGGCGCGGGCCGCAACAACGGCGAGACGAACACCGGCCAGCGGGTCGTGATCGGCGGTCGCACGTTCGTCTGGCCGATCCTGCAGCAGGGCTTCTCGATCTCGCTCGAGCAGCGCCAGATCGGCATCACGGTCGAGGGCGTCGACAAGAATCGCATCAAGATCGCGATCAAGGCGTCGATCAACTTCAAGGTGAGCGGCACCGAAGACGGCGTGCGCCGGGCTGCGCAGCGCTTCCTCTCGCAGCAGGAACTGCTCACCGAGATCATCAAGGAGTCCCTCGAGGGCTCGCTCCGATCGATCGTGGGCGACATGACGATCGAGCAGATCATCTCCGACCGCAAGAGCCTCTCCGACCGCGTCGTCGCCGAGACCAAGACCGACCTCGTCGAGCAGGGCCTCCAGGTCGACCTCCTGAACATCTCGGACATCTCGACCCCCGGCAGCAACTACCTCGCCAACCTCGGTCGCGCCGAGGCCGCTCGTGCCCTCCAGGTCGCCGAGGTCAGCGAAGCCGAGGCGGCGCGCGCGAGCGAGTTCGCCCGCATCGAGGCCGCAGAGCAGATCGCCGAACGACAGAAGGCGCTGAGCCTCAAGCAAGCCGGCATCAAGGCCGAGACCGACCGTGCGAACGCCGAGGCGCAGGCGGCAGGCCAGCTCGCCACGGCCGAACAGGACAAGCTCGTCGCCGTGCAGGAGCGCGACGCGCTGCAGGAGCAGGCGCTCGTGACGCAGGAGCGCCTCGACATCGAGATCCGCAAGCCCGCCGAGGCCGAGGCGTACGCCGAGGTGCAGCGAGCCACCGCCAAGCGCGACGCGGCCAACGCCAGCACCGAGGCCGAGGCGTTCAAGCGCACCAAGATCGCCGAGGCGAACAAGGTCGCCGCCGTGCAGGACGCCGAGGCCGCCGCGACCTCCGTGCGCTTCGCCGGCGAGGCCGAGCGTGATCGCAAGGTCGCCCTCGCCGCCGGCGTGCGCGCCGAGGGCGAGGCTCGCGCCGCCGCCATCGAGGCCGAGGGCCTCGCCGAGGCATCCGCCACCGATGCGAAGGCCCTGGCGCTGCAGAAGTACGGCGAGGCGGCCCTCGCGCAGGAGATCATCTCGCGTCTGCCCGAGATCGTGCGCGCCGCGGCCGAGCCGATCTCGAACATCGACACGCTCACGGTCGTCTCGACCGACGGCGCGAGCGCGGTCACGAAGACCGTCGGCCAGGTGCTCGGCGAGGGAACCGAGGTCGTCAAGTCCCTCACTGGCCTCGACGTCAGCGCGATCCTCTCGGGGCTCGCGGGCGGGCAGCTGATCAAGAACGCCGACGCGACCAAGTAGCAGCGCTCCCCCACCTCGCACGAAGCGCCGGATGCCGCGCATCCGGCGCTTCGTCGTGCCTGCGCTCGTTGCATCCGCGTCCAGTGCTTCGCACCGGAACTCCCGAGCGACGACCCGGGCGCAGATCGAGCTCGAGATGCGCCGTGCGAGGCCACGGTGACCGCGACGGCAGTCGCATGACCCGGCATGCGTGGAGCAGCATCGGATGAATGAGAGACTTGATGAGTTCGTCAACGACCCTGGGGAGACCATGACAAACCCGACTCCGGATCTGAGCGGTGACTGGGACATCGATCCCGACCACTCGCGCATCGGCTTCTCGGCGAAGCACGCGATGGTGGCAACGGTTCGCGGTGCCTTCACCGACGTGAACGGCAAACTGCACGCCGATCTCGATGACCCCGACGCCTCGTTCGTGGAGATCGTCTGCCGCACCGACAGCGTCGACACTCGAAATGCGCAGCGCGACGAACACTTGCGGAGCGATGATTTCTTCAATGTCGAGAAGTGGCCCGAGATCGTCTTCCGGAGTTCCCGCATCGAGGAGATCGGCGACAACGCGCTCGTCGTATCCGGCGATCTGACGATCCGCGACGTGACGAAGGCCATCACGATCCCGATCGAATTCGTCGGTGCGCACACCGACGCGACCGGTGCGCTCCGTGCCGGATTCCAGGGAACACGTCGCATCGATCGCCGTGAGTTCGGCCTCGAGTGGAACGTGCCGCTCGACACCGGCGGCGTGCTCGTGTCCGAGAAGATCACGCTCGAGTTCGAGCTCTCGGCCATCAAACGCGAGGCAGAGGCACAGCTGACGGCCTGAGCCGGGCTCGATCCGACGAGTCCCCCGCGCTCAGGGATGTCGGCGTCATCGACGACTTCGCCGCCATCGAGACGAGCGTGCAGACGTGCGTCGGCTCGTCGCGGGTCGGATGCATCAGGTCCGAGCCCGCGGACGCGGGCGGGTGCGACTCAGCGCCCGGTCGAACCCCGGCGATCGCCGCGCAGCACGAGCGAGCGCAGCACGAAGAAGACCACGACGGCGACCAGCGCGACGATCACGGCCTTCACCAGGAACCAGACCACGCTGAACACGACATCGACGAGAACCCAGGCGATGACGACCGCGGCGATGACGCCGAGCACGGTCCAGACGGTACGACTCATGTCTCGAGGCTATCCGAGGGTTCGTGCCGCGAATGACGAGCGGTCTCGGCACCGGTGCCGGCCGGCCGACCGACTGCACCGCCGATCGCCGGGCCCGACCGCCCGGACCGGCACTCGCGCCGGGGGCTACGATGGCGGTGGACGCGGCGCTCGGAGGGAGGGTCGCGGCCGGACGATGACGTTCAGGGGGTCGCGAGATGTGTCGTTGGCTGGCCTATTCAGGCGAACCGCTCCAACCGTCGATCCTGGTGCTCGACGCGCAGCACTCGCTCGTCGCCCAGTCGCTCGACTCGCCGCTCGGCGCCGAGACCGTGAACGGCGACGGGTTCGGCTTCGGCTGGTATCCGAGCGGCACGACGAGGGATCCGCTGCCGCACCTGTTCCACAGCATCGAACCCGCCTGGAACGACGAGAACCTGCGAGAGCTCACCATGGCCGTCGAGAGCCCGCTGTTCTTCAGCCACGTCAGGGCGGCCGGCGGCCCGCCGATCCAGCAGACGAACTGCCACCCCTTCCGCCACAACCGCTGGCTGTTCATGCACAACGGCTCGATCGCAGAGTTCGGCCGACTCAAGCGAGACCTCACGTTCGCGGTCGACCCGGCGCTCTACCCGAGCATCCGCGGAACCACGGACTCCGAGGTGCTCTTCCACCTCGCGCTGACCTTCGGCCTGCAGGATGACCCGGTCGACGGCGTGCGCAGGGCCATCCGCTTCGTCGAGGAGACCGGGCATGCCGCGGGGGTGCCGTTCCCGATGCAGGGCACCGTCGCCGTCTCCGACGGCGTGACGCTCTGGGCATTCCGGTATTCGACGCAGGGCCGTACACGAACGCTGTTCCACTCCGCCGACATCCCGACGCTCCGCAAGATGTACCCCGAGGCCGACCGGCTCTCGCTGTTCGGCGATCGGGCTCACGTGGTGGTGTCCGAACCGCTCAACGACCTGCCGGGCGCGTTCCTCGAGGTGCCGGAGTCGACCGTCGTCGTCCTCGACGACACGGGCTACCACCACGAGCCGTTCCTGCCGCACGAATGAGGCTGCACGAGTGACGTCGCAGCGATCGACGCCGTTATCGAAAGGAGAACATCATGGGCGACGTGACCATGTACGGCTCGGTGTCGGTGGACGGGTTCATCGCCGACGACCTCGACCAGCCCGGCCCGCTGTTCGACTGGCTGACGGGCGGCGACGTGCCGCTCGATGAGAGCGGCGTGCTGCTGGTCTCCCAGGCGTCCTACGACTACGTGCGCCCGTACTGGGATCGGATCGGCGTCACCGTCGTCGGCCGTCACGTCTTCGACCTGACGGACGGATGGGGCGGCGAACCCCCGAGCGGGATCGCCCACGTCGTCGTCGTGACGCACCGACCCGCGCCCGAGGACTGGAACCCTGCGGCGCCGTTCCACTTCGTCGACGGCATCGAGGCCGCCCTGGCGAAGGCGCGCGAACTCGCGGGTGATCGCGTCGTCGAGGTCGCCGCCGGTGACGTCGGCGGCCAAGTGCTCGCCGCGGGTCTGGTCGACGAGGTGCGAATGGATGTCACACCCGTCGTGCTCGGGTCGGGCAAGCGGTACTTCGGAGCCACCCGGTCGCAACTCCTGCTGGAGGATCCTGAAGAGGCGATCCAGGGCGACCGGGTGCTCCACCTGCGCTACCGCGTGCGGAAGTGAGCCGGGCTCGTCAGAGGTCAGTGCCGGGCTGCAGGTCCGACGTCGCCGACGTCGACGACGCGCGGCGGAGCAGGTCTTCGAAGCGGCCCTCGTCGAGGACGATCCCCGCGTCGTCGAGGCGCTGAGCGAGCAGCTCACGGGCGTTCAGGCCCGGGCTGCGCGAGAGGTCGGCCTGCGTCTGCACCACGATGCCGTCGAGGGCGTCGTCGACCGTGCGGTCGTTCTGCTCCATCAGCGGAGCATCCTGGACCGCGTTCGGGTCCTCGGAGTGGTCGGTCATCTCAGATCCCTTCTGGACCCGGCCGGGGCCGGATGGTCGGCTCAGGCCTTACGGGCCACGCGGTTCTCGGCGCTGACCATCCACGCGTACTGCTCGAGCTGTTCGAGGATGGCGTGAAGGATGTCGGCGCTCGTCGGATCCTCCTCGTCGACCGCGTCGTGCACCTCGCGACAGGTGGAGACGGTGGCCTCCAGACGCTCGGTGACGAGGTCGACGACCGACGTGGTGTCGAGTTCGCCGGGCGGGAACTCGGGAAGCGTCGTCGTCTCGGCGACGGTGTCGCTGCGCCCATCGGGGAGCGCGTGGAGCGCCCGCATCCGCTCGGCGACGGTGTCGCTGAATTCGCGCGCGGACTCGATGATCTCGTCGAGCTGGCGGTGGGTGTCACGGAAGTTCGTGCCGACGACGTTCCAGTGCGCCTGCTTGCCCTGCGAGGCGAGTTCGATGAGGTCGACGAGCACCTTCTGCAGGAGCTCGCTGAGCTCCTTCGACGCGGTGAACCCGCGCTCGGCGTTCTGTTCGTCGGTCAGGCCGGCTCCTCGGGCGGGCCGGCGCTTGTTGCGTGCGGCGGATGACGTGCTGGTACTGCTCTGCTTCGCTGCCATGATCCGAGGCTACGCAGCGGCCGACCACCCGTCACCGGGATTGTCCGTGGTGAGGTACTTGTGCTAACCCGGAGCTCAGGGCTCGAGGACGACCTTGATGCAGCCGTCCTCCTTCTTCATGAAGGTCTCGTACATCTCGGGTGCCCGGTCGAGCGGCACGCGATGCGTCACGAGGTCTTCGACGCCCAGCGGGTCGGCAGGGTCCTCGACGAGCGGCAGCAGTTCGTCGAGCCACGTGTGCACGTTGCACTGCCCCATCCGCAGTGCGATCTGCTTGTCGAACATGGTGATCAGGGGCATCGGGTCGGCCGCTCCGGCGTACACCCCGCTGAGCGAGACGGTGCCGCCGCGCCCGACGAGGTCGAGCGCGAGGTGGATCGCCGCCAGCCGATCGACGCCCGCTTTCTTCATGACGGGCTTCGCGAGGGCATCGGGCAGGATCCCGACCGCCTTCTGCACGAACTCGACGCCGGGGTTGCCGTGCGCCTCCATGCCGACGGCGTCGATCACGCTTTCGGGCCCGCGCCCTTCGGTCTCGTCGCGCAGCCGATCGACCAGGTCGTCGGCGAGATCGAAGGTCTCGATTCCGTGCCGCTCCGCCATCGCCCTGCGCTCGGGAACCGGGTCGACCGCGAGCACCCGGTGGCCGAGGCTGCGTCCGATGCGGGCGGCGAACTGCCCGACCGGTCCAAGGCCGAGCACGGCGAGCGTGCCGCCTTCGGGCACGTTCGCGTACTGCACACCCTGCCACGCCGTCGGCAGGATGTCGCTGAGGAACAGGTACCGATCGTCGGGTAGCTCGCGGCCGACCCTGTACGCGTTCGCGTCGGCCCGCCGCACCCGCAGGTACTCGGCCTGGCCTCCGGGTACCGACCCGTAGAGGTCGGTGTACCCGTAGAGGTCGGCGCCGGTCTCGGTCGCGCGGTTCTGGGTCGTCTCGCACTGGGTCGTGAGGCCGAGGCGGCACATGTGGCACTGGCCGCAGGCGATCACGAACGGCACGACGACCCGGTCTCCCACGGCGAGGGTCGTGACGGCCGGCCCGACCTCGACGATGACGCCCATCGGCTCGTGTCCGAGCACGTCGCCCTTCGACAGGAACGGGCCGAGCACGTTGTAGAGGTGGAGATCCGATCCGCAGATCGCCGTCGAGGTGATCTGGATGATGACGTCATCGGCCGCTTCGATGCGGGGATCCGGCACGTCCTCGATGCTGACGCTGCCCGTGGACTGCCAGGTGAGGGCTCTCATGATCCGCCGCCCCGGGACTTCTTCGACGTGGCACCGCGCTTCGTCGCCGTCTTCGTCGCCGGCTTCGACGTCGCACCGACCTTCGACTCCGCCTTCGACGCAGCCGATACCGTAGGTGCGAAGAGCGGGTCGGCGGCTTCGGCCATCTCCATCTCGGCGGTCGCCTGCACGAGTGCGAGCAGGTCGGCGTCGAGACCCGGCGCGTACTCCTCGAACCGCTCGGGGGCGATCGTGGACGGCACGCCCTCGGGGGCCTGCTCGCGACCGTCGAGCTCGGTGCCGTCGTTCGAGGGCGACATGCCCTGGAAGATGCGGCCCGCCTCGGACTGTCCGGCCAGGTCGAACGTGTACTGCTTGGACTGCAGGCCGAGATCGAGCAACTGCTTGACCTCGGGGAACTGCTCGGCGTTCGTCTTCGGGATCGGAAGCAGCGTGTTCCACTTGACGCCCAGCGATTCGAGCGCCTTCGCGTACGCGTTCTCGTGGGCTTGGTCGCGCACGATGAGGTACGCGATCGTCGAGCGCGCCGTGGCGTTGTCGGTCATCTCGTAGATGCGGCACTTCTGCAGCCGACCCGTGGATTCGAGCATCAGGTTGTAGAGCAGGTCCAGCGGCAGGTTGCCCGAGTTGTACACGTAGCTCCCGCTCCACGGGTTGCCCGCCGCATCGACGGGCAGGGCGCCCTGCGCACCGACCAGGTAGTGGTGGATGTTGCCCTCGTCGAGTGCGATCTTCAACGGCGTCGCCCCTCCCGCGCCCGGGGCGTCGACCGGGTCGGTGGGCTTGCCCTGATACCTCGGCGATCCGTCGAGCAATCGCGAGATCGTCGTGCCGATCAGCTCGACATGGCTGATCTCCTCGGTGCCGATGCCCTGGATCAGGTCGCGGTACGGCTTGCCGTTCGGACCGCGGAAGTTCATGGCCTGGAACAGGTACTGCATCATCGTGCGCATCTCGCCGAACTGACCGCCGAGCCCCTCCTGCAGCGCGTTCGCCGCGGCGGGATCCGGCTCGTCGGGGACGATGTCGTTGATCAGTCGTTGCACGTGGAAGAACATGGGCGACCCCCTGATTGGTGTGCGGCGTTGCGAGCGGCAAGGCTACGTCGGCGCTCGTCGGAGCCATCAGGGGCTTGACACGGTGCACGGGTCACGACGATGCGCGCGCGGGGTGGGGAGGCGCGCAGAGCTCTCTCGCCGTCGGGGACTCACCTCGAAAGTCAAGGCTCTATGCCGAATCTCGTCGGCGACCTACCGTGAGGCGAGCGGGGGCCTCGAACCACCGCATCGAGATGGAGGCTTCACCATGGCCGGCACGATGACGACGCACGCTGAGCCCGAGACGCCAGGCCATCCACCGACCCGAGGTACCCCGTGATCTGCCGCAACTGCGACTCACCCGGGGTGCGGATCGTGAGCGCCTCGACCGTGAGGCCCGGTATCACCCGGCCGCCGTCGATGGCCATGTGCCTGCTCTGCGGGGAGACCTGGGTGCTCATCGCCTCCGCCACCGGCAGGGCGTGAGGCCGCTCAGTCGAGCGAGAGGTTGGGTCGCGCCCGCACGCCGAACTCGTGGCGCAGGGCGCTGCGAGCCGCGTACCAGCCGTTGAGGCCCGTGACGCCGGGGCCGGGCGGCGTCGACGCAGACGCGAGGTACACGCCGCCCACTGGCGTGCGCCAGGGATCGGTCGAGAGCACCGGGCGTCGCAGCAGCTGCCCGATCGTCGGAGCGCCCGAGGCGATGTCGCCGAGCACGTAGTTCGGGTCGTACCGTTCGACATCGAGCGCCGTGCGGCTCGACGCCCCGAGCACCAGGTCGCGGAATCCGGGTGCGAACCGCTCGATCTGCCGGGTGATCGCCTCGCGCTGGTCGAGGTCGGATCCGCGGGGCACGTGCGTGTACGCCCAGAGCACGTGGCGCCCGGCGGGCGCGCGGGTGTCGTCGACGATCGACGGCTGCGAGACGAGCACGTACGGCGCCTCCGCGTGGCGGCCGCGGGCGACGTCGCGTTCGGCACGGGCGATCTCGGCGCGGGTGCCGCCGACGTGCACGGTTCCCGCCGCGCGGAGTTCGGGATTCGCCCACGGCACCGGGCCCGACAGGGCGAAGTCGACCTTGGCGACCGCGTTGCCGTAGCGGAACGCCTGCAGTGCCCTGGCGTAGCGCCGCGGCATCCGCTCGCCCACGATCGCGACGAGCGCCTTCGGGGTGACGTCGAACAGCACCGCGCGGGCACGTGGCAGCTCGCGCAGGTCGGTGATCTCGGCGTTCGTCGTGATCGTGCCGCCGTGCGCGAGCAGGTCGTCGGCGAGCGCGTCGACGATCGACTGGCTGCCACCGACCGGGATCGGCCAGCCGCGCGCGTGCGCGTACGTGCCGAGCGAGAGGGCCACCCCGGCGGGCGCGAGGCCCGGAAGCGGGAGGATCGCGTGGGCGGCGACCCCGGCCAGCATGGCCGGCGCGACCTGCTCGGCGAAGCGCGCGTTCCAGAGCGGCGAGCCCTGCTCGAGCGCACGCAGCCCGAACCGGGCCGCGGTCACCGGGTCGCGCGGCACACCGAGCAGGTTGCTGCCCGTGAACTCGGCCACCGCGTCGGCGTGCGCCACCAGGGGCTCGAACAAACGGCGGTACGCCCGCCCGTCGCGGCCCAGCCCGTCGACCGTGCGGTCGAGGTCGCGGTACGCGAGGCCGGCCGCGCCGCCGTCGAGCGGGTGCCCGTAGGCGACCGCCGGATGCCGCAGCTCGACGCGTCGGGCCAACTGGAACTCGCGGAAGAACCGCGAAGCCAGGGCCATCGGATGCACCGCCGAGCACACGTCGTGCCGGAATCCGGGCACCGTGAGCTCCGCCGTGCGCGCCCCGCCGCCGATCGTGTCGCCCCGCTCGAACACCTGCACGCGCAGGCCTGCCCGAGCCAGGGTCACGGCCGCCGCGAGCCCGTTGGGCCCCGCGCCGACGACGACGGCATCGGCATCCGTCACGACGTCTCGTCGATCTGTCGGCGGGCCCCGGCGACAGCGGAGGCGAGGCGGTGAACGCTCCGTGACATCGTGTTCCTCCCGGCCGCGCGCTCGGGCGGGTTCTTCGCAGTGCACCGGCCTGCGCTCGTGCGGTCTGATGCCGACGTTACCCGGTCGGACGCTGCCGTTCACCGGGTTGACAGCGCGTGTCGGCCTGCTGAACCAGGCCGGTCCGGGCGGGTGCAGCGGTCAGCGCAGTGCCGGCTCTCGCGAACGAACCCGTCCCGCCGGGTGAGCTCTCGCGGGCGCGGGCGGCGCGGGCGGCTCGGGCACGATCCGAAGCACGCCCGACATGCCCGCACGCTCGGACATCGTGCCGAGCCACGCCGGATTGATCGCCGGGTGACGGTTGCCGGAGTAGACGAACTGCACGCGTGACTGGGCCGTCATCCAGATCGTGACGGATCGTCCGGCATGCAGCAGGCTCATCGCGAACTTCTCGTTGCGCCGAAACTTGTCGACGATCACGATCTGCAGGTGCGCGAGCACTCGATCGTCGAGGTCGACCTCGAGTCTGGTGTCGTAAATGAACAGGCCCATGGCCGTTCGCCTCCGTGCCGTTCTGAACGAACGGTCGCCGGGGCCGATACCGATACGCCGGGAACACTTCACGGCGGAGATGACTACGTTCCGAGCCTACCTCGCAGACCCCATTCCGGGGGATGCGAGGGACAGACGGTCAGTCGGACTCGTCTGGCATCACGGCTCGTCGATCCAGACCGCACGCCGAGACACGCCAACTCGGTCCCGCTCGACGACGCCCGGGCTCGAATCGCGCACGTCGTCGCGCCATTCGCGCCCTTCGTCGCGCTGATCGATGCTCACTGCAGGTCGAACGGGTCGAGCGCCGACGGTGGCAGCCATGGCTCGTCGGAGTCCGAATGCTCGAGCACGTCGCCATCGACATCGGTCACCTCGACCGACAGGCTCATGCCGGGCGAGACGAAGACGCTCACGGTGCGATCGGGCGACCGCATCGCCTCGACGAAACCCCCTCCCGCTCGAACCAGTCCGGTGATGTTCGCCATGACGGTCTCGGGGTCGTGGTCCGCCGGTAGGAGGTACTCCCGCCCGTCGATCTTCATCCGCGTTCGGAGCATCAGGTGATCCGTCCGTTCCGTTTCGTCTGCGTGCGGGTCTACGTGGCGGCGATCGGCACGAGGGAGATCGCCACGCCGGGTGAGATCAGCAAGTCGCTCGGGACGTCCTGGCCTTCGCCGATGTTGACGCGGAGCCACGCCTGTCCGGACGCGAGGCCGCCGAGGATCTCCTGACGGACGTCTTCGTACTCGCGCCCGGAGACGGAGTAGTGCTGGCCCCCGTAGTAGATGTCGATGCGCTTCATCGGTCGCCCCCGTTCGTCGTCGTCGGCTCGCTCGGCTCGGGCACCAGATGGAGCCCGGCTCCTGAATTGGCGACTTGGCTGAGCGCCTCGATCCAGGCACGATTCATGGAGGGCGGTCGCGAGCCGTAGTACTTGTAGACGATCGTCGCCGACGGATGCAACCAGATGGTCGTACGGCCGTCTCCGATCGACGCGTCGTCGCGCCACGAGAAATGGAAGGACTCGCCTCGCCTCAGCTTGGCGCCGATCACCTGTTGAAGGTGCGCGAGCACACGATCCTCGAAGTCCACGCGAAGCGTCTCGTAGATGAACTTGCCCACGGCGCCTCCTTCCTGAAGCGGTCGGGCACAGTCTCACACCGATTCCCGGCCGTGCAACCCCCCTTGCGCTCGGGGCGCGCACGCGCATACTCGGGCCATGAGGCGACTGCATTACGCGAACGGATACCTGATCACACCAGACGCGGTGAGCAAGGCGGTCCTCCGGTACGCCCGAGCCCTCGCCGACGCGCACACCTCCGATGTGGTGACGATCCCGATCCTCGGCGAAGGTGGAGCCGTCACCACGGCGCACGTGCTGCTCGGCCCAGCGAGCCAGCTCTTCTCGACCCACGTCGCCGACTCCATCGGCGAGTTCACCGATGCCGCGCTCGTCGCCGACCTCGAGGAGCGCACGCGCCGCATCGAGCCCTCGACAGTGGCCTGGCCCGACGAGATGACGGACATCGGGCTCGACGCAGAGGAGCTCCAGGAGCCCTACGCCGGGTGAGGGTGCCGGCACGAATGGGCGTCATCACCGACCACGTCGTCGGATGCCGCGAGCTCACCGCCGCCACTCCGGCGAAACCGGGCACCTCAGGATTCGCCGTTCTGCTCGCGGCCCTCGGCCACGAAGGCGAGCCGTTGCAACGTCTCGCGGTTGCGCAGGTACAGCATCGGGTCGGTGATCGCCCGAGGCACCCAGGAGCCCGGGCCTTCGGCCGCCTCCTCCTGAATGCGAACGAGGCAGCCGTCACCGTGGCGGCGCACGTCGATCGTCACCTCGGCTTCGCCGATCGGCCACCCCTTGGCACGCACGACCGCACGGTGCGGCGGATTCCACGCGAGGCTCACGGTCTCATCGTCGATGAGTGCGGGCCAGGCCCCCACGGAGTGCGCGAGGCGGCTGCCCTCCTGCGGCCACTCGGGGTCGACATCGCGCATGCGGGAAGCACCGACGACCCACGTCGGGTAGAGCCACCCGTCGGCCAGCACGGCGAACACTGCCGATGGTGAGCACTGCATGGCCCGGACGTTTCGCGACATGTCGTTTCCCTTCGGGCCTGACGCCGACGTGCCGCGACCCCACCACGACGCTAACCAGCAGCACCGGAGGTATCGCGGGGTTGACAGGACGGAGCGCCTCGGTTCGGCGACGCACGCCCGCACGGGACGCCCGGTCAGTCGGTGGCGTCTCGCGGCACCCGCACGAGCAGACTCGACGGATCGACCCAGGTCCTGAACGATCGGGCCTCCCCGAAGGAGTCGCCATCGAGCTGGATCTGTTCGGCTCGGTTGAGGGAGACGTCGAGGCGTTTGCCGTTCAGATAGTCGAGCGCACGCACCTCCTTCGTGACGCCGATCAGGCGACGGCCGGCCGAGGTGCGGCGAAGGACCCCGTTCTCCCAGAAGATCTTGGTCATGATCTGCACCCAACCGAAGAAGCCCTCCGGGCGAAGGAGGACGATCTGCATCCGACCGTCGTCGACCGCGGCGTCGGGCAGCAGGAGGATGTTGGCCGGCAGCGAACCGCAGTTGCCCATGATGATCGTGTGGGCACGAACCCGGTGCGTCGGCCCGGAGTCGAGCCGGTAGCGCAGACGAAGCTGGTCCGTGTCCTGCAGCGCCAGCCCGATGGCCTTGACGTAGGCGAGCCAGCCGGCCTTCGCCTTCAGGTCGTCATCGGTGTTCGCCAGCATCTTCGCGTCGAGTCCGAGCCCTGCCATGACGAGATAGGCGTGGCGGTGCGTCGTCCCGTCATCGCCACGGATGTCGATCAGCGCCATGTCGATCGGACGGTCCGCCCCGGTCAAGGCGGTTCGCAGCGATTGCTCCGGATCGTCGAGCGTCAGGTTCAGGTTGCGGGCCAAGAGGTTTCCCGTTCCCGATGGGAGCAGTGCCAGCGGCACGCCGGTGCCGCGCAGGCCTTCGGCCACGATGCGGACGGTGCCGTCTCCTCCGGCCGCGATGACGACATCGACTCCCTGCTCCAGCGCGCTGGCGGTCTGGCCCGTTCCGGGATCATCCACGGATGTCTCCAGCCACAGGCTCGGCGCCCAGTCCCCGTCGGCCTCGATCGCCGCCAACACGGGGCGCGTCGCGTCCGCATCGAGTTTGACCGGGTTGTAGACGATGGCCGCGCGCCGCTTCGCAGGGGTCTGCTGCATCCTGAATTCCTCCTCAGCGTCCGGATCGGATCCATCCGAACCCGGAGATCCGCACCATGTTCGTTCGGTTCGCTTTGCTGGGGCGGAATGGGTCCCGCCGTGTCGGCTCAGTTCTGCGGAGGTCTGGCCTCGTGACCGCGCCGGCCGTTCGTGCGCCTCGCCTCTTTCATCTCCGACTCGAAGACGTGCCGCCGGCCACCGATGAGGGCATCGCGGGCTGATCTCTCGAGGTCGGTGAACGTCGCGTGATAGCCGTCGTCGTACTCCTCGACGATCTGGAAGGTCCAGCGACCCTGGAGCACGTTTCGGCCGACCAGCTCGGCGTCGATCCGATCGGCCCATTCGTCGTGCCCTGCCGCGCGGAGCAATTCGACCGCATCGCCCAGCGCGAGGTCGGCCTGCCCCGTGAGGCGGTGGAACGCGTAGAGGTGGCCGCGAGCATCCTCGGTCACCTCGAACGCTTCGGAGAGTTTGCCGAGCGCTTCGACCGTCGCATCATCGATCCCATCGGGTCGGATGTGGTCGTCGCGTGCATCGAGCTCGGCCATGTGCCAACGGTACGGTCGCGGTGCCGCGCACCGGCGGGGCTTGACAACGACCGCGAGCCCCCGGGCCGCCCGGGGCTGCAGGTCGAGCGGCTGGGAGCGTGTGGAATCCGGGACGGGATGGTGATGCGCAGCCCGTGCGCAAGGGCCTACCCCGGATGCGCGACCGCCCGTAGCGTCGAGGGGATGAAGCGAAACCGGGAGCAGGACGAGGTGCCCTCGCCGTTGATCGGGTCGGTTCTCGCTCCGGTCATGCACCTGATGTCGCTGAATGTGCGCCGACGCGTCGCGGTCGTCCGCCCGGCGGATCGGTGGAGCCGACGCGCGCCACTCCTCGCACGGTTGCTGCGGCTCGAGCGGCCGACCGTGCTGGGCATCCAGGAGGTGCTCCCGGATCAGGCGGCGGACATTCGCGTCGCCCTGGGTGCCGGGTACGAAGGATTCGGCACGGGCCGGGATGCCGACCGCGGCGGCGAGCGATGCGAGATCCACGTCGATGCCGAACGGCTGCAGTTCATCGATCGCCGCGTGCACTGGCTCTCCGACCGACCGGACGTCGCGGGGTCTCGATCGTTCGGCAACCTCCTCCCCCGGGTCGCCGTGCACGCGGAACTCGAGGACCTCGCACTCGGGACAAGGTTCCACGTCATCGTCACGCATTTCGATCACCTCTCCGAGCGCTCGCGACGAAGGTCCGCTCGACTCGTCCACCGCATCGCCGCCGGACTCGATGAGCCGGTCATCGTCATGGGTGATTTCAATGGCGGACGTCGCTCGAAGGTCTTCGAGGAACTGTTCCGGGGGGATGTCCTCGTCGACTCGTGGGCGACGTCCGCCCGACGTCTGACCCCGGAGTGGGGAACGTATTCCGACTATCGCGCTCCCGTCGCGGGGGGCCCGCGGATCGACCGGATCCTGGTGTCGCCATCCGTTCGGGTCGAGGCTGCGGCGGTCAACGCGATCCGCTTCGACGGCTCGGCCGTCTCCGACCACGAGCCCGTGCACGCGCTCGTCCGATGTCCCGAACGTTCGCTGCCGGATGGCGGAATCGGCCGCGAGGTGCGGTCGTGAACAGCCTCGCGCAGACGTTCCTTCGACGCCCTGCGGGCGTGGTCGCCATCGCCGCCGACGGCGTCCGGCTGCTCGCGATCGCCAGTGTGCTCGTCGCCGGCATCGGATGGGGCGCGGTGCAGGCCAGCATCTTCATGCTGGCGCTGCTTGGAGCGCTCGCGCCGCGAGCGCTCGGAATCCGGCCGTCCGTCGACCTCGGCATCGTGCTGATCGCGCTCCTTGCCGCTTGGAGCAACATCTTCGACCTCTACACCGAGGTCTTCGGGTGGGACAAGCTGGTGCACGTCGCCCTGACCGCAGCCGTCACAGTGATCGTGATGGCGGCGGCGCAGCAGACGGGGTCGCTCCGGCCGACCTTCCACGGACCGACGGTCATCGCGCTGGCCACGGCGATCGGGCTCGCCCTCGGGAGCATCTGGGAGATGCTCGAGTGGGCCGGGTACACCTTCACCGACGCCGTCGTCTTCGTCGGCTACGACGACACCATCGGCGACCTGATGGCGGATGGCGTCGGCGGACTCATCGCCGGACTCCTCCTGCCGACCGCCACCGCCCGCGGCCGCGCGGGATCGGCGATCGTCGCGACGCAGCCATCCGAGCGCACCTCTGCCGGGGAACTTCGATGACCGCGCTCGAACCACGGGTCTCCTCGGCGTCGACGGGCGCGACGAGTGCGTCGGGTGCTGCAACGGAGTCGTCGGGTGCAACGGAGTCGGCGGCTTCGCGGCCGAAGCCGGTCTCGGTCAGCGTCGTCATCCCCGTGAGGGATGACGCCGAAGCGCTCGCGAACTGTCTCGCGGCGCTTCGTTCGCAATCCCTCGAGCCCCTCGAGGTGATCGTGGTCGACAACGACTCGACCGACGACACGAGCGAGGTCGCACGCCGATACGGCGCCCGGGTCGTCTTCGAGTCCTCACCGGGAATCGGCGTCGCGAGCGCGGCCGGATACGACGCCGCCAGGGGCGACATCATCGCCCGCCTCGACGCGGACTCGATCCCCTCGACGCACTGGGTGGCCACGATCGTCTCGACGTTCGACCGTCTCGAGAACGTGGCGGCCATCACCGGCCCCGCTCGCTTCACCGACGGCCCTCGATGGCTTCGATCGCCCGCGGCCGCGGTCTACCTCGGCTCCTATTTCGTGATCACCGCGACCGCGCTCGGCCACGTTCCCCTCTTCGGCTCCAACCTGGCGTTGCGACGGAGGGTGTGGCAGCTCGTCCGAGACGACGTGCACATCCACGATTCACTCACGCACGACGATCTGGACCTCTCATTCCACGTCGGGGTCTCGCACTCCGTCCGACTCGTCCGGGCACTGCGCACCGGCATCTCGATCCGGCCGCTCAGCGATGGCAAGGGCGGGCTCCGGTGGAGACGCGGACTGCACACCGTCGTACTGCACTGGCCGCACGACCTGCCATGGCTCCGCATTGCACGACGGGCGCTGCTCCGGGCGCGACGGCTCGTCGCACCGCGAGGCTGAGCCGCCGAACCCGACCCGATCCCGCGGCCTCTGGCCGCGGCTCAGTCCTCGGACCGAGCGATCCGCATGGTCGCCCCCGCCCTGGACGCGAACGCACTGGCGCTCTGGGAGATCGTACGGCGCATCGTCTCGACCGCGGTGGTCGGCGCGACATCGGCAGGTCTGGCGAGGCTGATCGTGCGCGAGAGCGCGGACCCGTCGGTCTTCGAAACGCCAGGCTTCGAAAGGCCAGGCTTCGAAGCGCCGGCCTCCGAAGCGCCGGCCGTCGACACCTCGAGCCGCACCGACCGCAGTCCGGGTCGGTCGATCAGCACCATCGCGGGCACGATCGCAACGCCGAGGTCCCGCTCGACGAAGCGGAGCACGGCATCCATCTCCGCACCCTCGAGCACCACGACGGGGGTGAGCCCGGCGGCGCGGAAGGCGGCATCCGTCGTGTTGCGGAGGTCGTAGCTCGAGCTGAACGCGATCTGCGGGAGGGCCGCCACCTCGCCGAGCGAGATGGTGTCGCGCGGTGAGACCGGTGGCGCACCGGCCGACGAGATCAGCACGAGCTCCTCGACGAGCAGGGGCGTCACCGTGAAGCGCTCGGTGGCCGCGGCATCCGACGTCGTGACGAGTGCGAGATCGAGTTCACCGCTCGCGAGTTCGTCGAGCAGCCGGCGCGACCCGTGCTCCGAGAGGTGCAGTTCGATCGCCGGGTGCTCGGCGTGGAATGCGCTCAGCACCTCGGCGACGAGGCTGATGCAGAGCGTGGGCGTGGCCCCGAGCCGCACCCGGCCGCGTTCCAGACCGGCGAGCTCGGCGAGTTCACGGCGCACCGACTCGGCGTCGGCGAGCATGCGGCGGGCGAGCGGCAGCAGCGACTCCCCCGCGACCGTGAGCGAGCTGCGTCCGCGGGAACGGTGGAACAGCTCGGCGCCGAGATCGTGCTCGAGCGCGGCGATCTGACGGCTCAGCGAGGGTTGCGCGAGGTAGCGCTCCTCGGCGGCCCGGGTGAAGTTGCCGAACCGGGCCACCTCGACGAAGCTGCGCAGCTGTTCGAGGTTCATATCGATAGCGTACGCGCATCGTTTTCATAATGTAGATGCATTGGAGTAATCGGATGCCGGTGCCTAGCGTTGCATCCATGACCACCCCGACGCCCTCGAAGACCTCGAACACTCCGGAACGACAGATCTCCACGACCGTGCTCGTCATCGGCACCGGCGGATCCGGCCTGCGCGCCGCCATCGAACTCGCGGAGGCGGGCGTCGACGTGCTCGCCCTCGGCAAGCGGCCCAAGTCCGACGCGCACACCTCGCTCGCAGCCGGCGGCATCAACGCCGCCCTCGCCACGATCGACGCCGACGACAGCTGGCAGCAGCACGCCGCCGACACGCTGAAGGAGAGTTACCTGCTCGCCGACCCGCGCACCGTCGTCACCGTCACCGAGGGCGCGGCGCGCGGCATCGACGACCTCGAGCGCTACGGCATGCCCTTCGCCCGTGAAGACGACGGCCGCATCTCGCAGCGCTTCTTCGGCGCGCACACCTACCGGCGCACGGCGTTCGCCGGCGACTACACGGGCCTCGAGATCCAGCGCACGCTCATCAACCGGGCCGCGCAGCTGCGCGTGCCGATCCTCGACACGGTCTACATCACGCGCATCCTCGTGAACGACGACGGCGCGGTGTTCGGCGCCTACGGCTTCGACGTCGAGGACGGCACGCGCTACCTCATCCACGCCGACGCGGTCATCCTCGCCGCGGGCGGCCACAACCGCATCTGGCGGCGCACCTCGTCGCGACGCGACGAGAACACCGGTGATTCCTGGCGCCTGGCCGTCGAGGCGGGTGGGCGGGTGCGCGACCCCGAACTCGTGCAGTTCCACCCCTCGGGCATCATCGAACCCGAGAACGCGGCCGGCACGCTCATCTCCGAAGCGGCCCGCGGCGAGGGCGGCATCCTCACCAACGGCCTCGGCGAGCGTTTCATGCACAAGTACGACCCCGAGCGGCTCGAGCTCTCGACCCGCGACCGCGTCGCCCTCGCCTGCTACACCGAGATCAAGGAAGGTCGCGGAACCCCCAACGGCGGAGTCTGGCTGGATGTCTCGCACCTGCCCCGCGAGACGATCATGCAGCGACTTCCCCGCGTATACCAGACCATGCTCGAGCTGCAGATGCTCGACATCACGAAGGAGCCGATCGAGATCGCGCCGACCGCGCACTACTCGATGGGCGGCGTCTGGGTGCGCCCGGAGGACCACGGCACCGACGTGCCCGGCCTCTATGCGATCGGTGAGGCGTCGTCGGGCCTGCACGGCGCGAACCGCCTCGGCGGGAACTCGCTGATCGAGCTGCTGGTCTTCGGGCGCATCGTCGGCCAGGCTGCGATCGACTATTCGCGCTCGCTCACCGCGCAGACGCGATCGGGCGCCGCGGTGCGGACCGCGCGAGACGAGATCTCGACGCTGCTCGCCGGCGACGGCACCGAGAACGTGCGGGCCCTGCAACGCGCCATCCGCAACACCATGACCGAGCACGCCGGCGTCGTCCGCGACGAGCAGGGCCTGCTGGCCGGCCTCGCCGAGCTCGACGCGATCGAGGCGCGCATTGCGGAGGTCGGTGTGCACCCCGACATCGCCGGCTACCAGGACCTGGCGCACGCCTTCGACCTCAAGTCCGCCGCGCTCGCCGCCCGCGCCACCCTCGAGGCCGCACTCGAGCGCCGCGAGACCCGCGGCTGCCACAACCGCAGCGACTTCCCCGAGACGGATGCCGCGCTCCAGGTGAACCTCGTCTGGTCGCCGTCCGCCGGGGTCACCCGCGAGGCGATCCCGCCGATCCCCGCCGAGATCGCGGCCCTCATGCGCGAGGAGGTCTCGGTGGCGGGCAAGCTCGTCGAGTAGTCGACGACGGACGGCGCCCGCGGGACGCCATACTGTTCTCGATCCGATCGCGAGCTACTCCGGCGCGCGTCGAGTTTGGAGATGATGTCTTGAAGAAGCGACTTGTCGCCGCGCTTGCAGCCTCCGCGCTGATGATCGCGCTCGGGAGCACGACGGCCGCACCCGCGTTCGCCGCGACGACCAGCACGATCACGGTCGAAGGCCTGCAATCGAAGTGCCTGCAGGTGCGAAAGGTCTACATCCAGGAGAAGTACACGGTCGGCCCGTGCGTGTACGCGGGGGTCCGCATCTACCCGAACGGCTCCAACCCGGTCTACACGTTCACAGCCAGGAGGTAGCGCCGAGAAGTCGAACCCCCCTGCGGCCCGAGCTGTGGGGGGGGTTCGTGTTCTCTCGGGCACGCCTCGGGAATGCGGCAGAGGAATGTCCCGACCGGACTCGGATCGAGTGAACACGACCGTCAGTCGCTCGTCCTGGCTCCGATCCAGGCCGCCCAGAGGCGGGCGTACGAACGGCCCGCAGCGACGAGCCCGGCATGGGTTCCCTGTTCGCAGATGCGACCGCGATCCATCACGACGATCCGGTCGGCTGAGGCCGCCTGGGAGAGCCGATGCGCGACGATGAGCGTCGTCCGCCCCTCGGCGAGCGACTGGTCGACCGAGCTCGCCGTGAACGAGAAGACGATCGCCCGCGCTTTCATCGCCGGCACCGGCATTCCGTTCCGACAGTGGCGGGTGCAGGCACGGATGCACGCAGCCGCGGGCCTGCTCGCGGCAGGCGACTCGGTGCAGGAAGTCGCGGCGCAGGTCGGATACCGGTCCGTCAGCAGCTTCATCGCCGCGTTCAAGGAACGCTACGACGTGACGCCCGCACGCTACGCGGCGCACGAGGTCGCCGCGCGCGGGCTGAGATCATCCGACCCTTCGGCGATCGGCGCGCACTGATGTCGAACGTCGACGACGTGTTACGCCCGCTCGAACACTGCCGCAAGCGCCTGGCCGCCGCCGATGCACATCGTCTCGAGGGCGAGGGTTCCGTCGAGGGCAGGCAGTTCGTGCGCGAGGGTCGCGAGCATCCGGATGCCGGTGGCCCCGATCGGGTGCCCGATCGAGATGCCGCTCCCCCGCGGGTTGAGGCGCGGGTCGTCGGCATCGAGGCCCCAGTCGGCGAGGCACGCGAGCACCTGCACGGCGAACGCCTCGTTCAGCTCGATCACGTCGAGATCGGCGAAACGGATGCCGGCGCGAGCGAGGGCCAGGTTCGCGGCAGGCACGGGCGCGACGCCGAAGCGCAGCGGGTCGTTGCCGGCTACGGCCCACGATACGAGCCGCAGCGTCGGGCGTAGCCCCAGCTCGGCGGCGCGCTCCGGTGTCGTGACGATGCAGGCGGCCGCGGCGTCGTTCTGTCCGCTCGCGTTGCCCGCGGTGACGGTCGCGTCGGGGTCGCTCCGCAGGAGGATGGGGCGCAGTGCGCCGAGCGCGTCGAGCGTGGTGTCGGCGCGCGGATGCTCGTCGCGGCCGACGATCACCGATTCGCGGCGCCCGGGCACCTCGACCGGCACGAGTTCCGCGTCGAACGCGCCCGACTGCTGCGCGGCCACGGCCCGTTCGTGCGAGCGCAGCGCGAGCGCGTCCTGTGCCTCGCGCGAGATGCCGTACTCGGCGCGCAGCCGTTCGGCAGATCCGACGTTGCCCTCCGGCGTCGGGAAACGGCGCCCGCCAACGGTCTCGCGCCCGCGCGAGAGGGCGTCGTGCAGCATCAGGCCCGCACCGCCGAATCCGCGTCGACCCTCGACGGTGTAGAGCGGCGCGTTCGACATCGACTCCGCGCCGAGGGCGACGACCACGTCTGCGACCCCGGTCTGCACCTCCATTGCCGCGTTCATCACGGCCTGCAGGCCCGATCCGCAGCGGCGGTCGAGCTGATAGCCGGTCGTCGTCACGGGGAAGCCGACGTTCAGGGCCGCCACGCGTCCGAAGGCGGGTGCCTCCATCGTCGGGTACCCCTGCGCGGCGATCACCCCGTCGACCGCTGCCGGGTCGAGTCCCGTGCGCTCGAGCAGGGCGCCGAGCACGGTCTCGGCGAGCGTCAGTGCCGAGATGCTCGCGAGCGCGCCGCCCATGCGTCCGACGGGCGTGCGCAACGGCGAGCAGATCACGACCTCGCGCAGGGCCGTCGCAGATCGTGCGGTCACAGGTCGGGCCCGAGGGTGAAGGGCGCGCCCGTGGCATCCGTCACCTGCTGGATCGTCACGGCAGGTGCGAGCTCGACGAGGACGAGTCCGTCGTCGGTGACGTCGAACACGGCCAGGTCGGTGATGATGCGATCTACGCACGAGCGACCGGTCAGGGGCAGGGTGCACTGGGGCACGATCTTGGGCGAGCCGTCTTTGGCGACGTGCTCCATGACGACGATCACGCGCTCGGCTCCGTTGACAAGATCCATGGCACCGCCCATTCCCTTCACCATCTTGCCGGGCACAGCCCAGTTCGCGATGTCGCCGCCGACGCTCACCTGCATGGCGCCGAGCACGGCGGTCGTGATGCGTCCGCCGCGGATCATCCCGAAGCTGGCCGCCGAGTCGAAGTAGCTCGCGCCGGGCAGCACGGTCACCGTCTCCTTGCCGGCGTTGATCAGCTTCGGGTCGGCCTCGCCCTCCCACGGGTACGGGCCGACGCCCAGGATGCCGTTCTCGGAGTGCAGCACGACCTCGACGTCGTCCGGCAGAAAGTTGGGGATGAGCGTCGGCAGTCCGATGCCGAGGTTCACGTACGAGCCGTCCTCGAGCTCGCGGGCGGCGCGGGCTGCCATCTCGTCGCGGGTGAGCGGCATCAGCGGGTCTCCTCGTCCTCAGTGGGAGCGGTTCCGGATGCCGCGGGCCGGGGCCGCACCGTGGTCTTCTCGATGGGCAGGTCGGCCGCCTGCTCGCGCGTGAGCACCACGACGCGGTCGACGTAGATGCCCGGCAGGTGGATGTCGTCGGGCCCGAGCACGCCCGGCTCGACGAGCTCGTCGACCTCGGCGATCGTCACCTTGCCGGCCATGCCCGCAAGGGGGTTGAAGTTACGGGTCGCCTTCTCGAACCGCAGGTTGCCGTGCCGGTCGCCGACCGCAGCCCGCACGAGCCCGAAGTCGGTGCGGATCGCATGCTCGAGCACGTACTCCCGGTTCTTCCCGAACGTCCCGAAGGGACGCAGCTCCTTCGGTTCGCTCGCCAGGGCGACCGAGCCGTCGGGGGCGTAGCGCAGCGGCATCCCGCCGTCTGAGACGACCGTGCCGGCGCCCGCTGCCGTGAAGAACGCGGGGATGCCGACTCCTCCGGCCCGGAGCCGCTCGGCGAGCGTGCCCTGCGGGGTCAGCTCGACCTCGATCTCTCCGCCGAGGTACTGGCGGCCGAACTCCTTGTTCTCGCCGATGTAACTCGCGATGACGCGGCGGATGCGGCCTCGTTCGAGGAGTTCGGCGAGCCCCCATCCGTCGACGCCGCAGTTGTTCGACACGACCTCGAGGTCGGTGGCGCCCTGCTCGGTGAGGGCGCGGATCGTCCAGATCGGCACGCCCGACAGGCCGAACCCGCCGACCGCGAGCGACGCGCCGTCGAAGATGTCCGCGACCGCCTCGGCGGCGCTGCTGACGGTCTTATCCATGTTTCGTGCGGTCCTCTCGGTGTGATGCGTGGGGGTGCGGTTCGGGTCGGTTCTCGGTCTCGGACGCGTCGAGCGACGCGAACACGTCGGTCATCGCCGCCAGGGCGCCGTTCGCGGCCGGCAGTCCTGCGTAGAGCGCGGTGTGCATGATGACCTCGGCGATGCGCTCGCGGCTCAGGCCGTTGCCGAGGGCGGCGCGCACGTGCATGCGCAGCTCCCCCTCGTGGCCGCCGGTGACGAGGCTCGCGAGGGTGGCGATCGACCGCTCCTGCCGGGTGAGCTGGGGGCGGTCCCAGATCTCGGCCCACGCGTAGCGGGTGATGAAGTCCTGGAACGCGACGGTCTCGGCCGTGATCGCGGCGTTCGCGCGGTCGACGTGGGCGTCGCCGAGCACGCTGCGGCGCACCGACAGGCCGTGGTCGTGCACGACGGATGCCGCGGCGTGCCGTTCCGCGCGCTCGATGTGCTCGGCGATGAGGGCGGCCGCTGCGGCCGGTTCTTCGAGCACCGCGAGGTGCGAGGCGCCATCGAGCGCGACGTGGCGTCCACCCGGCACGTCGTCGATGAGGTCCTGCATCGACGCGGGTGTGGTGACCTGGTCATGCTCGCCGCTGATCGCGAGGGCGGGCACGGTGAGTGCGGCGAGCGACGCGGTGCGGTCGAAGGCGCCGAGCGCCTCGGCGCATCGGGCGTACGACTCGTCGTCGATGTCGATCAGTGTGCCGAGGGTGCGGGCGCCGGGCCCGCCGGCATCGCGTTCGAGGAAGCCGGGGGCGAACCAGCGTGACGCGCTGCCGGTCACGAGCGACGCGGTCCCGCTCGCACGGACCGACGCGGCGCGTTCGGCCCAGCTCCCGGCCGTGCCGATGCGGGAGCCGCTGCAACTCATCACGAGGCTGCGCACACGGTCGGGATGCGCGGCCGCGAGCTCGAGCGCGATCGCGCCGCCGAGCGAGACGCCCGCGACGTGGAAGGCGCCACCGCCCGCCTCGTCGACGACGGCGAGCACCGCGTCGGCGAGGTCGGCGATCGTGAACGGGTCGGATGCCGCGGCGCTGGCGCCGTGCCCGGGCAGGTCGATGCGCAGGATGCGCAGGCCCGCCGTGCGCGGGTCAACGCGCAGCGCGGCGACGACGCCGTCCCACAGCGCCGACGTGGTGCCGAGCGACGGCAGCAGCGCGAGGAGCGGATTGGACGCGCCCGGCGCCGTGGCCGGAGCGAACGAACCTCGCAGGCGTGGAACGGTCATGGGCGCGTGCTCCCTTCGGAGGCGGTGACGAAGCGAGCGATTGCCCGGTCGACGATCCGCTCGGATGCCGCGATCAGCGCAGCACGCTCGGGGCGCTCGCCGGTCGCACCGGAGGACGCCAGGATCTGTTCGGCGCGATCGCGAGCGAACTCGAGACCCGCGAAGAGTCGGACCGTGGCGTTCGACGCCGACCGGGCGAGGCGCACGAGTCTCCGATGCGAGGCCCACTCCGCGTGCCACCGACCCACGGATCGTTCATCGCCCGCGATCGCAGCGGACGCGATGATCTGCAGCAGTCCCGGTGCCTCGACAGCCGCCGCGGTGATCGCCACGGCGTCGACCGGATTGCGCTTGTGCGGCATGGCCGACGAGCCGCCGCCGCCGGAGACGCGAACTTCCCCGAGCTCCTCGCGCGAGAGGAGGGTCACGTCGCCCGCGATGCGGCCGAGGGCCGCCACGACCGCTGCCGTCGCGGAGGCGATCGCGAGCACCGGCGTGCGCTCGGCATGCCAGGCACGACCCGGGTCGGCGAGTCCGAGCTCGGCCGCCAGCCCGGCACGTACGGTGTCGGCCGCGCCCGGGCGCCCCGCCGCGACATCCGCCGCCGTGCCGGTGCCCACCGCGCCGCCGAACTGCACGGGGAACGTGAGGGCGTCGATCGCGTCGACCGCCGAGGCGAGGCCGTCGAGCCAGCCCGCGGCGAGCACGCCGAGGGTGCTCGCCTCGCCGTGGCGAGCGATCGTGCGGCCGATGCGCGGGCTCCGCCGTTCGGCGTCGGCGAGTGCGGCGAGGCGCCCACCCGCCTCGACGAGCGAGGCGCGGGTCGCCTGCAGGGCGTCACGCGAGATGAGCATCAGGGCGGTGTCGAGCACGTCCTGGCTGGTCGCCCCGAGATGGAGGCGATCGGCCGGAAGCCCTGCACGCTCGAGCTGTGCCCGCAGCGCCGGCACGAGTGCGACGAGCGGAACTGCGTCGCGGGCCACGCCCTCGACGAGCGCGGTTCGGTCGAGCGACGCGGCGTCGAGCGCATCGGCCTGCGCGTCGAGGAACTCGTCGAGTTCGCTCCCCCACACCCGCAGCAGCGCTCGTTCGACGTCGACCATCGCCGTGAGCACCGCGTCGTCGTCGGTGCCCGTGGGGTCGGTCGCCCCGGGCTCCAGCAGTCCCCAGTCCGTCATCGCCGCGTCTCCATTGCGGTCCGCGTCTCCATCACAGCTCGGTGCCGTAGTCGAGGAACACGGTTTCGCCCTCGCCCTGCAGGCGGATGTCGAAGCGGTACGAGCCGTGAGCGTCGGGCTCGGCCACCAGTGTGCTCCGCCGGGCGGGATCGACGCTGGTCAGCAGCGGATCGACCGCGTTCGCAGCGGGTTCGTCGGCGAAGTAGGCCCGGGTGAAGAGGTGCTGCAGCACGCCGCGAGCGAACACCGTCACGAGCACGTACGGTGCCGATCCGGCACGCAGCGCGCCCGGCTTGATCGTCGTGAACGAGTAGTGGCCGTCGCGGTCGACGGCGGCCCGTCCGAAGCCGGCGAAGCCGTGCGGGTCGCGATCGAGGGCGCCGCGCTCGGTCGAAGGCCTGCCTGCGGCATCCGCACCCCAGATCTCGACGATCGCGTCGGGGATCGGGTCGCCCGCGCCGTCGTACACGGTGCCGTGCAGGCGGATCGCGTCGGAATGCCACGGCGCCCGCACGTCGGGTCCGCCGACGTACGGCAGGGCGTACCCGAAGAACGGGCCGACGGTCTGCGACGGCGTCTGGCCAAGGAGTCGCTGCTCAGGCATGGTCGCCATCCTCCGGTTCCGTCCAGGTCGATCGCGGGCCGGTGAGCACGACGTCCCATCGGTAGCCGATCGCCCACTCGGGCTCGCTCACGTCGTGGTCGTATGCGGCGACGAGCCGCTCGCGCGCGGCCGGGTCGACGATGGACTGGTAGATCGGGTCGAGCGCGAAGAGCGGATCGCCCGGGAAGTACATCTGCGTGATCAGGCGCTGCGTGAACGCCGACCCGAAGAACGAGAAGTGGATGTGCGCCGGCCGCCAGGCGTTGCGGTGGTTCTTCCACGGGTAGGCGCCGGGCTTGATCGTCGTCAGTCGGTACGACCCGTCGTCGCCGGTGATGATGCGGCCGACGCCCGTGAAGTTCGGATCGAGCGGAGCCGGGTGCTGGTCGCGCTTGTGCACGTAGCGCCCCGACGCGTTCGCCTGCCAGATCTCCACCAGCTGGTTGCGCACCGGTCGGCCGTCGCCGTCGAGCACCCGGCCCGTCACGATGATGCGCTCGCCGAGCGGTTCCCCGGCATGTTGGATGGTGAGGTCGTTCTCCTCCGCCGCGACGTCGGTGTGGCCGAACGCCGGCGACACGAGCTCGATCTCCTCGGGGTCGGCACGCACGAGTTCGTGCGTCGGATGCCGCAGCACGGTCGAGCGATACGGCGCGAAGTCCCGCCGCGGGTGGGCCTCGAGCCCACGACCCGCGGATGCCGCGGCATCGCGCTCGAGCGCTTGGCGGTCGGCGATCTCGTCGCTGATCGTGCGTTGCGACAGCTCGGTTCGGGAAGGGGTGCTCAGCATCATTGCTCCGTCGTGAAGGGAAGTCCGGCGTACTGCTCGGCGAGGCTCTGGAGGGCGGCATGTGACCCGGTCACGTACTCGAGTCGACCAACCTGGCTGCGGTACGCGAACTCGCGGGCCGAGGCATCCGGTGCGTCGTGCACGTGCAGGAGGTCGGTCATCCACTCGGAGAACTGCTGCACCTTCCACTGCCGTGCGAGTGCCGCGTCGCTGTACCCGCGGAGGCCGGACTCGTCGCCGTGTCGCAGGCCGGCGACGAGAGCGCGGCCGAGCAGCACGACGTCGGCGATCGCCGAGTTGAGGCCCTTCGCCCCGGTCGGCGGCACGATGTGCGCGGCATCGCCGACGAGGAACAGCCGGCCGTGCGCCATGGTCGAGGCGACGAACGAGCGCATCGGCGTGATCGACTTCTCGAGCACCTCGCCCTCATGCAGGGTCCAGCCGTCGACGCCGAGCCTGGTCTGCAGCGCATCCCAGATGCGGGCGTCGGACCAGTCGTCGATGGACTCGTCATGGCGAACCTGCACGTAGAGGCGCGAGACCTCGGGCGAGCGCATCGAATGCATCGCGAATCCGTCGGGGTGCAGCGCGTAGATGAGGTCGTCGGTCGACGGCGGCACCTCGGCGAGGATGCCGAGCCACCCGAACGGGAAGGCGCGTTCGAATGCCCGGATGCCGGGGATCGCCGGTCGGCAGACGCCGTGGAAGCCGTCGGCTCCCACCACGACGTCGCCCTCGATCGTGGTCGTCGCCCCGGCATCCGTGAAGCTCACCGAGGGGGATCCCTCGAGTCCGGTCGGCGCGACGTCGGAGACCTCGAAGCGGATGTCGCTGCCGAGCCGGTCGTGCTCGGCGAGCAGATGCCGCACGAGCGCCTGCTGACCGTACACCGTGACCGTGCGCCCGACGAGCTCGTCGAAATCGACGTGATGGCGGGTCCCCTCGAACTGGAGGTGGATGCCGTGGTGCGTCAGTCCGCGCTCGCGCAGGTCGGCGTCGAGGCCCAGCTCGGCGAGCGTGTCGACGGAACCCTGTTCGAGCACGCCGGCGCGGATCCGACCGAGCACTTGCTCACGCGACCGGGCCTCGAGGATCGTGAACCCGATGCCGGCCCGGTGCAGGATGTGCCCGAGCAGGAGACCGGCGGGGCCGGCTCCGATGATGACCGCCTGGGTTCGCAACGCTGCGTCCTCTCGAGTGGATGGAAGGGTGGCACCATCGTGCGCTGCGGCGCATTCGCCGCGCATCCCGGATTCCATGGGATGGAAGCGGCTCGCCGCACGTCGAATGTGAGCCGACGGCTTACGGTCGGTGGCCGAGCGCCGCCGAGATGCCGCGACCGGCGATGCGCACGCCGAGCGCGAACTGCGGCTCGTCGCGCCGTTCGACGTGCGCGATGATCGACACCGCCGCGACCACGTCGCCCGTGGCGTCCCGCACCGGGGCGGCCACCGAGAACGCCCCCTTCGTCAGCGCCTCGACCGACGTCGCCACGCCCGTGGCGCGGATCCGGACCATCCGCTCGCGCAACGCCCCCTCCTCGACGATCGTTCCGGGCAGGAACCTGCGCGGGCCCGCCGCGATCACGTCTTCGAAGACGCCGGGCGGCGCGAACGCGAGCAGGGCCTGTCCGACGCCGGTCGCGTGCAACGGCAGGCGGGAGCCGATGTCGGTGATCGACGGCACGGCGTTCACCCCCGACATCCGCTCGAGGTAGACCGCGCCGAGCCCCTCGCGGACGGCGAGGTGCACGTGCTCCCCCGTCGACTCGAAGAGGTCCTCGAGGTACAGCTTGGCCGCGATGCGCAGCCGTCGCGACGACGGCTGGCGAACGGCCAGCCGCCACAGCTTGATGCCGACGCGGTATCGTCCGTCGCTGGAGCGCGTGATTCCGCCCCACTCGACCCATTCGCCGAGCAGCCGATGCGCCGTCGACAGCGGCAGCCGGGCGCGTTCGGCGATCTCGCTGAGCGTCAGCTCGTCGCCGCGCTCGAACGCGTCGGCGATCGCGAACAGCTTCTCGGCGACACGGCGGTCGTCGTCACCGCGGGGCATGCCCGCCGTCCTGGCCGCGTGGGTCGCCCACGAGCTCGAGCGCGGTTCGCTCGACAGCGGAGCTTGGTGAGCTGAGACGACCGGACACGGCTTCGTGCTTTCCTGGGAGATGCCGACGGGGCTGGGCGGGGTCCGAGCCTACCAATCGCGGTCCGAGCGATCTCGAGAACGCCCGTGCACGATGCCCGCCGGTCACGCCGCCGACTCATCGAGCGGAACTCGACGTCGTGCACGCGGGCGCATCCGGGCGGGCGGAATCGCCGGCGCGTGCACCGCGGGGCCGACGGCGGCGTTCAACGTGCCGACGCCCTCGACGGTCATCGACACCACGTCGCCCTCGACGAGCGGCGGCGGCGTGAGCTCGCCCGCGCGCCCCCAAAGTTCGCCGAGGCAGCCGCCATTGCCGACCGTTCCCGACCCCAGCACGTCACCGGGGACGACCCGCGAGTTTCGGGACGCGTAGGCGACGAGCTCGGGGAACGGCCATCCCATGTTCGAGACGAGGTCCTCGCCGATCAGCGCGCCGTTGACACGCACCTCGGCGCGCACGGCGAGGAAGCCGTCGTCGTCGAGGAACGGGTCGAGTTCGTCAGCCGTGACGATCCAGGGGCCGAGGCTCATGCCGAAGTCCTTGCCCTTGGCGGGGCCGAGACGCACCTTCATCTCGCGGCCCTGCAGGTCGCGTGCCGACCAGTCGTTCATGACGGTGTAGCCGAAGATGTGCTCGGCGGCCTGCGCTGCGGTGAGGTTCACGCCGTCGGAACCGGCGACGCCGCCGACGATCGCGGCGAGCTCGAGTTCGAAGTCGAGACGTTCGGTCACCGGTGGCGAGACGGATTCGCCCGGCCCGAGGGTCGTGTGCGGGTTCGTGAAGTAGAACGTGGGTGCCTCGTACCACTCGTCGGGCACATGGCTCGTGCCGTCGATGCTCGCGGAGACCCCCTCGACGTGTTCCTCGAAGGCCACGAAGTCGCGGACTGAAGCGGGCACGATCGGGGCGATGAGACGGATGTCGCCGAGCGGGCGCCCCGCGGCATCCGTCGCGGGGGCGAACAGGGCGTGGGCGGCCTCGAGCCCCTGCGCGAGCACCTCGGCGACCGTCGCGCCGTCGGGGAACGGCACGACGCGGTCGTCGATGACGAAGCCCTCACCGACGTCGGTTCCGTCGATCCAGCGTGCGATCCTCACGAGCGCACCCCCTGCTCGACGAGGCGGCCGAGCAGCGCGTCGGCATTTCCGGAGAGCACGGCGGTCTCGGCATCCGCTCCGAGTTCCGCGTCGCGCACGAAGGCGACGGGGTCGTCGAGGCCCATGTCGAACGGGTAGTCGCTGCCGAGCACGACCTGCGAGGCGCCGGCGACCTCGAGGAGGTGACGGAGCGCGCCTTCGTCGTGCACGACCGTGTCGAACCAGATGCGCCGCAGGTACGACGACGGCAGGTGCTCGCAGGCGCGCGCGTCGGGGCGCACGCGCCAGGCGTGATCGCTGCGTCCGATGGCGGTGGGCAGGTACCCGCCGCCGTGCGCGGCGACGAGCTTGAGCGTCGGATGCCGGTCGAGCACGCCCGAGAAGATCAGGTGCGAGAGGGCGACCGCGTTCTCGGCGGGCTGGCCCACGGTGTTGGCGAGGTAGAAGCGGTCGAGCCGCTCGTCGAGGCTGCAGCCGAACGGGTGCAGGAAGACCACCGCGCCGAGTTCGGCGACACGCGCCCACATGGGCTCGAGCCGGGGGTCGGACAGTTCGACATCGCCCGCGAACGACGAGATCTCGATGCCTGCGAGCCCGCGCCCGAGGATCGCGTCGTCGACGCACTCGAGGATCCGCTCAGGGTGCTGCAGCGGCACCACGCCGAGGCCGATGAGCCGTTCTGGCGCGTGGGCGACGTGCTCGGCGATGAGCCGGTTTGCCTCCTGCGCGACCCAGACGGCGAGCCCCTCGGGCGCCCACGGGTAGAAGTGGTTCGGCGACGCCGAAACCCACTGCCGGTCGACGCCCTGCCGGTCCATCTCGGCGAGGCGCACGTCGACGTCGGTGAGCCTCGGGATGCGGGCGCCCACCATCGGCCCCGAGACCGCCTGGCTGACGGCGCCGTTGCGGCGCAGTTCGAGCTCGGCGGCCTCGCGCACGCCCTCGGGCGCACGGCGTTCGACGTCGGCGTGCAGGCCGGGCATGAGCAGGTGCGCGTGCACGTCGGTGATCGGCGCGGTGCGCGTGATGGCCGCGGCGCCGATGCCCGCGGTCACGCCGGCACCGCCATCTGCTGCGAGATGCCGAAGATGAGTCCGCCCGCGTCGGCGTCGCGGTTCCCGTCGATCTGCCACTGGCCGAGCTGCACGGATGCCTCGACGACCGCCTTCGCGCGCGGCACGCGTCGCTCGTGGAACTCGGTCCAGAGTGACGCATCGACGCTGTCGCGCGAGGTCAGCAGTTCGGTGAGCACGAGGGCGTCCTCGAGGCCTTGAGCCGCACCCTGCGCGATCGTGGGCGGGCAGGAATGCGCGGCGTCGCCGATGATCACGACCCGCCCGCGGTTCCACTCTCCCTCGACGAGGTGTTTCGTGAACCACGTGTAGTTCGCCGTCGCGCCGGCTTCGATGTCGGCGCGGATCGAGTTCCACGGGCCGTCATAGGCGCGCGATGCCTCGAGCATGATGCTTCGGGCGTCGTCGGCACTCACGTCGAACCGGTCTTGGGCGCGCTCGACGAGGATCGCGTACATCGTGTCGTCGCCGGTGGGCGTGTAGCCGGCGATGTACACGGGTCCGCCGTAGTAGAGCTCGCTTCGCACGACCTCGGCAGGCCGTGAGACGAACGCGCGCCAGATGCCCATGCCGGTGGGCTCGGGCTTTGCATCGATGCCGACGAGTTCACGCACGGCGGAGTGCAGTCCGTCAGCGCCGATGAGGAGGTCGTAGCGCCTCGCCGACTGGCCGTCGACGAGAACGTCGACCGTGTCGTCGGCCTGCTGCAGGCCCGTGATCTTGGTGCCGAAGTGCACGTCGGCGCCGGCGGCGCGCGCATGTTCGAGCAGGATCCGGGCCAGGTCGGCGCGCGGCATGCCCATGGCGGCCGGGTAGTCGGGTCCACCCGTCTTGACGTCGGGCAGTTCGGCCACGATCCGGGCGCCTGGCCCGGGGGCACGCAGGTTCAGTCCCTCGAACGGGAAGCCTGCGGCGCGGATGTCGTTCCATGCGCCGAGCGCGTCGAACACGCGCAGGGCGTTGCCCTGCAGCGAGATGCCCGACCCATGGGTGCTCGGCTCAGGCTTGACCTCGAAGACGTCGACGTGCACGCCGGCCTTCGCGAGCTGGATGGCGGCGGCGAGGCCGGTGACCCCGGCTCCGGCGATGGCGACCTTCTGGACTGCGGTCATGTGAAGAACCTCACTGTTCTTTGGGGGTTGGGGCGGGTCAGAGGATGGCGACGGGGTTGATCGGCGAGCCGACCGCACCCGTGATCGGCAGCGGCGCCGCCGAGAGCAGGAACTCGTATCGACCCGTTTCGGCGCAGGCGTCGGAGAGTTCGTCGAGGTTCCACATCTCACCGATCGTGAGCCCGATATTGGGGATCGCGACCTGGTGCAGCGGCTGGAAGGCGGGTGCATCGAACTCGTTCGGGCGCACCTCGAAGCCCCAAGTGTCTGTTGCGATCGCGGCGATCTCCGTACGGTGCAGCCAGCCGGCGGTCGTCAACGACAGACCGGGGGCCGAGCCGCCGGCGTACTCGCCCCAGCCCTCGCGGCGGGTGCGTGCGTACTGACCTGTGCGCACGAGCACGATGTCGCCGCGCCCCACCGCGCTCGTCGATCCTTGTGCGGCGATGGTCGCCTCCAGGTCGTCGACCGTGATCGCGTAGCCGTCAGCGAGTTCGCCGGTATCGGGCCGCAGGTGCCGGCCCACGTCGAGCAGCACCCCACGCGACACGATGACGGATGCCGCGTGCTCGATGCCCGTGACGAGGTCGCCCTCGCTCGTGACGACGTCCCCTGCGCGACGCCCGTTCCAGGCGAAGCCGTGGTCGAAGATGTGGCCGAGGCCGTCCCACTGCGTGGAGCACTGCAGGGGCATGGCGATCACGTCGTCGGCGCCGCCGAGCCCGTGCGGGAACCCCTGGCCGCGCTCGGCGTCGGTGCCCGTGTCGAGCATGGTGTGCACGGGATTCGTGCGGCGGCGCCACCCCTTCTGGGGTCCCGCCATGTCGAACGCCTGCGCGAGCGAGATCACGCGGCCGGTGGTCGCGGTCGCCGCGGCCGCAGCGCGCTTGGCGTCATCGATGAAGTTGAGGGTGCCGAGCGCGTCGTCGGCACCCCAGCGGCCCCAGTTTCGGTAGGCCTCGGCGCGGGCCGCGATCTCCGACTCGGGGTCGGAGCGATCGAGTTCGGCGGGCCGTTCGCTCGGGGCGCTCATGCTGCGGCCACACAACGCACGACCTGCGTTCCGAGCCCGGTGATCGACCCGGTCATGACGTCCCCGTCCTGCAGGAACCGGCGCCAGTGCTGGCCGTTGCCGGCCGGGCTGCCGGTGAGCAGCAGGTCGCCGGGCAGGAGCGGCATGGTCTGCGATGCGGCGGAGACGAGCGCAGGGATGTCGAAGAGCAGGTCGCTCGTCGAGGCATCCTGCATCACCTGGCCGTTCAGTTCGAGACGCACCTGCGCGTCGGAGCCGTCGACGAACGACGCCGGCACCAGGAACGGACCCGCGGGGGTGAAGCCCGGCGCGTTCTTCGCCCGGTACCAGTCGGTGCCGATCTCCTTCATGTCCTTGCGGAACACGAGGTCGCGGGTCGTGATGTCGTTCGCGATCGTGTAGCCGGCGACGTGCTCGAGGGCGTCCTCGCGGGAGACGCGGAAGGCCGGGCGCCCGATCACGACGGCGAGCTCGAGCTCCCAGTCGTGCACCTCGCTGTAGGCGGGGAGTTCGAGCGGCACGTCGTCGCCGACCACACACGCCGGCAGGCCGATGAAGAAGTACGGCTCGCCGTTCGCGGCGCGGTCGTCCATCATCTTCGCGGCGAGGTCCCGCGACTCCTCCGGCGAGCGGTCGGTGTTGTTCGTGAGGCCGGCCGCAACGAGTTCGATGACGTGCTGGCGGTAGTTGGCACCGGTCTGCAGCAGCTGGCGCGGCTCGACGGGGGCGGTCAGGACGACGTCGGCGAGCGGCATCCATTCGGTGCCTGCTGCATCGCCGGCCGCGAGGGCGCCGAGGCGCTCCCAGTCCGGCGAGGCGAGGAAGGCGTTGAGGTCGGATGCCCCGAGCTCGTCGGCGCTGATCGGGCGGAGCCGGGCGCCGACCACGATGGCGAGGCGCACGGTGTCGCCGTCACGGTATCGCGCGAGCGCGAAGGGGATCTCGGGGGGAAGTGACGACGTCGTCATGCGGTGCTCCTGGTGCGAATGGTGGTGCAGATGGTGAAGCGGATGGTCGTGCGGGTGGTGCTGCGGTGAACGTGCGGCGGCAGGGGCGGCCGCGCCTTCGGCCGGAGGATCGCGCCCCCGGCCGAAGGATCGCTCAGCCGCGCCCTTCGAGCGCGTACGGGTTGAGCAGCGCCTCGCGGATCTCGTCGGGCACGCCCTCCTCGGTCGCCGAGGGGCCGTCGGCGGGCGGGAACGACTCCGTCATCGACATCGGCATGGCGCCGTTGCGGTAGAAGTTGTTCGAGCCCTGCGAGGGCTTCCAGGTCTGCGCGTCCCAGTCGGGCACGTAGTTGCGGTAGCCGCCGGTGTTCAGCTCGATGCGGAGCGTCGACGGCTCGCGGTAGTAGAGGAAGTTCTGCTCGCCGATGCCGTGGATCGATGGGCCGTACTCGATCGGGATGCCGTTCTCCATGAGGGTGTCGGCGGCGATGAGCAGTTCTTCGCGGGTGTCGACCCAGAACGCGTAGTGGTTCACGCGGCCGGCGCGGGTCGACCCGTCGAGCACGACGCCGAGGTCGTGCGACTTCTCGTTCGTGGTGAGCACCGAGAACACCGAGATCGGCGCTTCGTCGAGCACGGTGCGGGCCATGAAGCGGAAGCCGAGCACGTCGACGTACCACTGCACGAACGCGTCGACGTCGCTGGTGGCGACGGTGACGTGATCGAGCTGACGCGGGGCGCCGGCGACCTTCGACCGGCGCGACGGACGGTCGGGGTAGATCGAGGCGTTGGGGCCTTCGGTGTCGTGGTGGCGGGTGACGTCCCAGTGCAGGGTCATCGAGTGGCCGAACGGTCCGGTGAAGCGGTAGGCGCGACCGATCTTGTGCGCGTCGACCCATTCGCCCTGGATGCCGGCGGCCTCGATGCGCTTCGCGGCCTCCTCGAGCGCCTCGGCGCTCGACGTGCGCCAGGCCATCGTGTCGAGCGAGGGCTCGTCGCCTGGCACGATCACGACCGAGTAGGCGTAGTAGTCACCCCAGCAACGCAGGTACACGGAGCCGTCGATGCGGTCGACGACCGTGAGGCCGACCTGCTCCTCGTAGAACTTCACGGAAGCCTCGACATCGGGCGACGTGACCGCGACGTAGGAGAGGTGAGACAGCAGTTTGATCATCTTCGATCCTTTCGAGTTCGGGCGACGTCGCCCAGATCAACGATCATTGACCGACTGACATCAGGGAAGCTGAATTCGCTGATCCCTGATATCAGCGGCGCTGATGTCGAGACGATCAGGCGGTGACGGCGACGGTCCGAGGTCGCAGCGCGATCGCGACACCGAAGCCGACGATCGCCGCGAGCACCCCGGCGATGCCCACGACCGTCGGAAGGCCGCCGAGCGCGACGGTGAGGGCGGCCACCACGATGGGCGTGAGGAACTGCCCGAAGTAGAACGCCGCGGTCCACCAGCCGGTCACGCGGCCGCGATCGGCGAACTCGGCGGCCGAGACCACCCAGGTCACGAGCGACGGCAGCAACAGGCCCGACCCGAGTGAGGCGACGAGCGCTCCGGGAATGATTCCCGGCATGCCGGGCACCATCCAGATCACGACCATTCCCACCGCCTGCATGCCGAATGCGACCGGGATGAGCACGCCATGCCGCAGGCGCCTCGAGAGCGCTGCGAAGGAGAGACCGCCGATGGCCGTCGCGAGGGATGCCGCGGCAGCGACTCCGCCGATGGCCGCGGTGTCGGTCGCGGCGATGCCGGTGCCGACCACCAGGTAGCTCATCTCGAGCACGAGCAGGTAGAAGGTGAGGCCCCCGAAGAGGGTCACGAGCAGCGGCACGCCGATGCGGGCCCAGGGCACCTTGACCTTCGCCGCCACGTTCACCGAATCGGATGCCACAGCACCGGATGCCGCGGGCGCGACCTCTCCGGCCTCCGCCGGGGTCGGCTCCCAGAGCGAGACGATCATGAACGCCGCGACGACCAGGCTGATCGCGTACACCCAGAACGGCGTGTGCCACCCGCCGACGCCGAGTGCCCCGCCGAGCACGATGAACGCGGTCGCCGCGAGCGTGGTCACGACGGTCTGCAGGCCGAGGTAGCGATCGCGGCGTCGCTTCTCGTGGAAGTAGTCGACGATCAGGGTCGTGCAGACGGTCATGATCGCCGCCTCGCAGATGCCGACCAGCACGCGGCTGACGAGGATCGCGGGCAGGGCCTCGAGCCAGGCCGGCGCCGTGCCGACGAGCGCGTACGCGATCATCGCGGTCACGAGCAACGGCTTGCGACCCAGCCGGTCGACGATCTGCCCGGCGAACGGTGCGAACAGGGCGATCATCAGCGCCGGGATCGCCACGATCATCGGCACGAGCACCTCGGCGCCGGCGATTGCTCCGAAGTGCTCGGAGAGTTGCGGCAGGATCGGCGTGATGAGCACCGAGCCCAGCACGGGCATGCAGCTGCCCGCGAGCAGGAGGATGGCCTGCCAGACGCCCGCGCGGCGGGTGGCGGTGACCGGAGGGGATGCGATCGAAGTGTCGCCCATGACGTGTCTCTCCATCGAGTGTCGTCGGACGCGGCCACGGGTCGGGCCGCGCGCGCAGGGGGTGCGCGTGAACAAGTAGACGAGTCGGCCGTCGATCCGGATATGGGAGATCGATGATTCGGGGTATCGATGCGATTGATACCGGATGCCGCCACGTATTGCCGTGTGCGATACTCCAGCTATTGACATCACCATCGTCGATACGCACAAGGAGGTGCACGTGTCCGACGGCCCATCGATCTCGAGACTCGACCTGAACCTGCTCGTCGCGCTGGATGCGCTGCTGACCGAGCGCAGCGTGACGAGGGCGGCCGAGCAGCTCCGACTCAGCCAGCCGGCACTCAGTGCTTCACTCGCGCGATTGCGCACGCATTTCGGCGATCCGATCCTCGCCCGACGGGGCAACGCCTACGAACTCACGCCGCTCGCGCTCCGCCTCGCGGAGCACACCAGCACCGCACTGGAATCGGCTCGCCGCGTGTTCGAGAGTCAGGCCGAGTGGTCGCCAGAGACCGCCACCCGGGAGTTCCTGATCTACGGATCCGACTACGCTTTCGCGACGGTGGGCAGTGCCGCCGCGGCACTCGCCCACGAGCGCGCACCCGGCGTGCGATTTCGCTTCATGCTGCACACGACCGCGATCATCGACGAGGCCGAGCAGCGGTTGCGGTCGGTCGACGCGCTCCTCATCCCGCACGGATTCACGCCGGGACTGCACCACGAAGACCTCTGGCACGACCACTGGGTGATCGTCGGCTCGAGCGACCGGCCGCAGCATCCGCTCACCATGCAGGACCTCGCCGACGCACCATGGGTCTTCACCTACCAGTCGCGCACGGCCTTCACCTCGGCCGGGCGCCAGTTGGAGGAGCTCGGCATCGACCCGCGCGTCGACATCGTCGCCGAGAGCTTCCTCGCGCTCCCCCACTTCATCATCGGCACCGATCGGCTCGGTCTCGTGCAGGCCAGGCTCGCCGACTCCGTGCGATCGCTCGGTGGGCTGCAGGTGTTCGAACCCCCGTTCGAGGCGACGCCGCTCACGAACGCGCTGTGGTGGCATCCGGTGCACGACCACGACCCCGAGCACGTGTGGATGCGCGAGCTGTTCGCCGAGGCGGGGCGGTCGCTCGACGCGTGACGTCTGAGGCCTGCGGCCTGCAGTCTGCGATCTGGGAGAGGTCAGCGAGCCGCCGAGAGCACGATCAGCTCGGCACGCGACTGGGCGCCGGCCTTGCGCAGCAGGTTCGACACGTGGAACTTCACCGTGTTCTCACTGATGCCGAGCTGACCGGCGATCTCGCGGTTTCGAGCGCCCGACGCGACGAGCTTCAGCACCTCTCGCTCACGCAGCGACAGCGGCACCACGTCGACCAACGGCTCGGGCGCGGTCGGCGGGTCGAGCGGCAGCCGGATGTCGAGGTTCGAGCCCCACCCGGGCGTGGACGTCACCTGCATCTCGCCATCGAGCGCGGCGACCCGTTCGACCATCGGACGCAGCGAGTCGTCGTGCCCCGTGAGCACCCCATCACCGTCGTCGCGGATGCCGATGAGCAGGTTGAGCCCGTCGCAGTCCCACTGGATGCGGACCCGTCGGGTCTCTCCCTGATCGACGAGCGCGAGCACCGCGCTGCGCACGATCGCGCGTGCCGCGTAGGCGACCTCGCCCGGCAGCGCGCGGCCGGTCGCAGGAGGCTCGACGAACTGCACCTCGAGATCGCTGAACCGCACGAGGGGCCGAAGATCGCTCTGCAACCGGGCGAACGCGCCGACGACGGGCTCCAGCATCGCGCTGCGCTGCTCATCGGTCGCCATGCGCAGCCCGACGAGCGCCGCGGCCGCGGCATCGATCGCGATCGTGCGAGCGCCGCGATCATCGAGCCGGTCGGACCGGAGAATCGCGAGGAGCGATTCGAGGGTGAGGGCGTACTGGTCGGACTGCTCGGCCACCGTGCGCGCATGTTCGAAGAGCTGTCGACGCGACGTCTTGGGCGGCAGATCGGTGTCGGTCATATCGCCACCCTACCCGCGTCGACCATCCCATCCTTTCGGATAGGTGAATCCCGACCGATGGGCGGGCGCACCGCGCCGCGAAGTCTCGCAGCATGGACACCATGGAAGCCCTGGACACCGCCGTCGCGCCCGAAGTCGTGCCTGCTCCCCCGACCGCCGTCGCGTCCTCTCTCGCGATGATCACGGCCGAGCTCGACTCCACACTGACGCGCATCGGAACGGATGCCGCGGCCGGGCTCTCGGCCACGGCCGACCTGATCCTCGACGCACGCCGCGTGTTCGTGCTCGGCGCCGGGCGCTCGGGACTCGCCCTGCGCATGACCGCGATGCGGCTCATGCATCTCGGACTCGAGGTGCACGTCGTCGGCGAGGTGACGGCTCCGGCGATCGGCGCGGGCGACCTGCTGCTGACCGCGAGCGGCTCGGGCACGACCGGCGGCATCGTGCGTGCCGCCGAGACCGCGATCGCCACCGGCGCACGCATCGCAGCCATCACGACCGCGCCCGCATCCCCGCTGGCCGCCATGGCCTCGGCGGTCGTCGTCGTGCCAGCCGCGGGCAAGCTCGATCGCTCCGAGTCGGCATCGGCGCAGTACGCCGGGAGCCTGTTCGAGCAGACCGTCGTGCTCGTGGGCGACGCACTCTTCGACGCGCTCTGGCGTCGCAGCGGGCAGAGCGCCGACGACCTCTGGCCCCGCCACTCGAATCTCGAATGACCTATTCCATACGCACATCGATGCACCCACTGAAAGGAACCACCGCATGAAGCTCCAGTTCGCCATGGACACCCTGTCCACCGAATCCGCCCTCGCGCTCGCCGCAGCCGCAGCACCGCACGTCGACATCCTCGAGCTCGGCACCCCGCTCATCAAGAGCGAGGGCCTCTCCGCGATCACCGCGATCAAGGCGGCCCACCCAGACAAGATCGTCTTCGCCGACCTCAAGACGATGGATGCCGGCGAGCTCGAGGCCGACATCGCCTTCGGCGCGGGCGCCGACCTGGTCACCGTGCTCGGCACGGCGGGTGACAGCACCATCGCCGGCGCGGTGAAGGCCGCCAAGAAGCACGGCAAGGGCGTCGTCGTCGACCTCATCGGCGTCGCCGACAAGCCGGCCCGCGCCAAGCAGGTCGTGGCACTCGGCGCCGAGTTCGTCGAGATGCACGCGGGTCTCGACGAGCAGGCCGAAGACGGCTTCACGTTCGCGACGTTGCTGCGGGACGGCGAGGCATCCGGTGTTCCGTTCTCGGTCGCGGGTGGCGTGAACGCCGCCAGCATCGGCTCGGTTCGCGACTCGGGCGCCCGCATCGCGGTCGCCGGCAGCGCGATCTACAGCGCCGAGAACGTCGGCGAGGCTGCCGCAGCGCTGCGCGCCGCCATCGGCTGATCTCACCGCACACCACAGGCCGCGAGCGTTCGCTCGCGGCCTGTTCTGCATTCCAGTTACCTCAGGCGCGTGGAAGCGCCGAACCCATCGCCCGAGCGGTTCCCAGTCCCCCACCATGCCCGGTGAGCCCGCCGTCGACGGCGATCTCCGCCCCGGTGACGAACGAGGCCGCCGGTGAGAGCAGGTGAGCGATAACTTCGGCCACCTCGCTCGGCGCCCCGGTTCGGCCGAGCGGGGTCGATTCGTTGCTCGCCTCACGGAACTCGGCCGGAGCGCTCGCCGTCATCGGCGTCTCGATGTAGCCGGGACTCACGAGATTGACCCGGATGCCGCGTGGCCCGAGCTCCATCGCCGCGGTCTTGGTGATGCTCCGCAGCGCCCACTTGCTTGCGCCGGAGGCGATGCCGTAGTGCGCGGTCGAGCCTGCGGCGGAACCGATGTTCACGATCGAACTCCCAGGCTGCATCACTGCTGCGGGCGCCTGGATGCCGAACGCCGGGCCGGCTGCGTTGACGGCGAACGCAGCATCGAAGTCCTTCGGTTCGACATCGTGCAGTCGCGCACGCGTCGTGATGCCGGCCGCATTCACGAGTCCGTCGAGCGAGCGCCCCGACGCGATGAGTTCCGTAGCCAACGCTCGCCAGGCCGAGACGTCGGCGACATCGAGCGAGACACGCTCGATGTCGCCGACCGTGGTCGTCCCCGCATCCTCCCAGCGCAGATCGGCCGCGATCACCGAAGCGCCCGCGTCGACGAGCACCGCCACCGTCGCAGCACCGATTCCGGAGGCTGCGCCGGTGACGACGTAGCGGCGATTCTCGTGGATCGTCATGACGACCTCTCTCTTCTGGATGTTGCAGCAGAATGGGCCGCGAGCGAATGCTCGCGGCCCGTTCACGTTGTGGGTTTGTCAGTCGACGATGCCGAGATCGCGGACGTCCTGGATGTCTCCCTCATCGGTCCAGCTCGTTCCGTCGAAGCGGCTGAGCTGGTACTGGAACACCACGCGACCGTGCGAACTCGCGTCGAGCGTGATGGCGTCGCGGAGCATCGGGTTCTCGGTCGAGTCGAACGAGTCCCACGCGGCCAGCAGGCCCTCGCTGTCGTACGACTTCGCTCGCGACAGCGCGTCGACCAACGCGGCCCCGAGGCCGTAGCCCTCGAGGGCGAGCGCGTTCGAGGAATCCGCGTCGTGGCCCGAGGCCTCCATGTCGGCCGTGTACTGGGCGATCACCTCGTCGTCGGCGTACCGCGGATCGGACGGGTCCTTGAAGAACTCGAACGAGTACGCGTCCTTGACGGCCTCCGGCCCTGCGAGGTTGATCACCGTGTGGAAGTCGGAGACGGTCGACGACAGCATCACGGTCGGCTTCCAGTCGATCTGCTGCATGTAGGCCAGCGTGGCCCCACCCGTGGGTGCGCCGATGTTGAAGATGACGGTGTCGACCCCGGCCGCCTGGAATTGACTGATCTGGGCACTGAGATCAGCCGTGCCCGGGGCCACCGCGGCGACCTGCGCGGGCACGATGCCCTGTGCGGCGAGGCCGGCGAGGTGGCTCTCGGTGAGGTCGTTGTTGAAGCCGATGTATCCGACGACCGCATCCGGCTTGTTCTCGGTGAGCCACTTGCCCTGCAACTGCGCCTCCCACGAGACATCCGGCCAGAAGGCCCGCTGCATCGGGAACGCCTCGATATCGCTGAGCGGCGAGTTGCCGGCCATGGAGACACCCATGACCTTCTTCTGACCCAGGTACTCGCGACCGGCGATGGAGATGCCGCCGAAGTTCACGACCGCGATGGCGCCATCCTGCTCGACGAACTTTCGCTCGTTCTCGACGAGTCGTGCCGGGTCGTATGCGTCATCCGCGGTGACGAGGGTGATCTGGTGGCCGTCGACTCCCCCGTCTTCGTTGGCCGCCGCGATTGCAGCCTCCAGTCCTGCAAGCCCTGGGGCGACGGAGCCGAGCGGTCCGCTCTGCGGCCAACTCGCGCCGATCACGATCGGGCTGTCGTCGCCTTCCGCCGCGGTGTCGCCGGCAGCCGCACGCGGAGTGCATCCTGCAAGTGCGAGCATCGCGACTGCGGCGACCGCGATCGTGGCGACACTGCCACGGGTTCGTTTCTGGTTCATCGGGTTTCCTCTCGGTTGGGTGTGATCTCTGCTGCGGTGGTCGGGGGTGGTGTCGGCCGCGAGCGTCGTGCTCGGCTTCGGCGTTGAACGGAGATCGCGATTCGACGGATGCCGCCGGCGATGCCGTTCGGCGCGACGATCACGCAGACGCCGAGAACGACGGCGAAGATGAGCTGGGCGAGATAGGCGGATGCCTCGCCCGGGATGACGGAACTCGTGATCGAGGGCAGGTAGACGACGATCGCCGCGCCCAGGACGGCGCCGACCCACGAACGGCTGCCGCCCACCACCGACGCCACGAGGATCGTGATGGAGAAGATCAGCGGATACGACTCGGGGACGACGAGGCCGAGCACGAAGGCGAAGATCGCACCGCCGAACGCCGCGATGATCGAACTGATCACGAAGAGCTGGAGCTTCACCCGGGTCGTGTCGACCCCACTGGAGACGGCGAGGATGCGGCCGGCCCTGATCAACGCGAGCGCTCGACCCGTTCGTCGGCCGACGAGTCGGTTCAGGAAGACGATCGTGATGACGAGCAGCGCGAGCACCACGAGGTAGAGCCACTGCGCATCGGTCAGTGAGGCGGTCGGCGACGGGAGTGCGGGCGCGCTCAGGGTCACGCCGGCCTGTCCGCCGGTGAAGTCCGAGAAGCGGTACAGCAGCACCGGGAACAGCGCGGCGATGACGATCGTGAGCAGTCCGAGGTTGAAGCCGCCCATGCGCATCGCCGGGAGGCCGATGATGAGACCGACCACGGCACCGGCCGCGATGGCGACGAGCAGTGCCAGCCACGGAGACAGATCGAGGAACCGCATCGACATCATCGCCGCGTAGCCCCCGATCCCGAAGATGGCGCCCTGGCCGAGACTCACCTGCCCCGAGAATCCGGTGAGCAGGTTGAGGCTGGCCACGCCGATGGCCACCGCCGCGACCCGACTGAGGTTGAACAGGTCGTAGTCGCTCACGATGAAGGGCACGATCGCTGCCAGGACGACCGCGACGACGGCGACCCAGAACGCGATCCGGAGGTAGGACGGCCGCACGGCGGGTGCACCGGCCGAGGCGGGCGTCGTGTGCGCTGGCGTCGGCACCCGGTCGTCCTCGACGCGCTTCGGAGATGCGATCTGGGCGCTCATGCGCGAACCACGCTTTCTCGACCGAAGAGTCCGGCCGGTTTGACCAGAATGACCACGATGACGGCCGCGAACGCGAAGACCACGTTGAGGTCGCCGCCGAGGCCCGGAATGTACCGGCCGCCGATCGCGGTCAGCACACCGATGAGCAGCCCGCCGACCACGACGCCGACCCGGCTGCCGATGCCGCCGATGTTGGCGGCGGCGAGTGCCATCAGCAGCGGAACCGTCATCATCGCCGGCGAGAGCCCTGCGGTCGGTGCGGCGACGATTCCGGCGACGGCACCGACGGCGCACGCCGCGGCCCAGCCGGCCGCCAGCCAGAGGCCCGCCCGAAGACCGAGGTAGGCGGCGGATCGCGGATTCTGCGCGACGGCGCGCAGTCGCAGCCCGAACGTGGTCTTCGTGAACACGAGCGCCATCACGAGCATCGTCGCGGCGACGAGCGCGACTCCGCCGATCTGCTGGCTGGTGAGCCGCAGCCCGGCGAAGTGCGCCACCCAGGTGCCGAACGGGCTCGGGAACGCGCGCGGATCGGTACCCCACACGATGCTCACGACCGCGTTCAGTCCGAGCAGCAGCGTGACGCCGAGCGTCATCAGCGAGTCCTCCCGGTGCGGCGGAACGAAGCGCACGACGCCGTAATAGATGACGGTGCCGAGCACCGCAGACGCGGCGATGGCGATCGCGATCGCCGGCCAGATCGGAATGCCGACCTGCACGCATGCCCACGCGATGTATGCCGCGACGACGGCGAGTTCGCCCTGCGACAGGTTCAGCATGCCCGTGCCCTGGAACACGACGCCGAGCGCGAGCGCCAGCGCCGCGTAGACGACACCGGCCATCAACCCGTCGAGCGTGATCTGGAGGAACTCGGTCATCGGGTCTCCTTCATTCGGGCGTCGACCGCTGCGGGCTGGGGCTGGTTCGCCCCGAGATAATCGGCATGCACGGCGTCGACGGTCGCAAGGTCGCCCGACGGCCCGTCGTGCACCACTCGTCCTCGCGACAGCAGCACCGCACGGTCGGCGATCGTGAGCGAGAGCTTCGCGTTCTGTTCGGCGAGCAGGATGGTGAGGGCCCATTCATCGCGCAGTCCCGTGAATCGGGCGAAGAGGTCGCGCGCGGTCAGTGGCGCGAGGCCCAGCGAAGGTTCGTCGACGAGCAGCAGACGAGGGCGTCCGAGGAGGGCACGCGCGACGGCGAGCATCTGGGCCTGACCGCCCGAGAGCGCTCCGGCCTGCCGGCGGCGGAAGTCGCGAAGGATCGGGAACGTCTCGTATACCAAGTCCAGATCGACTTCGATCTCGCGTCGCGAACGTGCGCGGGTTCGGCTGACCGCGCCGAGCCGGAGGTTCTCCTCGACGGTGAAGTCGGCGAAGGTTCCGCGGCCTTCGGGCACGTGGCCGACACCGAGGTGCGCGATCGCGGCCGTCGAGCGGCCGGACAGGTCCACCCCGGCGAACCGGCAGGATCCGGAGGTGTCGACCGCGTGGCAGATCGCCCGGAGGAGCGTCGATTTTCCGGCGCCGTTCGCGCCCAGCAGGGCGACGATGCTCCCCTCCTCGACGCGCAGGTCTACGCCGTGCAGGACCTCCACGCGTCCGTATCGGGCTCGCAGGTTCTCGATCTCGAGCAGGCTCATGCGGCCACCTCCGCATCGGCGCCGAGATACGCGGCGATCACGGCCGGATTCTCGCGGATCTCCTGCGGTTCGCCCACGGCGAGGAGCTTGCCCGCGTCGAGCACCGCGATCCACGATGCGGTGCGCATGACGAGCGCGACGTCGTGCTCGACGAGCAGGCTCGTCATCCCGGTCGCGTCGCCCTGCTCGCGCACGAGTGCGATGAGTTCGTCCGATTCCGCGGCACTCAGCCCAGCGGCCGGCTCGTCGAGCATCAGGATACGCGGCCTTGCGGCGAGTGCTCTGGCGATCTCCACTCGCCGACGATCCGCGTGGGCGAGCGCCCCGGCGGGTCGATCCGCGAGGGAGGCGAGTCCGACCGCCGCGAGGTGATGCCACGCGACATCGCGCGCCTCGCGCTCTTCGCGACGCGCTCCCGGCGTGCCGAAGAGGACGCCGGTCAGGCCCGTCGTGGTCCAGGACTGGGTGCCGACCAGCACGTTCGCGAAGACATCCTCGTCGTCGAGCAGCGTCGGAGTCTGAAAGGTTCTCGCGATGCCGGCGCTGGCGCGTTGATGAGCCGGCAGATGACCGATGGAGGAGCCATCGAGGTCGATCTCGCCTTCATGACGATAGATGCCGCTGATGCAGTTGAACAGTGTGGTCTTGCCCGCGCCGTTGGGCCCGATCACGGCCGTGACGCCGCCCTGAGGAACGTCGAACGAGATGCCATCGAGAGCGCGGACGCCGCGGAACGAGATGCCGAACCCACGCAGACTGAGGATCGAGGTCGATGCTGGTGTTTGCGTCGCCTGGCCTGCGCGCGCCTCTGCCGCGCTCACGCGAGCGTCCCCCGCATCGGCATGGTCTTCCAGGCGCGAAGCGTGTTGTTGAGGTGGCGCACGGGCGCTGCCGTGAGTTCGATCGTCTCGACGCGTCGGGCGAGGGCGGTCACCAGCGACACCGCTTCGAGCCGGGCCACGTGCTGCCCGACGCACTGGTGGATGCCCATGCCGAAGCCGACGTGGCCCGAGGGGTCGCGCGCGAGATCGAAGCGCTCCGGGTCGTGCCAGTGTCTGGGGTCCGAGTTCGCAGACCCGAGGAACATCAGGATCTTGCGGCGTTCGGGAATACGCACGCCACCGAGTTCGATCTCCCGGGTCGTCGTGCGGAAGAACGTCTGCACGGGTGCCTCGAGGCGGATCGCCTCGTCGAAGGCGACGCGCGCGAGCGACGGATCTTCGCGCAGGCGCGCCCACTGGTCGGGGTGCGTCGCGAACGCGTGCAGCACTGCGCCGATCGCGTGCACGGTGGTGTCGACGCCGGCCGAGAGCAGCGATCGGACGACGAGCGGCGCCTGCTCGGTGGTGAGGTCGCCGCGGTCGGCCGCCGCCCAGATCGCGTCACCGAACCCACCGGAGCTGATGTGGTCGCGGGCGCACTGCTCATTGACCCACGCGGAGTGCTCGCCGATGTGCGGTGCGCCGTGCTCGACGAGGAAGTTCTCGGGTCCGAAGGCGTTGAAGAGGTGGTCGCCGTACGGCAGCAGGTGCTCGCGCCCCTCATCGGGGATGCCGACCGCATCGGGGAACACTCGCAGTGGGAACGCCTCCGCGAAGGACTCGACGGCGTCGAACTCGGTGCCGCGCGCGACCACCTCATCGACGAGCGCCTCGGCATCGGCCTGCCAGCGCGGCGCCATCGACCGGAGCTCGCGCGGCCCGAGGATCTTCGCGAGCACCGAGCGCGGCGCATTGTGGTGCGGCGGGTCGGCTTCGAGCAGCAGGCTCGGTGGTCGCCACGGCGTCTCCGCACGGAAGTCGGTGATGCCCACGCCCGCGGACGATTCGAAGCCCTGCCAGTCGAGCAGTGCTGAGCGGACGGTGTCGTAGCGACCCATGGCGTACACGCCGTACCGCTCGAGCAGCACGACTTCGCCGGCTTCGCGCAATCGGTGCTGGAACGGCAGCGGATCGGCGAGGACCGCTTCACTGAACGGATCCTCATCGGTGGTCGGGATCAGGCTGGGTGCGGTGCTGGTGATCGTCATCGATGGCTCTCTTTGTCGAGATGGGTGGAACGCAGATCCGGTGAATCAGGTGGTGTTCGGGCTGGGGCGTTGCGGCGGCGCCTCAGAGCGCGATCACGAGGCGATCGCTCTTCGACCTGGAGACGCACGGGAAGAAGCAGTTCCCGGCGGCGCGTTCGACGTCGTCGAGGATCGCGTCACGGTGATCCGGGTCGCCGCCGACGACATCCGTCTCGCAGGTGCCGCAGACGCCCCGCGAGCAGGAGGTGAGCAGATCGAAGCCCGCCTCGCGAAGCGCGCTGGCCACGGCCACGCCGGGTTCGACGGTGATGACGCGACCGGATCCTTCGACCTCGACCTCGAACGCGGTGGTCCGGGCCGGCTCTCCGGCATCGGATGCCTCGAATCGTTCGACCCGCGACCACCCCGGCCGCCAGGCTGCGGTGGCGTCGACGACCGCCTCGATCAGCGACACCGGACCGCACGTGTAGACCTTGGTGTCGGCATCGAACGCGCCGATCCAGCTCGCGACATCAACGCGGCCCCGGTCGGAGGCGCGCAGTCGCACGCGCTCGCCGTGCGCCTCGAGCAACTGGTCGGCGAACGGCATCGACGTCAGCGATCGGCCGAGGTACAGCAACTCCCACTCGGCGCCCATCTCGGCCGCGGCCCGGATCATCGGGAGCATCGGGGTGATGCCGATGCCACCGGCGATGAATCGATACCGGGGCGACGGTACGAGTCGGAAATTGTTCCGCGGTCCACCGATGCCCACGACATCGCCCGCCTGGAGCACATCGTGCACGTGGCGCGAACCGCCGCGCCCGTCGTGCTCTCGCACCACGGCGATCTCATAGCGGAACGGATCGCGCGTGTCGCCGAGGAGCGAGTACTGGCGCGTGGTGCCGTCGCCGAGCACGAGGTCGATGTGCGATCCGGGCGTCCAGTCGGGAAGCCGTTCGCCGTCGGCCCGCCGCAGGGTGAGGTGCATGACGCGGTCGGTGATCCGGCGCATCCGTTCGACGATGACGGCGTCGACCGCGTCGACCCGTGCATCCATCGCTTCTTTGCGAACGGTCATCGCAGCGTCTCCTCGTCGTCTTCGACTGTGCTGCGATCACGCTAGGCAGGGTGATCTCCCCCGGGCGGTGCTTTCCATTTCAAGGAGAAAGCGGATGCCTCAATCGCGGGTTCGCCGGGTTGACCTCGTCTTGGCGAGGAAGGCCATCGACTCGTCCGACGAATGCACGAGCGCGCGGTACCGGCCGCCGGGGCCGGCCTCCGGGTCGGACTGGGGCAGCGACGCACGCCGAAGGTCGGCGGCGATCCCGTCGGCAGCGCGCTGAAGATGCTCGCGCAGCGGTTCCCAGGGCTCGTCGTCGTTCGGCACCACGAGCCCGATGGCGGCGACGACCTCACCGACGGCGCCGACGACCGGTACCGCAATGCCTCGGGCGTCGGCATGGACGTACCCGTGACCGAGGGCGAATCGGGTGACCCGAACTTCGTGCAGCGTCCGCCGAAGCACTGCGGGGTCCACGATCGTGCGATCGGTGTAGCGCGCCAACGGCGACGCGAGCACGGACTCCTGCACCGCAGCATCCGCGAACGCGAGCAGCACGAGTCCTCCCGCGGAGGCATGCGCCGGCAGTCGCCCGCCCACGACGGTCACGTTGACGACCGCGTCACGGCTCGACAGCCGTTCGAGGAACACCACGTCTCGTCCGTTGAGCACGCCGAGCTGCACGTGCTGGCCGACCCTGGCCTGCAGGTCGACGAGGTGCGGCAGTGCCAGCTCACGAAGCCCCAGCACACCCGGAGTGCGCGAGGCCAGCTCCCAGAGCCGCACCCCGAGCCGGAACGTCCGATCCGGCAGTCGCTCGACGAGCCCGTTGCCCTCCAGATCGGCGAGCAGCGCATGGGTCGTCGACATCGGCACCCCGCTCCGGCGGGAGACTTCCGACGCCGTGAGGTAGGGGTGATCGACGCTGAACGCATCGAGGAGCTGGAGCTGTCTGCTCAAGCTCGATCGCCCCTCCGACCCACGCGCCATGGCTCAGTCCGTGTTCGAACCCGCGACGCGTTCGAGCAGATCGAGGGTCAAGGCGTTGCCTGCGTCGACGGCGAGCCGATGGATCGGCAGGCCGCCGATCATGAGCACGGCCATCGGGTTGGTCAGCATGCCGGTCGTGCGCCCGCTCGGGTCGGCGTCGGTCACGGCGGCGATCAGAGCAGGGCCGATGGTCGGATGCTCGAGCCACTCGACGAGCGTCGACTGGGCCGTCAGCGGCATCCGCAGCTCGTCGCCGACGAGGTCGACCTCGTGCCGGAGCACGACGTCACGCGAGGACCGCGCCGCGACGAAGCCGTAGGTGCCGGAGTCGAGCGTCCAGCACGCGGCTGCCTCGTCCCAGCGTTCGAGCGCGCGTCGGGGAACCTCGATGCGCACCTGGGTGGTCGCGCCGGCAGCGATCGCCGTGGCGGCGAACCCGACGAGGGCCCGCGGTGCACGCCGGGCAGCGTGGTCGGGAGCCTCGACGTAGATCTGCACGACGTCGCGTGCCGCGCGCGCGGAGGTGTTGGTCACCGTGACGTCGACGGTCCACCCGTGCTCGGAGGCGGTGACCGTGAGATCGCCGAACTCCGTCGTCGCGTACGAAAGGCCATGACCGAAGGGGAACGCCACCTCGCCGCCGATCCGGTCGTGACCGCGGTATCCGACGAAGATGCCCTCGCCGTAGACGCTGTGCCCGCCTTCACCCGGGAAGCTGAGGTAGCTCGGGGTATCGGCCAGTTCGATCGGCCACGTCTCCGCGAGGCGGCCGGACGGATCCGTGTCGCCGACGAGGATCGACGCCAACCCGAGCGAGACGCCCTGCCCGGCGAGCCCGGTCGCGACGATCGCATCGACGATGGTGCGCCAGTCCTCGGTGCGCACGGGACCGCCGGAGATGATCACGACGATCGTGCTCGGGGCGACCGCGGCGATCGCGGACACGAGTTCGTTCTGCGCACTCGGCAGGTCGAGATCGGTGCGATCGTAGCCTTCGCTCTCGGCCGATTCGGGCGACCCGACGACCACGATGGCGACATCGACCGACGACGCGACGGCGACTGCCTCGTCGAACCGTGCCGAATCCCGGGTGATCCCGTCGTCGGCGTAGCCCGGCGCGTACCCGACGGCGCCGCCGTGTCGGGCGCTGAGGGCGTCGACGATCGATCCGGCCGGTTGCTTCGGCTGCACGCCGGCGCTGCCGCCGCCCTGGAACCGCGGCGCTGCGGCACACGCGCCGATGACCGCGACCCCGGCGGTCGGGGCGAGCGGAAGCACCCCGTTCTCGTTCTGGAGCAGAACCACCGAGCGTTCCGCAGCGGTGATGGCGAGGTCTGCGGCCGACGGTTCGGTCGTGTGGCGTTCGCCAGCGGTCGCCGCGCCGGATGCCGCGGCACGAGCTGCGAGCTCGGTGAGGCGCTCTGCCGAACGATGCACGACCTCGGCATTGAGCGCGCCTGCCTCGACGGCGGCGACGATCTGCGCATCGGACGCTCCCGAGGTCGACGGCATCTCCAGATCGAGGCCCGCCTGCAGCGCGCGGACACGGTCGTCCACCGCACCCCAGTCCGAGACCACGACACCGTCGAAGCCCCATTCGTCGCGGAGGATGCCGGTGAGCAGACGCGAGTCCTCGCTCACGTAGCTGCCGTTCACTTTGTTGTACGAGGCCATGACGAGCCACGGCTCGGCCGCCGCGACGACCCGCTCGAACGCGGCGAGGTACAGCTCCCGAAGGGCACGCTCGGAGACATCCGCACTCACGCGCATGCGGTCGGTCTCCTGGTTGTTCGCGACGAAGTGCTTGACGCACGCACCGATGCCCGTGCTCTGCACGCCCTGCACGAAGCCGGTCGCCAGCTCCCCGGTCAGGAGGGGGTCTTCGCTGTAGTACTCGAAGTTGCGGCCGCCGAGGGGTGAGCGCTTCAGGTTCATGCCGGGGCTGAGCAGCACCTGAGCGCCCGCAGCAGCGGCCTCGCGGGCGATCGCAGCCGAGACCCGCGACACGAGCCCCGGGTCCCAGGTCGCGGCGAGGGCCGACGAGGTCGGGAAGCACGTCGCCGGCACCTTGCCCGAGAAGTCGGGCAGGTTCATCGCGAGGCCGTTGGACCCGTCGGTCATGAGCACGGCGGGAATGCCGTGCTCGGGGAGCGCCTTGGTCGACGACATGTCGGCACCGGACAGCAGCGAGGCCGCCTCCCGCAGCGAGAGCCCGGTGGGCGTCGACGCGGGCGCGGCAGGGGGCGTGGGCTCGGTCGAGTTCACAGGGCACCTGCGGCGATCATCTCGAGTCGCTCCTCGGGGTTGTGGATGTTCCAACGGCGCTGCCTGGCCGGGTCCTGCTCGGGTGCGCGGTGCTCGAACGAGAACTCGTGACGACCTTCACCGACGACGGACGTCGTGGCCGCGGCATCCGGAAGCACGATCTCGGCCGTCACCCCTGACGGGACGACGACGGTCAGCGACATCCGTTCGCCCTCGCGCTGCCAGGAGCTGGAGATCTCGCCGAACGGGCTCGCATGACGCGCCGCCGCTCGCGCGAGACCGCCGCCCGGGCGCGGGGCGATGCGCACGCGCCGGAAGCCGGGCTCGACCTCCTCGATGCCGGCGACCACCCGATGCAGGAAGTCGGCGACCGCGCCGAGCGCGTAGTGGTTGAACGAGGTCATCTCCCCCGGGTTCACACTGCCGTCGGCGAGCATGCTGTCCCAGCGTTCCCAGACCGTCGTCGCGCCCATCGTCACGGCGTAGAGCCACGACGGTGATTCGGTGCGAAGCAGCAGGTGGTACGCCTCATCGAGGTGACCGGTCGAGGCGAGGGCGTCGCAGACGATCGGCGTGCCGGCGAATCCGGTCTGAATGAGGAAGTCGCCATCGATGACGAGTTCGGCCAGACGCGCACCCGCTTCGGCACGCTGCGCGTCGCCGTCGAGCAGGTCGAAGGCGATCGCGATGGCGGTGGCCGTGACGGTGTCGCTCACGACCCGGCCCGACGGTGCGACGTAGTGGCGACGGAACGATGCCACCGCGGCCTCGTGGATCGAGGCGAAGCGCTGCTCCGCCTCGTGTTCGCCGAGCACTGCGGATGCCTCCCGCACGAGCCGTGCGGAGTGCGCGAGGTAGGCCGTGGCAACCAGGTACGGGTCGGTCTTCGAGTCGCCGGGACGCTCGGGCGGCGCGGCGGGATCCAACCAGTCGCCGAGCTGGAACCCGCGGTTCCAGTGCCCGGTGCCGCCCGTGAGCGCGAACACCTGATCGACCCAGGCCGTCATGCTGGCGAACTGGTCGCGGAGGATGCCCGCGTCTCCGGTGCGGCGGTAGAGGGTCCACGGCACGATCACGGCGGCATCCCCCCAGACCGCGGCGGGGTCGCTCGGGAAGCCGCACTCGATCCACGGTACGAAGTTCGGAACGGAGCCGAACTCGACCTGCTCCGCAGCGAGGTCGCGCAGCCAGTTGGTGAGCACACCGGTGGCGTCGTACAGGAACGATGCGGTCGGCGCGAAGACCTGGATGTCGCCGGTCCATCCGAGCCGCTCGTCGCGCTGGGGGCAGTCGGTCGGCAGGTCGACGAAGTTGTCGCGCATGCTCCACACGACGTTCTGGTGGAAGCGATCGAGCAGCGGGTGATCGGTCTCGAACCATCCGGTACGGCGCATGTCCGAGTGGATGACCAGGGCCTCGACATCCTCGACCGACAGGTCGGCCATGCCGCTGATCTCGACGTAGCGGAACCCGTGGATCGTGAAGCGGGGCGTCCACGTCACGCGCGCGTCGTCGGCGAACGTGTACTCGTCGATTGAGGCCGCCGTGCGGAGCGGCCTCGTCGCGAGGGCGCCGTCTTCGAGCACCTCGGCGTGGCGGATGCGCACGGTCGTGCCGGCCGAAGCCGCGGCGGTGAACCGGATCTTGCCGGCGATGTTCTGGCCGACGTCGAGGAGGAGCGTTCCGTCGTCGGCCCGAGAGATCAACGTGGGGCGGATGGTCTCGATCACGCGCACCGGCGGACCGGTGGGTGCTTCGAGCTCGGCCGTGAACTGATCGCGTGCGAGCGTCGTGGTCGGGTTCCACTCGGCGTCGTCGAAGCCAGCGACCGACCAACCCGCCTGCTCGCGTCGGGCATCGTGGCGTTCGCCCTCGTAGAGCCCGGTCGCGATGATCGCGCTCTCGGACGTGCGCCATTCGAGCGGCACCACACGGATGCCCGACTCGTCCTCGATCTCGAGCTGGACGAGGGCCGCGACATCCGTGCCGTACTCGTTCCAGAGCCCGCCGTTGAAACCGATGCGGCCGCGGTACCAGCCATCGGCGAGGTGCACGCCGATGGCGTTGCGACCGACGTTCACCTGCGAGGTGAGGTCGATCGTGCGATACCGGAGGCGGTGCCGGTACGAACTCCACCCCGGGGCGAGCAGTTCATCCGCCGGCGCCGACCCGTTGACCTCGAGCTCGTACAGGCCATGCGCGGTTGCGTACAGGCGCGCCCGACGGATCTCGCCGACGACGGTGAACTCTGCGCGCAGGAGATGCGCGTTCCGCGGCCCGTCGTGAGGTGCCTCGGTCGAGGGCGAGACCCAGTCGACCTGCCAGTCGGATGCCTCGAGCAGGCCGGCCTCGACGTGGAGAGGTTCGCTCCACGAACCGTACTCGGCCTCCCCCGCGACGCGGACACGGACCCGCACGTCGACCGCGGCCCGCGAGGCGAGCGGTTCGAACGGCCAGGGCTGGAACAGCATGTCATCGCTGTCGACATTGATCCGCTGCGAGCGACCCTCACCATCGATAGCCTCAGCCTCGTAGGCGAGCTGGGTGCCGTCGTCGAGTCGCCAGCTGAGCCGAGGCGCCGCGGTGCCGATGCCGATGCCGATGCCGAGTTGATCGGTGAGGTGCTCCACTCGGAGATCGAGGACGGTCACCCCTTCACCGCCCCGGCGGTCATGCCCTTCATGACCCGCTGGTTCAGGAACAGGTAGATGATGAGCGTGCCGAACACGTTGACGCAGACCGCCGCGAAGGTCGGGCCGTACTGCACCTGGCCGAATTGGCCGGTGAAGTTCAACAGGCCGACCTGGATGGTGCGCAGGTCGTCGCGGTTGGTGAACGTGAGCGCGATGAGCAGGTCGTTCCAGATGAAGAAGAACTGCACGAGCGCGACCGTGAAGATCGCGTTCTTGACCATCGGGAACCCGATGGACCAGAACTGGCGGTAGATGCTCGCTCCGTCGAGCGTCGCGGCCTCGAAGATCTCGCGAGGCACAGCGCGGAAGAACGTGGCCATCATGAACACGGTCAACGGAAGGCCGATCGCGGTGTAGGTGATGATGAGCGGCCAGAGCGTGCCGGTCAGCCCCGTCTGGAAGTAGATCGTGAACAGCGGCAGCAGAATCATCTGACCGGGCACCATGATGCCGGCCAAGAACAGCAGCAGCACGGTGCCGCGGCCCTTCCACACCATGACTTCGAGCGCGAAGCCGGCCGCGACGCCGAAGATGATCGTCAGCGCGAGCGCAGGCACGGTGGCGAGGATGCTGTTCTTGATGTAGATGCCGAGGTTGCCGGTCGTGAACGCCTCGACGTAGTTGTCGAGGTTCGTCCAGTCCTCAGGCAGGGCCCAGGTTGGGTTGTTGAGGAACTCGTTCTGGGTCTTGAACGAACCGGTGAGGAGCCAGAAGAGGGGGTAGACGACGGCGATCAGCAGCAGGGTCACGACGACCCAGCCGGGGATGCGGCGCACCCCGCGCATCGGGCTACGCCGTTGCGGCTCCGTCGGGCGGATCGATGGGCGGGCGACGGTCTCGAGCGTGGTGTGGGACACGGTGGTCACCCCTTCGTGAGGTCGCGGCGCGAGGAGCGGAAGATGACGAGCGTCACGAGCAGACAGAGGATCGTCAGCATGAGCGCGATCGAGCTGCCGTAGCCGTACTCGCCGTAGGTGAACGAGGTCTGGTACATGTACAGCGTCAGCGGTGTGGTGGTGTTTCCCGGTCCACCGTTGGTGAGGGCGAGCACCGAGTCGAAGACCTTCAACGTGCCGTTGATGCTGAAGATGATCGAGGAGAACAGCACCGGGAGCGACAGCGGGATCACGATGTGCCGAACGAGCTTCCAGCCCGACGCGCCGTCGAGACGAGCGGATTCGAACATCTCCTCGGGGATGTCGACGAGACCGGCGTAGAGCAGCACGGCGTAGAAGCCCATCGAACGCCAGATGTCCATGATGACGATCACCCAGAACGCCGTCGCACCCGACGCGAACCAGTCGATCGAGTCCGCGCCGAAGAAGTTCAGGAGCGAATTCACCGGGCCGATCTGCGGAGCGATGGCGAACAGCGCCTGGAACAGCAGCGCGACGGCGACGGTCGGCAGCACGACGGGGAAGAACACGAGCGTGCGGATGAGCCCGGACGCCTTCTTGAGCCAGAACACGTAGAGCAGGCTCAGGCCGTAGCCCACGAGCACCTGGCCGACGGTGAGGACAATCGCGTACTTGAGGGTGAAGAGCAGCGCGTCGCCGATCTTCGGGTCGGTGAAGAGCTGGACGATGTTGTCCAGGCCGACGAAGGTGAAGCCCACGATGGGGTTGCCTTCGAACACCGTGTAGCCGAGCGACCAGAAGATGGGCACCAGCATGATGAGGGAGTAGACCAGCATGGCCGGTCCGAGAAGGACGGTGACGGCGCGCCAATCACCAAGTACGCGATTCACTGCAGTGGATGCTTTCGTGTCGGGGTGGTGCGCGCATCCCCGCGTGACGGGGAGGCGCGCACCGATGGTTCGGACTAGTCGCCGATGTCGGCCTGCACGGCCTTCATGAAGTCCTCAGGGCTCATCGCACCGGTGACGAGCTGCGATGCGTTCGTCTGGCTGGTGGTCGCGGCCTTCGCGTTGAAGAGCGCCTCGAACCAGAGCACGCTCTGCGTGGTGGCGTCGATCTGCGTCTGAACTTCCTGCGTGAGCGGCGGCAGGTCCTCGACCGGCGTGTTCACCTTGAAACCGGTGATGACGCCCTGGTTCGCCAGCGAGCTCGAGCCGAAGTTGTCGGCGAAGCAGCCGAGCCACGAGGCGACGTCGTCGGAGTAGGTCGACTTCGAGAGCGCGAGCGGCACGCCGACGTTCGCGGCGAGCTGGTCGGCCGAACCGGCACCGCCCTCAACCGTGGGGAACGGCATGAAGCCGACGTTCTCTGCGCCGATCTGGTTCTGAGCCGGGTCGTTGAAGTTCGCGAGCGCCCAGCTGCCCATGTAGAACATGCCGGCCTGTCCGGTGAGGAACTGGTTCATCGCGGTCATGTAGTCGATGGACGTGACCGAGGGACCGAAGTAGCCCTTGGCGCCGAGGTCGGCGACGGCTTCAGCAGCCTTCACGTACTCGGGGTCGGTCAGCTTGGCGTCGCCGTCGGCCACCTTCTGCAGGGCGTCGGGGCCGAGGTCGCGGAAGATGTAGTTGCCGACGAGACGCGTGAGCGGCCAGCCGTCCTGGCCGTCGGCCGAGAAGGGGATGACGCCGGCGGCGTTGAGCTTGTCAGCGGCGGTGACGAGCTCGTCCCACGTGGTCGGAACCTCGATGCCGTTGTCGGCGAACAGCTTCTTGTTGTACCAGATGCCTTCGACATTGAATTCGGTGGGCAGCACGTACTGGTCGCCGTCGTACAGGGCGTCGATGGTCGACTTCGCGGCCGGGATGATCGCATCGGACTTGTCGAGGTCCGTCAGCGCCTGCTCGACATCGACGAGCTTGCCGCCGCTGTTGAGGTCCTTCGCGACCTGCGGGGTGTTGCCGCTGGCGAAGAGCACGGGCAGGGCGTTCTGGCCGGCGAGCAGCTGGAGCTGCTGGTCGTAGCTCGCCTGGGGCTGGGTGGTGATGTCGAGCGGCAGGGCATCGTTCTCGGCGGAGCACTCACCGGTGGACAGCGCGGTGAGCGTGTCCTGGATGGACGTGTTCTCGGCGAACGAGAGATAGCTGAACTTGTCGGGTGCCGTCGTGCCGCCATCGCTGTTGCCGGCCGAGCAGCCGGTGAGTGCGAACGCGGTGACGCCGATCGCGGCGATGAGCGGAACGAGCTTCGTCGCCCGCTGACGTGCTGTGGTCACAGTTCCTCCTTGAATGCGGCCTCGTTTGAAGCGCTACAACGAGAGCGTAAGTCGCCACTCCTCCCACAGCGAGCCGAATCCGGCGTTCGCGCACAGCGTCGGCCGAATACCGCCTATCCGGCTCGCGAATGCCTCGTCGACCAATCTTGAAGCGCTACAACGTGGGCTAGGCTGCAGCACATGTCAGACGCACTGCCGCGCGAGGAGCCCACCTCGGCGGGCATCAAAGATGTCGCCGCCCTCGCCGGCGTTTCGATCGCGACCGTGTCGAACGCGCTCAACCACCGCGAACGCGTGGCGGCGCCGACCCTCGGCCGCATCGACCGGGCCATCGGCATGCTCGGGTACATCCCGAACGGCGCTGCGCGCTCGCTCGCCGCCGGTCGCACCCGGTCGTTCGGGCTCATCCTCTCCGACCTCGGCAACTCGCTCTTCGTCGACATCGCACGCGGTGCCGAGCGCGCCGCAGACGAACGCGGCCTCTCGGTCGTGCTCGCCAACAGCGACGGCAAGCTCGAACGCGAGGACCGCTACGTCGAGCTCTTCGCCGAGACCCGCGTCCGCGGCGTGCTGCTGACCCTCAACGACGCTTCGCACTTCCGCGCGATCGTCGGGCGCCACGCACACGGCCAGCCGCTCGTCATGCTGAACTTCCACGACGACAGCGGCCGCTACTGCACCGCGTCGATCGATAACGAGGCCGGTGGTCACCTCGCGACGACGCACCTGCTCGAGACCGGACGACGACGCATCGTGTTCGTCGGCGGGCCCGACACCCTCCAGCCCGTCGCCGACCGCCGCCGCGGGTTCCGCCGCGCCCTGGCATCCGCCGCGCTCGACCCCGTCGACGAGATCGCGCCGACCTGGGTGAATCGTGCCGACGGCTGGCAGGTCGGCCAGGCCCTCGCCGACCGGGTTCTCGGTGGCGATATCGACGGCATCGTTGCGGCTTCCGACCTTCTCGCCGCTGGCATCGTCCAGGCGCTGTCCGAGCGTTCAATTCGGGTGCCCGAGGCGCTCGGTGTCATCGGCTACGACAACAATCAGGCGGCTTGGGATGCCCCGATCCCGATCTCCACGGTCAGTCAGCCCGGCGAGGAACTCGGGTTCGTCGGCTCTCAACTGTTGATCGATGAGGTCGAGGAGCCCGACCACGAGCATCGCGCTATCCGCCTCGCGCCGTCCCTCATCGCGCGCCGGAGCACCGAGCGGTAGAACTGAACCGAAGGAGTAGTCAATGATGACGAACGAGCCCTCGCCCGAGCCACACGACGAGCCCGGCCGCACCGCGCTGCAGCTGAGCTCGGTCGACCTCAACCTGGTGGTGCCGCTCCAGATGCTGCTCGAGGAGCGCAGTGTCAGCCGGGCCGCAGACCGGATGTTCATGAGTCAGCCCGCGCTCTCCGCAGCACTCTCCCGACTTCGCCGGCACTTCGGCGACGAACTCCTCGTGCGCTCCGGCAACAAGTACGTCCTCAGCCCGCTCGGAACCGAGTTGCTCGAAACGGTGACGCAGGCGAGCGGAGCCCTCACCCGCGTCTTCAGCGCGCAGGCCGACTTCCGGCCGGAGGAGAGCAGTCGTGAGTTCCGCCTGGTGTGCTCCGACTACGTCTCCGTGGTGTTCGGGGCCGCGCTCTCGCGAACCCTCTCAGCTGCGGCACCGAACGTGATGTTGCGTATGGACCACGTACAGGACGCGATCGTTGACAACGCCCCCGACTCGCTCCGCGAGATCGACGGCCTCATCCTGCCGCATGGCTACCTCGAGCACCTCGAGTTCATCGACCTATTCACGGACCGGTGGCGGTGCCTCGTCGACGCGAGCACTGCGATGAGTCCTCTGACGGTCGCCGAACTGGGAGCCCGACCGTGGGCGACAACGTACAGCGGGAGGACGGCGATCGTCGCGGCGACGAGGGCCCTGCACCTGCTCGGCGTGTATCCGCAGATGCAAGTCACCACCCGCAGTTTCCTCACGCTCCCCGATGTTGTCGCCGGCACCGACCGTGTGGCGTTCGTGCCTGAGTCGCTCGTCGAACGATTCGAGCAACGACGCGATGTCGTCGCCATCGACTGTCCGATCGCGATTCCGGGAATCAAACAAGCGTTCTGGTGGAGCCCGTCGCATGCGCAAGACGCCGGCCATCGGTGGCTGCGGAGCAAAGTCGCCGACGTCGCAGCAAGCTTGGAGCAAATGCCTCCGACGAGCACTCCCTCGCACGACTGACAGTCGCCTACTTCCGCAGCTGATGCGGTCCGAATCCACTTCCCTGACCCGAGTTTTCCGTGCCTCGAGCGACGCGTCCACGTCTCTCGTTTGATTGGAGTGCACCGTGGGACGACACAGTACGCCTACGCCTCGATCGAGCCTTGCTCCGATTCGATCTCGGCGGCCCAGTGCTCGCCCCGAGCCGCCGGGGCTCAAGCTGCTGCTCACCATCCTCGCCGCGATGTCGGTCTTGGCCGTCGTCAGCACGCTCGGCTTCATCTGGATTGGGAGCCATGCCCAGGCCGAACCCGACGCGACTCGCATCGCATGTGACGAGACCTCGGTCGACCCGATCGTGATCGTCGCGGACCCATCAATCGCGGGCGCCGTGGACTACACGTCCAGCCGCCTGCCGGTGGCGACGAACTCGGGGCGATGCCTCCTCGCCAAGGTGGTATCGCAGAGTTCGTCGGACAGCGTCGCCTCCATCGCTGCCGGGCAATTCGACGGCGATGTCTGGATCCCCGGTTCCGGCGTTTGGATTCAGCGACTGGCGGCTCTCACTGAATCCTTGGGGCGTACTACGCCCGAAATCGAGAATCGCGGTTCGCTCGCGGTGTCGCCGGTCGTCCTCGGCGTGCCCGCGGCGCACGCCGCCTCAGTCGAAGCGGAACCGATCACCTGGGCGCGCGTTCGAGACCGCGAAATCGTCGCCGTGCTGCCCGACCCGCAGTCCTCGGCAGCGAGCGTGGCCGCCCTCTACGCGGTGCGCAGCGTCTCGTCGGCAGACGATCCGCGTCAGTTCGCCGGCGCGCTGATGTCGCTCGGCAAGCAGATCCCGGCATCGGCCGACGCGGCGATCAGCACCGCGCTCGCCGCCGATGAGCCGACCCCGGTCATCCTGACCGAGGTCGAGGTCGCCGAGCACAACAGAGACAACCCCGACGACCCACTCGTCGCCGAGTACCCGACCGACGGGACGGTCATGCTCGACTATCCGTTCGTCGTGATGCCCGACGAGGAGGCGGATGACGGGAGGACCGCGCTGATCAGCGAGTTCGAACACGAAATCAGGCAGGCTACACAGCCGATGGACACCGTGGGTCTCCGGCGGGTCGACGGCTCCGGCGTATTGGCAATCGCCGGGGTGAGTCCCTCACTTCCAGACGCGGCCGCCGCGCTCCAAGCCGCCCAGCAGACGCAAGAGATCGGTGCTGCGCAGCTGGACATTCTCCGGTTGTGGGGGATCATGACGCTTCGCTCGCGAATGCTCGCGGTAATCGACGTATCGGGGTCGATGGAAGAGCCCGCCGAGAACGGCCTGCGCCGAATCGACATCTTCCAGCAGGCGGCCGGCGGCGCGCTCGGGCAGTTCTCCGGCGAGGTCCAACTGGGCGTGTGGATCTTCTCCACGGCCCGAGCAGGGGAACAGGATTGGGAAGACCTCTCGCCCATTGCGCCACTCGCCGACAGCACGCACACAGCGCAGGTGATGCAGATCGTCGGTTCGCTGCACCAGCGCCTTGGCGGCGCGACCGGCCTCTACGACACAACTCTGGCCGCGGTGCAGCGGGTACGTGATGGCTACGACCCGGAGATGGTGAATTCGGTGCTGCTGATCACCGATGGCAAGAACGACGACGAGAACGGCATCGACCTGCCCACGTTGCTCGCGAAGCTGCAGGAGCAGAACGACCCGCTGAAGCCGGTGCCGGTGATCATGGTCGGGTTCGGTCCTGACACCGACCTCGCCGCGATGCAGCAGATCGCTGCGACCGGGGGCGCCGCCTACTCGGCGACGCGGCCGGAGGACCTCAGCGCGGTGCTCGTCGACGCGCTGTACCAGCGGGGCTGCCGGCCCGATTGCGGGTGAGCGGGTTCAGAGAGTCGGCCTTCATACTTGTGCGACTGCCGGCGAAAGCGCGGCCGAGAAACCGCAGATCAATGGACGAATCTAGACGACCAGGATTTGATGCGTGAATCTTCTGGACTTGGATTCAAGTCCGAATCAAAAGCGCTGATCAGGGCAACGTTCCGAAACCTTGATCCAGTTTATCCAAGCGCATGCCATACGGGAAACAACAGAGAATTCCCTGATCAAAGGGGAACTCTGGAGGACGCGGTACCCAATCGTTGCCGTCTTCGATAGCGCTTCCAAGGCTTTGCACCTCAGCACGCTCGCGCAGATGGCGACCGCGATGGTGAGGCACCCGTGCGCGCGGTTGCTTGCTCGGCCAAAGCTCCGTTCAGAAGGTCTTACGCATCTGCTGCGTGACGACGTCGTAGCCGGACGAGCTGTATAGCGAGATGGCGGAGCGGTTGCGCCCGAAGACATTCAGCTCCAGCGCGCCCGAACCGGCCTGCCTGGTCGCCTCCTCGACTGCCTCGAGGAGAGCCCGCCCAAGTCCGCTTCCCCGTCTGGCCTCGATCACTTCGATGTCGTAGAGGAACGCGACATCCGGAATGCCACGTGGGTGGTCGAGACCCACCCATGCGCGGCCGACCGGGTCGCCGGCGGCATCCACGCCTCTGAGTACCAGCATCCGGGCCGTCGCCGGGCCGTCAGGCAACAACTGCGAGTTCTCATCACGAGCGCGCTGCACCGCTCCCTCCCGCTGCCATCTCCCGGCCGTGACCTGCTCATCCGCGTATTCTTCCGCGATCGCGATCTGCCACTGTTCGTACTCGGCCGAAGTCATCCGCCGAACGTTCACCTTCGTCACAGAGCCATGTTGACACGACGGGATTCCTCAGGTCGATTGATCTCCGACTCAGGCGAGTGCCGAAGAACCGAGATCCCAGAGACGTCCCGCGGCCGATCGGTCGACGGCATACGCGGCAACGCCATTCGTGCGGCCTGCGCCATCGGGCACGGTGGCCGCTTCCTGGTTGTCCTCGAAGTACCGGCCGGTGACTCCGTCGACGAGTGGTGATGCGGCGAGCAGGACTGTCGTGGAGGCTCCCTGTTGCGGTGTCTTGTAGAACGACTGCTCTATGCGGTTGCCCTCCTCGTCCATCGCGCCCATGGATCTCAGCGTCTCGTCATCCAGATGCCGTTGGAGGCGCGTCGTGATCCACCCCGGCATGAGTGCGTTGGCGACGATCCCGTCGCCGCCCCACCTCTCGGCGATGCCGGTGGCGAGCAGGACATCCGCGGTCTTGGATTGCGAGTACGCAGTCCATCGGTCGTACGGACGGCGTTCGAACTGCGGATCGTCGAAATCGAACGGGGAGCGCAAGTGCGCGGAGGAACTCACGACGACGACTCTTCCCGCCTCGGCCGCACGGAGTCGGTCGCGCAATCCGAGTGCGAGCGCGAAGTGGCCGAGGTAGTTCGTCGCAAGCTGCGTCTCCCATCCGACGGACGTCAACTGCCTGGTCGGGATCGCCATCACGCCGGCATTCGCCACGAGCGCGTCCACTGCACCGTCGACCGAGCGGGTGAATGCGGCAACGGAGCTCGGACTCGTGAGATCGAGGGCGGCCGCCTGAACGGACCCGCGCCCTGGCGCTGCGGCGACCTCGTCGATCAAGGCTTGCGCGCTCGTAGGGTCTCGGGTGCCGATCAACACCTGACCCCCTGCTCGAGCGAGAGCTCGAGCCGACTCGGCACCGATTCCCGACGCCCCGCCCGTGACGACATAGTGTCGACCGGTCAGATCCACTCCTTCGAGAACCTCGAATGCGGTGCTTCTCGAGTCGTATGGACTGGTCATTCGCTGCACTGACATCGCTTCCCCTCCGCACCCTCCCACGCCGAATTCCCACAGCGGTCATCACTCTCACGCCCCGGAGGTACCACGAGCACCGGTCATTTGACTCCACCCATCATCTGCGCCCGGATCGGTCGGCCCAAGTGCGGACCCCAGCAGGGACCACGTCGTCAGCCCAACCCGGTGACGAGGTTGATGAACGTCGCCAGGATCACCGCGCCGAAGAGGTACACGAGAAGGGTCTGCGCCAGCACGATGCGGCGGACCGCGTTGGTGCGCACGTTCGTGTCGGCCACCTGATAGGTCATGCCGAGTCCGAACGAGAAGTAAGCGAAGTCCGTATACATGGGATCCTCGTCCTGGTTGAATTCAATGCCGCCGATCGGGTGAATAGATGGCCAGGACCGCACACTCGCGGGCGGTAACCCACCGGACAACAGGACGTACTACTCCCCCGACGCTCGCCCCCAAGCCAGGTGGGGTACAACGACGGCCACCCGCTGTTAGAGAGCAGAGGCCGGCATGCCGAAAGAGCGCAATGCGACCGCCGCTCAGCAGTCTTGACCTTCTGCCAATTCAGGCCGTGCCAGAGCAAGCCGCTAGCTCTCTCCAGTCTGCTCGGTCAGAGTTGCTGAAGATCTTGGGTCATTCGACACAGATTCGGTACAGCACGGTGTCGATACCGTCGGGGCCGGCGACAAGTCATTTGACTCAAGAGAACTGCCTACCGAACTGCGAATCTCTATCCCACAGGATCCCTGCTCGACATCGAGAGCCTCGAAAGGCTATATAGCTCTAGGCATTCGATAGTCGTTCCGAGTAGGTCTTGACTAAGACGAAAATGGAGGTCGATCATGACGTTTGTCACCACGGAAGATGGCGCAGAAATCTTCTTCAAGGACTGGGGCAGTCGCGATGCCCAGCCCATCATGTTCCACCACGGCTGGCCGCTGTCCGCGGATGACTGGGACGCGCAGATGCTCTTCTTCCTCGGAAAGGGCTACAGGGTCATAGCGAACGATCGGCGAGGTCATGGCAGGTCCTCACAGATCAGCACCGGCCACGACATGGATCACTATGCGAGCGACGCCAACGCAGTGGTCGAGCACCTGGACCTGCGCAACGCAATCCACATTGGCCACTCGACCGGCGGTGGCCAGGTCGCGCGTTACGTCGCCCAATACGGAGAACCACAGGGGCGAGTCGCGAAGGCCGTCCTCGTATCCTCCGTGCCCCCGATTATGGTGCAGACCGATGCCAACCCTGACGGAACGCCCATCTCAGTTTTCGATGGATTCCGCGACGCGCTGGCGGCGAACCGCGCTGAGTTCTATCAGGTGGTGGCCTCTGGGCCGTTCTACGGCTTCAATCGCGCCGGCGCCGCCATCTCGCAGCCCGTGATCGAAAACTGGTGGCGCCAGGGGATGATGGGCAGTGCACTGGCCCACTACGAGGGCATCAAGGCCTTCTCTGAGACGGACCAGACGGAGGATCTGAAGGCAATCTCCGTGCCTGTTCTGGTCACTCAGGGTGACGACGACCAGGTCGTGCCCTACAAGGACGCGTCTGTGAAGCAGGCTGAACTTCTCCGCAACGCGACCCTCAAGATCTACGAGGGCTACCCACACGGCATGCTCACCACGCACGCCGACGTCATCAACCCCGACCTTCTCGCCTTCCTCCAGGGGTAGATCGGTTCATTCCACCAACGAGACGGCGCACCCGGAGAGCTCGGGTGCGCCGTTCGAACGCGACTATCGGCATCTCGAAGATCCGCGCCGGCGATCTCGTCGATCACGTCGATCTCGTCGATCTCGTCGATCTCGTCGATCTCGTCGATCTCGTCGATCTCGTCGATCTCGTCGATCTCGTCGATCTCGTCGATCAGTGATTGCGCGCGCGTCGGGTCTCGTGAACCGAGCGACACTTGCCCCCTGCTCGAGCGAATGCTCGCGCTGTTTCAGCGCGGGCACCGGTCATTTGAGTCCATCCGTCAGGTTCATCTTCGGTCCCGCGCCGGTCATCTGCTAGGAGGACGTCGTCAGCCCAAACCGGTGACGAGGTTGATCACGGTCGCCAGGATGACCGCGCCGAAGAGATACGCGAGCAGCGTCTGAGCCAGCACGATGCGGCGAACCGCGTTGGTTCGCACATTCGTGTCGGCCACCTGATAGGTCATGCCGAGCCCGAACGAGAAGTAGGCGAAGTCCGTGTACATCGGATCGTCGTCCTGGTTGAAATCGATGCCACCGATGGGATCGGTGTAGTACTCGCGTGCCACCCGCAACAGGTAATCGGTCTGGATGAGGGCCCAAGATGCCGCAACACTGAGCACCGACACCCCGGCCAGCAGGAACGATTCGACCTCGCCGGCATCCTTGGTCTCGATCAGCACGACCGCCACAGCGCCCAAGCTGATCAGGCTCCCGACGATCGCCAGGAGCCTGGCGAACCGTCGCCCGGGATCCTCGCGTACCGCATGCGATCGCGTCGCAGCCGCATCCATGGGCCAGATCATGAGCAGGATCCACACCGTGGCCGTGCCGGCACCCGCAGCCCAGCCGGCGAGCAATGCGGACGCGAACCCCAGGGCGAAACCGACCGGCACGGCCACCGCGAATCCGACGAACGCCGAGACCACGGTGCGAACCGCCGTGCCACCGAACCGATGAGTATGAATTGCGGTCATGGTTGCGATGCTGTCACGTCGGAGACGTTCGGTCGTGTTCGGTGCCGTACCGTCTCGGCGTCCTCGGGTTCTTCGCCGCCCGATATGCGCTGACGGTGGGGTCACCTGTGATCCAATACCGCCACGGATACATGGCAGCATCGCCGCCCAAGCCGCTCACGCCGACACGCGGCCCTGACGAGCGATCCAACCGCCACGGTGCGTCGGGAACGAGGAAACTCCACGAACCGCCGAAGAGATCGTCGCCGTTGTTCGCAAGCGTCACCCCGAGGGCCTGGGCAACAGACCCGGGTCCGCGAGCGAGTTCCGTGTGCGGAACGGGTGACTTCGGCCGTCGGGCCGCTCGACGCGTTCCGGCGAGTTCCTCCCCTTCGATGACGTCTCCGGCGCGGATGAGACATCCGTATGGCTGGCCGGGATGGCCGGTCACCAGGTTCACGGCATGATGCAGGCCGTAACTGAAGTAGCTGTAGACGTGACCGGCGGCCCCGAACATGGTCGCGTTCCTGGCCGTCAATCCGCGGAATGAGTGCGCACCGGGATCGCGCTCGCCTGCGTACGCCTCGACTTCGGTGATCCGGATGGCCACCGTGCCATCTTCATCGCTCTTCGCGACCACGCAGCCGAGCAGCTCGGGCGCGACGACCAGCACGTCGCGAACAAAGAAGGCGCGCGTCGTGGGCCGGTAGCCCGATTCGATCGACATCTCAGCCCTCTCACCGTGAACTGATCCGCACGATGTGCCGTGGCCCCCAAGGGCCGAGCCGAGGCGGATACCGTCGCCCCGGCTCAGCCTGCCGTCATCGCAGGGGCACGATGCCCTGCGTCTGCCGCGGGAACATTGCGATGACCTCTTCGGGGATGTTGAGGTGCTGCGCGACAAGCTTGGGCGGCAGATGCGCAAGCCAGTTCGCGAGCGAAACCTCTTCGTAGTGGTCGCTGCGGAACGTCTCGAGGAAGATCAGGGGCTCGTCACCCGTGTTCTCCACGTAGTGGCCGAGGTTACGACGCACCAGCCCGACATCGCCGGCCTTGAAGTCCATCGTGTTCGCGTGTGGGCCGGTGTTGAACACCGTCATCCGCGCGGATCCTTGCAGGAAGTACTGCCACTCGTCGGCGTTCGGGTGCCAGTGGAGTTCGCGCATGCCGCCCGGCTCGACCGTCGTCAACGCTGCCGCCACCGTCGTGGAAGCGGGGAAGTTGGAGCTGTCGGCGATCTGGATGCGCCCGCCGCTGTTCTCGTGCACCGGTACGGACTGGCCCAACCGGAAGATCACCGGCTCGGTCCCGCCCCACTGGACGCCGGCCGCGAGTTGGTCGGCCTCCAGGTCGCCCGGTACTTCGCCGGGAAAGATCCACAGGTCATGCAGCGGGATGTCTTGAAAGACTTCCTGCGCGACCCCGAAGTTCTTCGCCAAGACGTCGGGGGGTGTGTGGGCGAACCAGTCGGTGAGAAGCAACGTGTTGCTCTCGGACTGAGCGCCGTCGTCGAACGCGAGGACGAATTCTGCACCGTCGGGCCCGAGCCCCTGGAGGGAATGCGGAAGGCCAGGCGGGAAGAACCAGAGGTCTCCGGCGAAGACGTCTTCGACGCTCGGCAGTCCAGCGCGGCTCAACGTGGTCACTCGGCAGCCACCGCGGGTCATCAGGGCCCACTCTGCCGTCTGGTGCCAATGCAGTTCACGAATTCCGCCGGCCTCCAGGTACATGTTCACGCCCGCGATCTCGTCGGAGATCGCGAAGTCGCTCTGGGTCACTTCGCGTGCCCATCCTCCGTCCTGCACCCGACGCGGCGAGATGTTGAACGACGACCAGAAGAAGGGTTGCGTGCTGACATCCGTCGGCGGTGCGATGACGGAACTGGGGAACTGCTCCTCGAGGGCCGGATTCCGCGGTCCGTCCATCACCGTGCTCGCCGGATTGTCGACGGTGTTCACCACACCTTCCGCCGGAAGGTCGGGGTTTCCATACGTCGGCGTTTCGTGGTGGGGCGCTGAGACGTCGCTTGAGTCCATGGTTCGATCTCCTTGTGTGGGAAGGCGAACCTGGCTCAGTCGTCGGCTGAGGCTCGCCTGGATGGTCTTGTCAACGACAGCGAACCAATGAGACGAGGCACTTTGCTTGAGCCATTCGACTCGACTGAGCCATCGCGATCCACACGAGCGCTTTTACTCGCGACGCTTGCGTCGGTCGCGCATAGCTTCAGGCTGGAGCCGACTTCGGTGAGGACATGGAGCGAGTCGGTCCCGATAAGACGGAGGTGCACCATGCGTGCGATCGGCTTCAATGTGTTTGGGGGGCCAGAAGTGCTCCACGAGCTCGAGCATCCGGATCCCGAGCCTCGATCGGACGAGGTGCGGATTCGTGTCGCGGCGTCGACGGTGAACAACGGCGACACGTACATGCGCAAGGGGCAGGTGGGCTCGCTCGCGCACCGCCCGCCCTGGGTGCCCGGTATGGAAGCCGCGGGTGTCATCGATCAGGTCGGCGCGATCGCGTCATCGCGGTTCGCAGTCGGCGATCCAGTGACGGCATTCGTCATACCCACGGACCCGCGGGGCGGCGCGTACGGCGAGCTCGCGGTGACCTCTACCAGGCGCGTGATCGAAATTCCGAAGGGCTCCACAGTCTCGGAAGCGGCGACCCTGCCGATGAACGGGATTACCGCGCATCTGCTTCTCAATGCGATGAGCCTCCGGCCAGGTGACGTCGTCGCGGTCATCGGGGCGGCCGGCGCGGTTGGTGGCTACGTGGTCGAGCTTGCGCATGCGGCTGGATTCACGGTGATCGCCGATGCAGCTCCGAGCGACCGAGAACTCGTCGCACGGTTGGGTGCCGACATCGTGGTCCCGCGCGGGGAGCAGGTACTTCGTGCCATCCATGCTGCTGCCGACGGTGAGGTCGATGCTGTGGCTCTGACGACCGCCCCATGGCTGGATGCCGCCAGCATCGTGCGCCCGGGCGGCGTCGTGGCGACTGCCGTCGGGATTTCGGATGGCGCCCAGCTGTCGGCCGCACGTCGTCGAGGAGTGCAAATCGTTCCAGTTCGTGTCGATCTGGAAGAAGATCCCGCACCGATGCTCGAGCTGCTCCGGCAGCTCACCGAGGAAGGGGCGCTCAGCTTGCGCGTGGCGGACGAGCTCCCCGCTCGTGACGCCGCAGAGGCGCACCGGCGTCTCGAGGCCGGTGGGCTTCGCGGTCGGCAAGTTCTGCGATTCGATTGACGCGCCGCAGCGGGCCTCGTTCAGTCATCGAGTCCGTCGGCCCCTGCGACCGCCCAGTTGTCCAGCGAGTCCATCCGCAATCGTGTGAGAGTGAGGCCGTCGATGAGCCAGGCGTCGCCGACTCTCGCGTAGGTTTCACGGTATTGGCCGTAGCCTCTGTGCCCGTCCGGGGCGTCCACTGCTGCTGGAAACGTGAGCAGGTCCTCCATCGCCCAAATTCCTGATGCGGTGTTCGCCCCTGTGATTTCGATCTCCGGCATGTGTCCGTGATGCACGGTGGGTGCTGCCCCGACAAGATCGCGGATCGTGTCTGCGAACTGCTTCGGTGAACTCCAGGTGATGCCATCGGTGACGAGGTGCGCATCGGGTGTGAACAAACTGAGCAGCTCGTCGAAGCGCTTTTCATCTACGAAGCGGAAGTATCGGGCCTTCAGTTTCTTGATCTCCTCGATCGCCTCCAAGGCGTCGATTCGGCGAACGAGGTCGTCATTTCTGGTCATTTTCAGCTTCTTTCGTTCCGTGGTTCTGTGTTTCGAAGAGCGGTCGGAAGCTCACTCCCGCGATGACGGCGCCGAGCGTTGGCGCGGCGATCGAGAGCCAGAGCTGCGCAAGAGCTTCTTCGCCACCCCACACGGCCGTCGCGATCGATCTCGCCGGATTGAATGAACCGTTCGAAACGGGGATTGCGAGGAGAGCCACGAGCGTGAGCGTCAGCCCGATTGCGAATGGGGCGACCCTCTGAAGAGCGGAGGATGCCGTGACGCCGAGAATGACCCAGACGAAGAGGCACGTCGCGACGACCTCGACGAGGAACGCCGACGCCCAACTGAAGCCTCCTGGGGACAACGCGCCCCAACCTGTGGAGGCGAATCCGCTCGCGCGCGCCCTCTCGAGGAAGCTGTCAGGTCCGCCGGCCGCGACGCCAGCCACTAGGCAGGACGCAGCGAGTCCCCCAGCGATCTGAGCAACCACGTATGGCGCCACGTCCCGCCACCGAAATCGTCCTGCGACTGCCAAGCCAGCGGTAACAGCAGGGTTGAAGTGTGCTCCGGACACCTGACCGAACGCTGCCGCGCCGACGACCACGCTCAAGCCGAGCGCGAGCGCGACACCGAGGAACCCGATGTTCAGCCCGTTCGAACCGGAGTCGAAGTCGGCTGCGAGAATCGCCGCCCCGACCACCCCGAATACGAGGATGAACGTGCCGCATGCCTCCGCCGCGAGCCGTGTTCCGTAGGTCGGCGTGGCTGAAGATGTGGCGTCCGGGGCAAGCACATTGCCGGTCATCATCGTCCCCTCTCGTTGGGTGCTCTGAGCTTCGGACGACGATCTGCGGGCCCGCATCGGCTGAATGACCCTCCCGCCTCGTCCACTCCGGTGCCGTAGGGATCGGGTCTTTTGACTCATTCACGGATGACCCGGGGTGGCGTGAAGTAGACGGCGACGACGGGCGCACTTGGACTCGTCACCTCATTCGCGTCACGATGGCTAGGAGAGCTCGCATGCCGTACATCACCACGCAGGACGGGACGGAGATCTACTCCACCGATCAGGGTGTGGGCCATGCCAGATGACGGTCCGATCACAGCGACCAGCCGGACACCAGTGCGCGACTACCTCGCGTTCCGGTGGCTTGCGCTGGTCGCGGTCGGCGGCGCTGTCGGGACTGCACTGCGGATGGCGGTGTCGGCGATCGTGCCGAGTGAGGGACCGTTTCCCATTTCGGTCATCGTGGTCAATCTCTCGGGCGCGTTCATTCTGGGCTGGCTCCTCGAAGCGCTCGCGCTACGAGGACAGGACACCATTGCTCGACGTGGGATTCGGCTCGGTGTCGGGACGGGTGTTCTCGGCGGCTACACCACGTACAGCGCTTTCGCGGTGGCCTCTGACGGGTTGATCGACACCGACAACCTCGCGGTCGGGCTCGTCATCGCCTTGCCGACGGTCATCGTGGGTGTCGTGCTGGCCTCGCTCGGGGCGGCGACCGCTCGAACGCTCCAACGAACGGGGCAGGGACGATGATCTGGCTCGCGATCGCGACTGCACTCGCCGGCGGCATCGGCGCGGCTGTGCGCTTCGGACTCGACGGCGTCGTGACCGCACACAGTCGGTACCGCATCCCACTCGGTACGCCGGTGATCAACGTGACGGGCTCGCTCCTCTTGGGCTTCGTGACGGGACTGGCGACAGATGGTGCGAGCGCGGAAGTTCGCACGATCGTCGGCGTGGGATTCCTCGGGGGCTACACCACGTTCAGCACCGCGAGTACTCAGAACAGTGACCTGGTGCGGAAGGGCCACCCCTTCCTGGCCATCGTCTACGGGGCAGGCATGCTGGCAGGCTCGCTCCTCGCCGCAGGATTCGGACTCTGGATAGGGATGGCATTGACATGACTACTCACACGACGCGCGCTCACGCACACGCCAGGTACCCGTTGCTGGAACAGCCGCAAGTTGCTGTCATTCTGGCCGCCGTCTCCGGCGCGCTGAACGCCTGGACCCTCGCCAATGTCGGTTCGTTCGCAACAGTGCAATCGGGAAACATCGTGACGGCGGGCTTCTACATCGCCGACGGCAACGTCGAGCGAGTGGTGCCGGTCGTCTTGTCTGTCATCGCTTTCGGTATCGGCGCGCTCCTTTGCGCCGTGTTCGTCACACTCGTGCTCCGACGACGGCATTCCTACTCCGGTTGGATCCTGGCCTTCGAGGCGGTACTCCTGGCTGTATGTGGGGCGCTCGCCGGCGCAGGGGCTGTTCCGCCGATGGCCGTGGCGCTCACGGTGAGCTTTATCGCCGGGGTGCAGGGCAACGCGTTCCACCGCGACAGCGGCATGCTCTACGGCAATACTGCCGTCACGTTCGTGGTCCAGATGACTTTCAGCGCGGTCGGTCGTGCAGCTGTTTCGCGGACGAAGGCCGGCGACGGTGCTGTCCCTCTGCGAATCGCTGGTCTGTACGGATCCGTGCTCCTCGCTTTCGCGGCCGGCGCCGCGGCGGGGTTCCTGCTCGATACGGTTTGGTCTGCCGCATCGCTCCTTGCGGTATCGCTGACGCTGGCAGGGCTCGCGCTCTTCGCCGTGCTGGCACGTGGCTCTGCGGATCCTGACCAGAACGCTCCCACGCCATGAGGATCGCGCCGGCGATCGCGCGCAGGTCCGGCGGTAGCGCGTACGTCGACGACACGCTGTGCGCCGTCGGGCCTCAGAATGCCGGGTTGAGCTCTTCGGCATCGGGATCGGCGAGGTAGGCCTCCCGCAGAGCTCCGGGCCATGAGGCTCGAGGTGCCCTCCCGGTTGCGTCAGCGTCTGCTTAACGACCGCGTCGCTGAGGACCCTCTCAATATCGAACCAGTGACCAATCGTGTCCCATCGCACGATTGAGTTCTGGGGCGACTATCGAACCTCTCGAGTCCGTCGTTGCCGGGAGCGGTGCTGGCATCTTGGAAGATGCACGCGATGAGGAGGGCCTCGACGCGACACCCACTCCCGTTCAAGTGCTAGCCGCGGACGCGTCTACGAAGGTCCGGAGCACTCACCATTGGTCGCTCCTCACCAATGCACCCCTGGGATCCTCGGCTGAGGGTGTCTCGTTCGCGTGGGTGGCGGCGGAGCGCAACTCGGTCAGTGCATCGCGGAGCGCGGCTCGGCTGCTGATCCCGAGTTTCGGGAATACACGGTACAGATGGCCGCTCACCGTGCGTGCGGAGAGGAAGAGTCGTTCGCCGATCTGCTTGTTGCTCAACCCGCTCGCCGCGAGTTTCGCGACCTCCGCCTCCTGGGGAGTCAGTTCCATCGCGCCCTGGGCGTACAACTGGCGGCGTGTCTGACCCGTCGCCTGCAGTGCGGAATTTGCGCGGTCCTCCCAGGGAGCTGCGCCCAACGCACCGAAGATGCCGGCAGCACGCGCCAGGTGCGGTCGTGCTCGACGCATCTCCCGATGATGGCGGAGCCTGTCGCCGTAGGCGAGTTCTACACGCGCAAGGTGGAATGGCCATAAAGACGCCTGTTGCGCAGCGAGCACCGTCTCGAACGCGTGCTCGTACGTCTCGTCGGGCGCCACGTACGCTGCCGCGGCATCGCGAAGAAACCGCAGTCTCGGCGACGTCGCCGCGAGATTCAGATCGTCGACTGCCTGGACATGGCGACGAGCCTCCTCCAGTCGGCCCGAGCCAACGCAGGCCTCGACGACATCCATCATGGTCCACATCGTCACCTGCTCGTGGGGGGGAAACGTACCGGGCCGGGCGATCTTCAGGTATTCGTTGTACGCGTCTCCCGAGCGACCCTCGCCGAGCGCCAGCAGTCCGTCCACGTTGGCGATGAAGGTGGTGACCGCCCGCGCCCGACGTGGAACCGCCCAGGTACGCATGCGCTCATGCGCTTCGATCAGGAATGCCGTGTCTCCCCTCCCCGCCGCCACGAGCATCCGAGGGTTCATCCCACCCCACTGAATCGCCTTCAGCCCGTGTTCCTCGCACAGTGCAATGCTCTCGTCGGCGAGTCGTTCGGCGTCATCCCACCGGCCTTCGAAGAACGCGTCGGCTGCGAGCAGGATCAGGCAGGTCGCGCCCGCCGCGACCGGTCCGCCGGCCCTGGCAGCATCGACGACCCGTTCGACCGCCCGCTTCGGCAGCCGGTTCACGTAGTGTCCCGCGATCGCCACCTGAAGCACCCGAGCCGGGTTGGTGTCCTCTTCAGTGAGCTCAACGATGCGGTCCAGCTCGCTGAGTTCGCTAGGCGTGGACCTCGCAGGGTCTGCGAAGGTGCTGGCACTCAGGGCGAGCGCGCGCGGGAGGTCTGCCGAGTATCGGCGCGCCACCTGATCGAAGCTCTCCCATAGCTCGTGCCGACCCCCGAACGCACACACGAAGAGCATCGTGGTCACCGCAGCTTCCACGGCTCGAGGGTCGAGCTCATCCACCGGCGTGGATTCGAGCGCTGCCACGAGCATGCGATGGGCGGAGTCCACGCCACCTTCGCTATTGGCGAGATGGGATGCCGCGGCAACCGCACTCTGCAGGGTGCTCGCGGCGTCGGGATTCGACAGTCGCGCTCGCTGGAGCATGGCTTGTGCGCCGACCAGACGGCCGGTGATATGCGATCCGAGATACGCGGCTTCTGCCAGCCGGCGTGCACGGTGCGCCGGATCGCTCGTGAGTTCTGCAGCCCGAACGGTCACCGTGATCGCTTGGATCACGTCTCCTCGCTCGAGCGCTCGGACAGCGGATGAATCCAGGTCCAGCGCAGCACCGTCGTCGAATCCGATCAAGGACTCGGCCCGATGGATCGCCCTCAGGTACGGATCGTTCGACAACTCCGCCAGTCGCTCGTGCGCTGCCCTTCGTTGTGGGGCCGACGCCATCTCGACGATCGCCGCACGTGTCAGGGGATGTCGAAATCTCAAGACTCGGCCGTCGCTCGACACTCGCACCAAGCCCGACGACTCGGCTTCGACCAATTCCCGTTCGGCCTCCGCGATGAGCGGTGCGAACGCTGCCTCGTCGATGCCGTCGAGCGCGGCCATCAGGAGGAGCTCGCGTGCGGCAGGAGGAAGCACCTCGACCCGACTCGCGAAGAGTCGTCGAAGGCGCTCCGTCAACGGGATCGATTCCGTCAGCATCTCGGTTCCGATCTCCTGCTCAGGAGTCAGTCCTCGAGGGAGTTCGACCAGGGCCAGCGGATTGCCAGCTGAGAGCTCATGGATGCGTCGCCGGACCGACGGGTGCAGGTAGGGCGTGTGCTCCCGCAGCAACGCCTCGGATTCAGACATCGAGAGGGGCGCGAGCTGGAGTTCGACGACGCGCTCGCCGTCGAGCGATGAGTCCTCCCCAGTCCGTCGGGAGAAGATCGCCGCAACGCTCAAGCCCTCGAGCCGCCGAGTGACCATGCTCAGAATGCGTGCGGTCGCGCGATCCGTCCATTGCAGGTCGTCGAAGACGATCACGACCGGTCTCTCCGTGGCGAGCTGGCGCAGCCACTGCACCAGGCTCATCGTCAGCATGATCTGGTCCGGTGGATCTCCCACCTCCATTCCGATGGCCGTGCTCAAAGCCCGACGATGTGGTTCGCCGACATCATCGAGCGTGTGGATGACGGGCATCATGAGCTGGTGCAGCCCACCGAAGCCGAGCCCCGCCTCGAACTCGAAGCCGCCACCGCGCAGGTGCAGCGCATCGAAGTCGCGGACAGCCCTCCGGACGGCTTCATTCAGCAACGCTGTCTTGCCGACACCCGGCTCCCCGGTGATGACCAGCGCGCCGCCGTGCCGAACAGATTGTCTGAAGAAGTCCGCCAGTTGGTCGAGCTCACGCTCTCTGCCGCGGAGTTGCCCTGCCGTATCTGATGTCCGTTGGGGATCGGCGTTGCTTTGGGCATCGTGTGCACGGTCTGCATCGGTCGCGTGTGATGGTTCCATGGTCGACAACTCCCGGGTGGGACGAATAGGAGACCATCCCAGCGTTCACCTCAGCTCTGTTCCACGAATCCGTCACGGCATCCGTGGACCCCCAGCGTCTAACCCCGGTGCGCGGCCGCAACGACCCGGGGTCCCCCGGGCCACGCCCTAGGAGGGCGAGATCTGCGTCGACCGGTTAATGCTCACGCTGCCGCGAGTCTGCTGAGGGCCGACATGGACGGCACGAAGAACACGCCACCGGTGACCGGCCGGGAGAAGTCGAGGAGCCGGTCGTGACATCCGCGTGGTTCGCCGACGAACATGCGCTCGAGCATCCGCTCCGTCACCCAGAGCCGGCGGCTGTACCCGACGAAGTAGGTTCCGTATTCGCCAGCCGCCGGCGATCCGAATGGCATGTTGTCACGGAGGATGTCGTGCTCGCCGTCCTCGTCCTTGACGGTGGCAAGACTCTTGTGGGACTTCTGCGTCGTGGTCGAGCCTCCGAGCTCGACGTTGTCGGCCTTGGAGCGTCCCATGATCTGTTCCTGCTGCTCCGTCGTCAGCGCGTGCCACGCCTCCATGTCATGCACGTACTTCTGGGTGACGACGTAGCTTCCTCCAGCCGCGCCGGGGTCCTCGTCGCCCACGATGGTGGCATCGGCGAGCTCTTCACCGTCCGGGTTGGCGGTGCCGTCGACGAATCCGAGCAGGTCGCGAACGTCGAAGTAGCGGAATCCGACGGTCTCGTCCGCGACGCGCACAGCCGATCCGAATTGAGCGAGGAGCTGTCGCTCGAATTCGAAGCACAGGTCCTGCCGGTCGGCTCGGATGTGGAAGAAGAGGTCGCCGGGTGTGGAGACGGCGCTGTGGACGTCCCCGGCAACCGGGATGAAGGGATGCAGCTCGCGCGGACGTTCCGTGCGCATCACGCGTTCCCAGACAACGCTGCCCAGACCGACGGTGCATGCGAACGACGCGGTGAGGTCTCGGAACGCCACGTTCTTGCTGATGTCGGCGACACTGCTCAGCACGGATCTCACCGTCTCGATGGCCGTCGGTTCGTCGACGACCTCCAGCACGAGGAAGATGGCGCTTCGGGTGAGGGGCGTGTCCACCCGTTGCGCGTCATACGGCAGACGCCGGTCCTGTCCGTTCACGACAACGCTCCCGCCCGACCGATGTGTTGGTCCTCGTGGTCACACATCACCATAGGTGCACCGATGCGGGACCAGTCAGATGACTCGATTTCCCATGCCGTGGATGCGCCGTGACCTCGAGTCATTGGGCTGAGGATACCGAGCGCTGTCGGGCGCGATCGTCGACGTGGAAGGAAGGAGCGACGATCATGCGACGGATGTACTCGAAGGACAGGCTCTGGGCGGGTCTCCTCTCGACGAGTGGGCCTCAGGGTGGCGTCATCCGGGTTCCCGACCTCTTCGCCGGGATCGACTGGTGGCACAGCACTGCAGGGTTTCAGGTCCGCGCTCGTGGCCGGTTCGGAGATCTCGACGTCGCACTGGGCGGCACCAGGAGTGGTACGACCCTGCTGATCGTCGGAGGTCCAGGGGCACTGGAGTGCCCATCATGTGAGCTGGACGACCGTATCCTCGACGCGGCCGCTATGACGGTCATCGACCCTTGGGGGAATGTCGCGGCGATCGCCGTGACGACTGCGCATCATGGCGCCGCGGCATGACCGAGCCGATTCCCGGCGGTCGACGGCGACTCGGGGTACTCCTGATCTGCTGTCTCGGGCTGTTGCTCGTCTCGATCGACAACACCATCGTGAACGTGGCGCTCCCGCAGTTGCGCACCGATCTGGACGCCACCCTGCAGAGTCTGCAGTGGGTCGTCGGCGGCTACGTCCTCGCGTTGGGAAGCGGACTTCTCCTCGCGAGTTCGCTGGCCGACCGACTCGGGCGAAAGCGTGTCTTCCTCACGGGCGTCGCGACGTTCACACTCTTCTCCGCGCTCTCATCAGTGGCGCCGGACGAAGGCCTCCTCGTTGCGTTTCGATGTGCGCAAGGGGTCGGCGGCGCGATGATGACGCCCGTCGCCCTCGCGATCATCGCGAGCATCTACACGGGGCCGGCCGAGCGTGCTCGGGCGATCGGTTTGTGGGGGGCGGTGAGCGGCATCGGCATCGCCATCGGCCCACTCCTCGGCGGTCTCCTGGTCGACGGCCTCGGCTGGCGGGCGGTGTTCTGGATCAACGTGCCGATCGGCATCCTGACCTTCGTACTCACGGCGATATACGTTCCGGAGTCTCGAAGTCCGACGCCGAGATCGCTCGACCCCATCGGACAGGTATTCGTGATCGGACTGCTCGGCTTCAGTGCATACGGGATCATCCAGGCGCCGGTGAGCGGAATCAGCCTCGACATCATCGGTGCGTTCGTGCTCGCTGGAGCCAGCTTCGCGGGCCTCATGCTCTGGGAACCGCGTCGGCGGGAGCCCCTGGTCGACCTGCGGACATTCCGCGACGGACTCTTCACGAAATCGTTCCTCATCGCGACTGTGGCATTCTTCGCGTTCGCGGGCCTCCTGTTCGCGAACACCTTCTATCTGCAGGATGTCCGCGGCCTGAGCCCGACGGCGGCCGGACTCGTCACGCTAGCACTCGCCGTAGCCGTCATCCTCACCGGTCCCCTTTCGGGACGTCTGGTCGCGGCGGGAAGAACGAGACTCGCGCTCGGTGCCAGTGGGGCGGTCATCGGCATCGCGGGTGTCCTTCTCATCGCGACGGCCGGAATGCCCGTGTGGTTCATCACCATCCCGCTCCTGCTCTTCGGCGCCGGCTTCGCACTCCTGAACGACCCGATCAATGTCGCGGCCGTATCCGAGATGCCGTCTGCCCAGGCGGCAGTGGGAGCCGGGATCATGTCGACTGCGAAACAAGTAGGTCAACTGCTCGGCGTCAGCGTGATCGGGGCCGTGCTCGCCACCACCCAGACCACGACGGCGGCATCACCCCCCTCCGAGCCGACCGCGACCGCGATCATGAGCGGGATGCTCATCGTGGCGGGCCTCGTGATCGGCCTCATCGCCGCGACCATGCCCAAACGGCTGACCGATCATTCCTCGAGTCATCCGTCCCTTGCTGCGAAGGCTCGCTCGGTGATGAGCTCTCGTGAGAAGTCGATCAGGAGGAACACACCGTGACGAACCAGGACAACGTGCAGGTGCGACGGATCTACGAGTCGCCGCTTCCAACCGATGGAACACGAGTGCTCGTCGACCGCCTCTGGCCGCGAGGGGTCAGCAAGGAGTCGGCGCACCTCGACGCGTGGGACCGGACCATCGCACCGTCGACTGCCCTTCGAAAGTGGTACGGCCACGCTCCCGAGCGCTACGAAGAATTCGCCTCCAGGTATCGGTTGGAGCTGCAGGATCCCGAACGCGCGCAACGACTCGTGGACCTCCGACGCCTCGCTCGGTCCGGCCCGCTCACACTCCTCACGGCGGCGAAGCGATCCGACATCAGTGAAGCGACCGTCATCGCGCAGGTGCTCGGGGAAAGCCCGGTCGAACTCTCGACACCGTGGCGATGACTCACTGCACGTCGCGTGCTGCATGAGTGAACGAGTCATTTGTCGCTAGGACGACCCGGTGCAGTTCCAAAAGATGAGTCGTACTGGACTGCTGGGCAGTCACCGGTCCCGGACGGGGCCGGTTCCGCAACTGAAAGTGAGCATCCCATGTCGCACCACCTCGACTCCCCCCTTGCACGTCAAGACGTTCGCCTGGACATCACCGACCTGTATGTCTTCCGAGGCGAGACCGGAACAGTTCTGGCCATCAACGTATGCCACTCCCTCGGCGGGGGCGTGCCGGAGGTGGGGTTCCATCCGGAGGGGATGTACGAGATCAAGATCGACCTGAACGACGACTCCGTCGAAGATCTCACGTATCGCTTCCAGTTCGGATTCCGCACGGCGGGCGGTTCGCAGCACTTCCTCGTACACCGACTCGATGGGGCGGAAGCCGCGCACGCGTTCGCCGAGGGAACGCTGGTCGCGATGGGCGAAACCGACACCCCTGCCAGTGGCACTGACGGGATCCGCGTTTGGACCGGGAAAGCGGGCGACCCGTTCTGGATCGACCCGACGATGCTGCATGCCGTCGGCCACGCCGTTCAGGACGGCGCCTCGGTGGATCTCGGGGACTGGACCCCTGCGCAGGCGATGAATGCCTTCGCCGGTCACAGCGTCTACGCCATCGTCCTCGAGATTCCCGACCAGATTCTGAACTCCGACGTCGCTGGAGAGCACCGTATCGGTGTCTGGGCCGTTTCCAGTTTGCGGACCGACGCAGGCGGATGGCGGTCGATCAATCGCATCGGACTCCCGATGTTGCACCCCCTGTTCGCCCAGGTCGACGAGCAACTCGGCGAGGAGCTCAATGCCGGGCGCCCGCTCGATGATCCGGCGACCTTCGGTGCGCTGCTCGGGAAGAAGATCGCCGGGTTCGCTCGCGCCTATGGCACGACGGCAGATCCTGCCGCGCACGGCGCACGGTTCGTCGGCCGGTTCCTGCCGAACATCCTCCCGTACACCGTGGGAACTCCGGCAGAGTTCGGCTTCGTCGACATCAACGGACGCGCACTCACCGACAACGCAGCCGATGTGATGTTCACGATCGCAGCCAACACGCCGATCACGATGGCGATCGGCCCGGAGTCGGTCACCGAGAAGCCATCCGCCGCGTTCCCGTACGTTCCCGCCGTCCCGGCTGGGCGCTGACGCCATGTCGCATGGCAACGATCAGTCCGGAACATCGACGGTGCCAGCCGAGCGGCCACGCATCGAAGTGAGTCGTCGGCGAGCAGTACTCTCCGCTGCGGGGATCGTCGGCACGATCGTGCTCCTGCACGTGGTCGGCCTGGCCCTGCTCCTCACGACCCCAGATGAGGCCGGCCGTCTCGCGACGGGAACCGCCATCGGCGTCGGCCTCACTGCCTACACGCTCGGACTGAGACACGCATTCGACGCAGACCACATCGCCGCGATCGACAACACCACACGCAAGCTCATGAGCGATGGTCGCCCGACGATCTCGGTCGGGTTCTGGTTCTCCCTCGGGCACTCCACCGTGGTCCTTGGACTCGTCGTCCTGCTTGCTCTCGGAGTCAACGCCGTGGCTGGACCACTGGCGAATGAGGATTCCGCACTGCAGCAGTTCACCGGCGTGTTCGGCACCACGGTGTCGGGGCTCTTCCTCTACGCCATCGCCGCGATGAACATCGTCCTCCTGGTCTCGACCTGGAGGACGTACCGTCGCGCGACCTCGGCCGCAGGTGACGAGATCCTTCAGACGACCGGAGCGCCCCCGAGAGGCCCCATGAGCAAGGTCTTCGGTAAGCCGATGAACGCGATCAGGACGCCTGGGCAGATGTACCCGCTCGGTGTGCTCTTCGGATTCGGCTTCGATACGGCCACCGAGGTGGGTCTACTGGTCCTGGCGACGACGAACGCCGTCGCCGGCGTGCCGTGGTACTCGCTTCTGGCGCTCCCGATCCTGTTCGCCGCCGGGATGTCGCTCCTGGACACCGCGGATGGAGCGGTCATGCGCTACGCCTACGGCTGGGCCTTCGCGGCCCCGGCCCGGAAGCTCGGCTACAACCTGACCATCACCGGACTCTCCGTCGTCATCGCGCTTGTCGTCGGCACGACCCAACTGCTCGCGATGACCGGCGATCGATTCCATCTCGCGGGATGGCCATGGGAGTTCGCGTCCAGCATCGACCTCAACGCGGTCGGGTTCGGCATCGTCGGGCTGCTGGTGATCGTCTGGGTCGTCGCGCTTGCGACGTCGCGTCGCGCTCTCCGCCGGCGCCTCGCGGCCGATCAGGTCACGAATCGGCGGATGCGGCGACGAGTTGATGTCGAGACGTGATGTTCAGCTTGCTGAACACCCGAGTGAGGTGATACTCCACCGTTCGGGGACTCAAGAACATCCGCGTGGCCACTTCGCTGTTCGTGAGCCCTTGCGCCGCGAGCTGGGCGATCTGCGTCTCTTGCGGGGTGAGGCTAACGGCGGCGCCAGCGCGTTTCGAGCGCGGCGTGGCGCCGGCCGCCCTCAGTTCGTGAGCCGCGCGATCAGCGAATCCGGACGCGCCCATCGCCGCGAACAGCTGGTGGGCCTCCTGGAGGTATGCGCGCGCGTCCTTCAGACGCCTTTGACGGCGCAGCCACTCCCCGTACACGAGTGTCGCCCGAGCGAAGTCCAGGCGGCCGGGTGAGAGCGAGAGCAATCTGCGCGATTCACGGTAGTGCTCCTCCGCCTCTCGATCGGTGCTGAGCAGCGCCCTCGATCGGTGATAGATGCCGAGACCCCAGGCAGTGTCGTAGGGCACCGTGACGGCTTCGAACTGCGCCAGCTCTTCGCTGGCGTCGATGTTCTCCTGCCTGCTCGCGGCCTCGATGTATTCGACGAGTGCCCAGTTCGTTGCGGAGTGCAGTGGGTTGTGCATCGTCCTCGCGCGCCGGGCCCATCCGAAGGCCGTCTCGTATCTCCGCCTGCTGTTGTCCAGGACGGCGGCACCCCAGTACGCGATCGCGACGGCGCTGCCGTCCGCACGTTCCTGCGCGTCCGCGGTGGTCCACCGGACCAGCGCGTCGAGTTCCTCGTCGCGTCCTTGAAGTGCGGCAATTCCGACCTCCGCAGAGGGATTCATGCGCCCGCCGGTCGCCGACGTGATCGCGGCCAACTCGTGGACGGCATCGAGGGCAGCGGGGAACTCACCGCGGAAGAGATGAGCGTATGCCCGTGTGGTGAGCGCAATGGGAAGTTCGTTGTAGTCTCCCGCTGCGCGGGCGAGCAGAAGGTGACGGTTCGATACCGTGTCCCACGTGTCGTAGTCCCACGCGGCGAGTGAAGCGATCGTGGCATGCCACAACCAGTGGAGATGGGTCCGCTCGTCAGGTACCTCTCGCCTGAATGCGACGACGACCTCCTGCATCTTCCGCCTCGAAGCGGGGGTCCCCTCGGTGATCACCCGGGTCATGGCATCGAGGAGCATGTGCGCCGGCCGGTCGCCTGGCTGCACACCCGAGGCGAGCCACCGCTCAGCCACCTGCGTGACATCGGTCGTGGCGAGGGAGGCGCCGAACATGGCTGCGGAGAACGCCTCGAAGTACGCCTCACGGGAGGCGTGGACGCTGACCGACGACAACTGCTCGGCCGCGTCGAGCAGGAGCGCCACCGCGGCTCCGCTGCGCTCGCGCACGAAGGCGACTCTCGCGGCGGTGAGTGTCGCCTCTGCGCGGAGCGACGCATGCAACTGGTCCGAGGATGCCGCGGCGATATCACGGGACGCGAGATCGTATTGCCCGGCGGCGAGTTCGGCCTGCGAGATCCGCAGGAGCCACGACGACCGACGGTGCTCGTCGGAGCTGATCTCGACGGCTTGGCGGTAGAGCGCGGCTGCCGCCGCGTTGCCACCGCGAGCCTGCATGCGTCCCGCTGCATCGGCCAGTGCGCTCGCGGCATTCTCGTCGGTGCCGTCCACCGCTCGAGCACGGTGCCACGCATTCAGATCAGGATCGGCCTCATCTGCATCGACGGCAGCCAGCGCCGCATGCACGGCCCGCAGCGCCTCTGGCGCCGCGGTCCGGTAGACGGCCGATCTGACCAGCGGATGGATGAAGCGGATCGGCGCTTCCGACATGCAGAGTCCCGCCTCGACGGCGGGCTCCACCGCCTCCGGCCGGACCCCGAGCGCTGCTGCCGCGGCGAGAATGATGCGGGGTTCTGCTGACGGCTCAGCAGCGGCGACGAGAAGTAACTGCTGAGTTTCGTCGGGGAGGAGGTGCAGGCGCTCGCCGTACTGTTCTTCCAGTCGACTGGGATTCGCCGCCGAGTCGGTGAGGATGATCCCGGTGGAGAGTTCGGCTGGGCTGAGGGTCCGAGTGGCCTCAACGATCGCCAGCGGATTACCGTCCGCCTCCTCGAGGATCCGGTCCATCGCGCGTGGATCGATCGGCCCCGGGGTGAGCGACGAAAGCAGCATCTCGGCGTCCTGCCGTCCGAGTCCTTGCACGATCACGGACGGGACCCCGTCGAAGGCAGCGCCATCGTTTGGCGTTCGCAGTGCGAAAACGATGCCCACCGATTCGACGTCCAACCGCCTCGCGACGAATCCAAGCACCCGGGCGGAGGCCTCGTCGAGCCATTGCGCGTCATCCACGATGCAGACGATGGGACCGGCCCGAGAAGCTTCAGAGAGCAGCCCGAGGGTCGCGAGCCCAACAAGGAACGGGTTGGGAACTGGGCCCGACCGCTGCCCGAATGTGATCTCGAGCGCGTCCCTCTGGGGTGCCGGAAGCAACCCCATGGCGTCAACGAGCGGGCGGCAGAGTTGATGCAAGGCAGCGTGGACGAGTTCGACCTCGGACTGGACGCCGGTGACGCTCAGCACCTGCATCCCGTCGGCCTGCTTCGCAAGGTAGTCGAGCAGGGTGCTCTTCCCGACACCCGCGCCGCCAGCGAGGAGGAGTGTCGAGCTGTGGCCGTCGCGGATGCTCGTGATGAGGCCATCTATCCGGGTTCGTTCCCAGTGCCGGGCAAGCACCGGGCCAGTCTACGTGGGGATGCGGCGCACGGGTGCATTCAACCCCCTGTGGTCTGCACTCAGTCGCCTGGCAGAGCCCCGGATATCTGGTGCCTCGAGGTGATATGCAGCTTGTTGAAGACCTTCGCGAGGTGGTACTCGACGGTTCGAGGACTCAGAAACATCCGGGCCGCTACTTCGTTGTTGGTCAGGCCTTGACCGACCAGACGCGCTATCTGAGATTCCTGCGAAGTGAGCACGGATGGAGCGATCGGGCCGGGCTTACGAATCTGGGAACCCGCGGCGCTCAATTCCCGGGATGCTCGATCCGAGAATCCCGTCGCGCCGATGCCCTCGAAGAGTTCGAGGGCACGAGAAAGATGGAGGCGGGCGTCGGCGAGGCGCCTCTGACGGCGCAGCCACTCGCCGTATACGAGCCACGTGCGAGCGAGGTCGAGACGGGACCGCCCGCTTTCCAGGCGGTGTATGGCCTCGAGGTAGAGCTCTTCTGCCTCGGCGCCGTCCGTCACCAAAGCGCGTGACCGGGCAAGGACACCCAGCGCCCAGTCAGTGCCGCTCGACCGCGTGGCGGTCTCGAGCTCGGCCAGTGCCGAGCCGAGGTCGACCGAGCCGTTCAGCCGACTTCCGGCCTCGATCAGTTCCACCATCGCCCATGCGCTCGTCGCATGCAGCGAGTGGTGGAGTGGCAGCGCTCGCTGAGCCCACGCGAACGCCGTCTCGTACCGGCCCAGACTGTTGTCCAACAGTGCGGAGCTCCAGTACCCGATGGCGACTCCAGTTGCATCTGCCCGCGACTCTGCCTCGGGAACGGTTGACTCGATGAGGGCTGAAAGTTCCGCCCCCTGGCCCTTGAGCGCAGCGATTCCGATTGCGCCGTACGGGCTCACCTGCTCCCCTGTCGCCGCGGTGATCGTCGCCATCTCCTGAACGGTTTCGGTTGCAGCAGGAATATCGCCTGCGAACAGATGCACGAAGGCGAGTGAGCTGAGCGCAATCGGCAGTTCGCTGTGATCGCCAGCGGAGCGACTGAGGTCCACGAGCCGGACCGACACGAGTTCCCATGCATCCAAATCCCACGCCGCCGCCGTCGCGGAGAAGGCCACCCTCAGCCAGGGCACCGCGACACCGTCCATGCCGCCCGGCTCACGGAGAGCCGCGAGTGCTTCGCGAAGCGTCTGCCAGCCCGACTCGTCATCCGTCATGACGCTCAGCATCGCGTCGCGCAGCATGTCGACGGGTCGGGCGCCAGGAGGGATGCCTGCCGCGCGCCATCGTTGCGCGACCTCTTCCAAGCCGCTGGAGTGTGCCAAGCGGCCGGCGAAGAGCGCGGATGAAAGCGCTTCGAGAAATGCGCCCTGTGCCGCTTCCGGGTCGATTGTGGCGAGCATCTCTGCCGCCTCGAGGAAGAGCGGTGTCGCGGCCCCGCCGCGCTGCCGAGCGAATGTGAGCCGTGCTTCGGTGAGGATGCTCTGTGCGCGGAGCAATGGGCTCAGGTTCCAACGACGTGCTGCGGCGAGATCCTGACCCGCGTCATCGAACTCTCCCGCCAGCATTTCGGCGCTTGCCATCCGCAGGGACCATTCCGCCTTCAGCTCTTCATCTGCGGTGATCCGCAGCGCCTGCCGGAGAAGCACTCCGGCGGCGGCGGGACCGCCACGCGCCATCACTCTCGTGGCAACATCGGCGAGTTCGCGCGCGGCGTTCTCGTCGGTTCCCTCACACGCTCGGGCCCGATGCCAAGCGAGGACGTCTGGGTCGGAATCCTCTGGGCTGACCTGGGCGAGGGCACCGTGGGCGGCCCGAACCGACTTGGGAGAAGCCGAGCGATACACGGCGGACCGCACAAGCGGATGTCGAAAACGTACATCCGGTCCGGCTTCGCAAAGCTCGGCATCGATTGCCGGTCGGAGTGCATGCAGGTCGATCCCCGACAGCGACGCTGCAACGTGAATAGCGCGGGCGTTTCCCGAGGGCTCCGCTGCCGCAATGAGGAGAAGGGCTTGCGTCTCTTGCGGGAGGTTTCGCACGCGATCACGGAAGAGCTGCTCGAGGCGGTTCGGCGACGTCGACGCGGCGGATAGGATGATCCCGGTTGCGATCTCCGCTCGGCTCAGGGCCCGGGCGGATTCGGTAAGGACCAGGGGGTTGCCGTCCGCCTCGTCGAGGATCCTGCTCAAGGCAGGCGGATCCATTGCTCCAGGTGCGAGCGACATCAACAATCTCTGCGCGTCGGCCCGCTCAAGGCCAGAGACTCCGAGACGTGGGAGGCCGTCCAAGCTGGCTATCCGGTTGGGAGCCCGAACGGCGAAGACCATCCCTACTGCTTCCGCATCGAGGCGGCGGGAAACGAAGCCGAGGACGTCGGCCGAGCCTCGGTCCAGCCACTGCGCATCATCCACGATGCAGAGCACTGGCCTGTCGCCGGACGCTTCGGACAGGAGACCCAGAATGGCGAGACCGATCAAGAACTTGTCCGGAAACTGGCCTTCACGAAGCCCGAACACCGTCTCCAACGCCTCACGTTGAGGCTGCGGCAGCGAATCGATCGCGCCCATCAATGGCCGGCAGAGCTGGTGCAACGCAGCGTATGTCAGTTCGACCTCGGATTGAACTCCGGTGACTCCCAACACCAGGATTCCAGCGGCGTTCTGCGAAAGGTACCCGAGCAGCGTGGTCTTCCCGACGCCGGCACCCCCGTCGAGGAGCAACGTCGAGCTGTGACCTTCGCGGATGGTTCTCAGGAGGCGATCGAGCCGCAATCGTTCCGAGTGCCGGGCTAGCACGCCTCAAGGCTATCGGCGCGAACCCCCAGATTCTAGGGATACTGCTGGGGGTCCCCCAGTACAAAAAGGCTGATTCGATCGACTATGGGAGGGCTGAAATGACTCCGGCGCGAGCCTGGCCGGCGCGAAAGGACGCGAGGTCCGATTATCGCCGGATTGACGGACGCGATCAGGAGATGCTCGAACTCCAACTCCCCTGGAAGGACCAATGAGCACCTGTACTGATCTCGGCACCTCTGAAGTAGCGCAGCACTCCGTCATCGACCCGGCGATTCTCTACTTCGGCACGCCTGTCGCGCTGCTTGCCACCGTCGATGAGGCGGGTCATCCGAACCTCGCTCCGAACTCATCCATTTGGTGGCTCGGCCAGACCGCAGTCGTCGGCATCGCAGCTCGATCCCAGACTGCTCGAAACCTGCTGGCCGTGCGCGAATGCGTCATCAACCTCCCATCAGTCATGGAGGTCGATGCCGTCGACCGACTCGCTCTCACGACCGGCAGGACTTCGGTCTCGGAGCGAAAGTCACGTGCCGGCTACCGTCACGTCCACGATAAGTTCGCCGCGGCCGGCCTGAGTGCCGCCGCGGCGGACCGAGTCGCACCACCCCGCGTCGCAGAGTGCCCGGTCAACCTCGAGGGCAGAGTCCGAACCCTGCACCCGCTTCGAGGGGCCGCTGATCCGACCGCCGCCGATCTCCTCGCGGTCGAACTGGACATCGTACGCGTGCACATTCACGAGCACCTCCGCCTGGCAGGGCACGAGAACCGCATCGATCCTGATCGATGGCGACCCCTCATGATGAGCTTCCAACGGTATTTCGGACTCGGCACGGAAGCGCATCCATCATTGCTGTCGACGATCGACGAGGACTGGTATCGGGGCTGACTCCACCACCGGTTACCGCGCCCCGAATGGTTGCCGGTGGGTCGCACGTGGCCACGATCCCCTCTAGCGCCGCACCTTGCCGAGCTGCCATTTCAGAGCGGCAAGTCTGCCTGCGAGCGAGCGGGAATCGTCGAATCGGCGGGACCCCGAAACCGTGAATCGCCGTCTCGGCACCGTCATAGATTTCGTGCGTACCATGAGCCTGTGCATGGTCCCGCGTCGTCCAGCGCCCCCCCCTGGCAACCTCAACCACGAGCTCCGGCCGCACGGCGCAGATGCGCTCCTCGCCCGGCTGCCGGCCGACCTCGAGCCCGGCGATCTGATCGCCATTCCGTGCCGGCGCCCGATCGCACTCGCCAACCTCAGACGCTCGTCGCGGCATCCCGAACGAATGGATCGATAAGCCGCTGGGCGCGGCCACCTGAACCTCTCTGCGTCGCCGAAGACATGTCAGCTCCGCAACGCGGCTCCCACCAGCGGAGCGATCGGCGCCTCACCTGGGGACCTCACATCTGGCTCAATGTTCGCCGTCGATGGGCAGGCCATGCGGTTCACGCGACTTCCGCGAGCGCGATCCAACCCACCCAACTGGTTCTCAAGACTTCGACCATTCCTTGCCCCTGATCGATCGCCGCTCCGTGTTCCGACTTGGCCGACGCCTCGGGCCGAGTTCACCCTTGCGCTGAGGATGTGGCCGATTGCTGGACCTCGTCAACCACCGACGGATCGGTCGTTCGCGTCGCGAACGCGGCATTGAACTCCGTTCACGGGGCGGCCTCTCGACGGTCGGGAGGCCGTCAGGGTCGCATGAGTACATGGCTTCTGCGGCAAATAGCGTCCCGGGACGCCAGCGCTCTTCAGCGAGGTTGCATCGTCTGTTTGCGTGTGCTGACCGTTGCTCTGACGACGGAAGCCGCCCACTCCGAGAGGGAGAGGGAGAGGGAGAGGGAGAGGGAGAGGGAGAGGGAGAGGGCGGCATCCGTCGCCTGTTCTCGAACGGCGACCTGCTTCAAGAGCAGCGCCGCGTCCGGCTCTACGGGCTGCCGTGAGTCAACGTCACGTGGCTCGTGCACACGATGGACACCTGGCCGTACATCCTGACGACCTGGGTCGCGCTCATCGTCGCGCGCTCCATCAAGGGGCTTCCGCGGTCAGAGGAGCGGATCGCCGCCGCATCGCGACGGCTGGGTCGAAGCCCCATGGAAGCTCGAGCCCGTGAGCCGCCATGAACTCCTCGTCGGCGAGCAGTTGCGCGGTGGGCCCGTCGGCGACGATGCGCCCGCCATCGAGGATGAGCGCGCGCGGGCACAACTCGAGGGCGTACGGCAGGTCGTGCGTCACGACGATCACCGTCGCCGCGAGCGCATCGAGCGTGGCGGAGAGCTCGCGTCGCGCAGACGGGTCGAGATTGGACGTCGGCTCGTCCAGGACGATGACCTCGACATCCATCGCCAGGATCGTCGCGATCGCGGCCCGTCGACGCTGACCGAGCGACAGGTGCTGCGGCGCCCGTTCGGCGTGCCCCTCGAGCCCGACCTGCGCGAGCGCGGATTCCACACGACCATCGAGCTCGGCGCCCGTCGATCCGAAGTTCGCCGGACCGAAGGCGACGTCCTCTCCGACCGTCGGCATGAAGAGCTGGTCGTCGGGATCCTGGAACACCAGCCCGACGCGACGTCTGATCGACCGCACGGTCTGCCGCGAGACGAGCGTGTCGCCGATCCTGACCTCGCCGGATGCCGCGGTGAGAATGCCGTTCAGGTGGAGCATGAGCGTCGTCTTGCCCGCCCCGTTCGGGCCGAGGATCGCGACACGCTCGCCCGCCTCGACCTCGAAGCTCACGCCGTCGAGGATCGCGGTGCGGTCGGTGCGAGCGCCGGGATACCCGAACCGCAGGTCGGTCACCACGACCGGAGCGCCGACCGGCGTTCCGGAGCTCACGGCTCTCGCACCTCGGCGTAGCCGCGGGAGAGCATCGCGAGGTGCACGCGCTCGCCTCTCGCGTGCGAGCGGACGAAGAGCGCCCCGACGCCCGACCCGATGATGCGCCACGATCGCGGCCCGGTCGGCGTGAACCCCCGGGCCGTGCGCGCGGTCCGCATGCGCGCGGACTCGTCGACGATGAGATCCAGGTATCTCAGCATGAACGCCATGATCGAGACGAGCTCGCGCGGCAGTCTGAACGATTCGAGCGCGAGGACGATTCGTCGCGGCTCGGTCGTCGAGACCAGGGCGATCGAGGCGAGCACGGCGAGTGTCGCCTTCACGAGGAGGCCCCATGCTCCCCAGAGCCCCGCAATCGAGAGCGACAGGCCCAACACCTGCGTTCGCGGCCCTTGTGCGATGAACGGCATGAGCAGGGCGAAGACGAGGAACGGCACTTCGATCAGGGATCGTCTCAGGATCATGACCGGACTCACCCGGGCGACGATGAGGACGGTCGCGATCAAGGCTGCGTAGAGGGCGAACGCCGGGAACCACTCTCGCGGCGTCGCGACGACGATGACGACGAAGACGACGAGGCCGATCAGCTTGGTTCGGGCCGACACGCGATGCAGCGCCGAACGTCCGAGTCCGTTGCCGCTGAGCGGCCCGATCGCGGTCACGTCATGCCGCGACTCGACGGCGCCTGGCGACGCGGCCGACCACGCAGGCGAGGCCGAAGGTGACGCCGCATCCGACCGCACCCGCGATCGCCACCGACAGCCAGGGGTTCTCGACGAGGAACACGCCGTATCCGGCGAGCGGGCTGCCAGCCAGCGCGCTGGGCTGTTCGGCGGCCGCCATCCCGGATTCCTCAGCCACGTAGGTGAGCCCGTCGGGGAGGCTCGACGCCCAGATACTCGCCACGCAGGCGATGAGTAACGCGAACACCACGGCGCCGACACTGAACGCGACTGTGGAGACTCTCCGCGACGACACCGTTGCGCCGTCCTGCTCGGGCGAGCTCACGGCGTCACCACCCGTTCGGCGAGCATCTTCGCCGGACGTTCGAAGCGAGAGCCGTAGACGAGGTCGGGCCTCGTGGCGAGGACGGCGCTGACGATCACGGCCGTGATGACGGCCTCTCCCAAGCCGATGAGCGTATGCCATCCGACCATGGCCGCCAGCACCGCGTCGAGTGGCACCGGAACACTGCCGCCGATGGCGAAGAGTGCGACGAAGACCGCGGCGGCCGCAGGGACGGAGAGGAAGGCGCCTGTGCCCGCCGAGAACGCGACCGCCCACCGCCGCCCGGGCAGGACGAGCATCAGGCCCCGGAAGATCGCCCATGCGACCACGGTCGTCACGATCCCCATCAACAGGATGTTGGTGCCGAGCGCAGTGATTCCGCCGTCGGCGAAGAGGAACGCCTGCACCACGAGGACCACGCTGATGCAAAGTACGCCGGTGCCTGGGCCGACGAGGATCGCCGCAAGCGCTCCACCCATGAGATGACCGCTGGTGCCGGCGCCGACCGGGAAGGTGATCATCTGCGCCGCGAAGATCAGGGTTGCGACGATGCCGACCATGGGCGCCTTGCGGTCGTCGACGAATTCACGACGAGCGACCTTCAGCGAGATCGCGATGCCGGCCGCCGCGATGACGCCGGTGGCGATGGAGGTCGGGAGGTTCAGGACGCCATCGGGAACGTGCATCGTCACCCCTCCACTCGAATGGATCGACGCCGCGATGAACGCTCCGTGCGACCCAGTCGTACCTGACTTTCGCTCACTCTAATGCGACCCAGTCGCATCTCGCTAGATGCCACAGCGCGAGCGTCCGGCGGATCGACGCCTGTGCGACCATGGAGGGCATGACGGCCAATCGCCCCGGCCACACGCACGGCACGCCTCCGGCGCGCGACTCCACCGACCCCCATGCCGGCCTTCACCATGACTCGCCCGAACGAGCGGAACAAGCTGGCATCGCCGCACTCCGCGACCACGGCGAGCGTGTCACCGACGCCCGACGCGCCGTCCTCGGGGTGCTCGCCCGCACGCACGAACATGTGAGCGCCGACCACGTCGTCGCCCTCCTCGAGCACGGCGACCCCCGCGTACACCGCGCGACGGTCTACCGGACGCTCGAGGTGCTCGCCGAGCGCGGAATCGTCTCCTCGCTGCACACCGCTGGCGGCGCGACGGCATACCACCTCGCGACACCTGCCCCGGGCCATGAGCACCTGCACGCCTACTGTCGTGTCTGCGGCGACGTCGTCGTCATCCCGGCAGACTGCCTCGATGAGGCGGTGCGCGAAGTGACGCGCGTCTCGGGCCTGACGATCGATCCGCAGCAGTCCACGCTCATCGGCGTCTGCGCCCGCTGCGCCGAAGCAGCGGCTGCGGGGCGCGGCCACGCTGTCACGCCGGCTGGGCGGACCGAATCCAGCTGAACCGGTGCTGAACCGTGCAGTGGCGGCGTAGTCCGATCTCAAGGAGCGCGCCGATACCACCCTGAGGCGATGATCGCCACGATGGGCGGATGGCTTCGTGGGTGCTCACGAGCATGAACGGTCTTCGAACACCGAACCGACAGCGCACCGCACATCAGCAGGCCCGCCTTCGCGCAGCGACGGCTGATCCTCTACGTGCTCATCGGCGGCGCCATCGGCACGGCCGGGCGGGTAGGGCATCGGCCTCGCCCTTGCCCGCGATCGGAGGAGTCCCGTGCCCAAAAATCCATTGCGCGTCGATGACGGCAATGTCAGGATGACCGAAGATCGACGATCCTCGCGATCCACATGGGGGGCACAATGACGACGTCCAATTCCGAAGCTGCCCAACCGGGCGTGATGGTCGGTCCGACAAGCGAATTCAGTCTGTTCTTCCGCGTCAAAGCCGGCCAAGCCGCGTCATTGCGTGCGGCGCTGAAGGAGCTTCAGGATACGCCAGGGTATCGGCCGGGCGACTATGGCATGGCCATCGGAACCATTCACGAGGCCCGCTTCGTGCTCTTCGACGAAGACCGACAGCTGGCGTTCATCACCAGCTTCGATGGCCCCTGGGACGCGTACATGGAGGACTTCTTCACATCGGGTCCGACGCTCCAGCTGTTCGACACGATCTTCCGTCATTCGGAGGGCTACGACGGACTGCCCGACCTCGCGGCAGTGAGGTCGTTCGTGCTCGGCGCGCAGCAGTCTGCAGCGGCGTACGCACGCAATTACGGGGGAACCGTGAAAGAGATCCGCAAGGCGCAACGAGTGAATGCGGCCTTCGAGCGCGTGCTTGACCATCCTGATGCGGCTGAGGCGTTACGGCATCCGGCGCTGCAGCCACTGCTCGATGAAGCCGCAGGCTGATCGAGTGAGCGGGCGCTGATGTCAGATCACATCTCGGGGCCGCGGGCGTTGGCGGAACCGATCGCGGACATCACGGATGTGTTCGCGTTCCCGAGCCCTGAGCGGCCCGGCCACCTCGTTCTGGTGATGAACACGCTTCCCTTCGCGCAGCCGTCCGACGCGTTGTCCGACGGACTGATCTACCGATTCCGGCTGCGCCCGCTGACGGCTGCCGGGTCGAGCGACGCGGCGTTGTTCATGGCGGATTCGCGCGAGTTCGTCTTCGACTGTGTTTTCTCGGAGCCGTCGAACGCCGACGCAAGCGGGGCGAAGCCGCAAGACGGATTCTGTACGACACCGGGAGGCGAGACCATCCCGTTCCGGGTCAACGATGAGAGTTCCGAGCCCACGAGTGGGGTGCGCGTCTTCGCGGGATCGCGGTGGGATCCGTTCATGATGGACGCCCCGGCTGCGCTGAAAACGATCGCGACGGGCAAGCTCGCATTCACCGATCCCGGGTCCATCTACCTCGACGGCAAGAGCGTGCTCAGCCTCGTGCTCGAAGTGGACGTGGCACTGCTCGACGGGGCCGAACTCGTCGGCGTCGTAGCAGAGACGCTCACGCGTGGAAAGTTCAACGTTCGGATCGAACGAGTCGGGCGACCCGAGGTCAAGAACATGATGCTCGGCCCGAAGCAGCACGACCAGGTCAACCGCGACCTCGAGATCCGGGACATCTACAACACCGAAGACGCGTTCAACCTCGGCGAGTCCTACCCCGGCGCATACCGGGCGCGCTTGAATGCGAACCTGGCCTTCTGGGACAGCATCGATGGCAAAGTCGACTGGGCGACGAACGCCAACGGCGATCATCCCCTGACCGATGTCGTGTTGGACGACTATCTCGTGGTCGATGTGACCAAGCCCTACCAGGAGACTGGGTCGTTCCTCGAGATCGAGCTGGCGGCCATGCGCGGCGAGGCACACGAATCATGTGGTGGTCGCACGCTCAACGACGACGTGATGGACACCATCTTCACCCAGCTCATCAACGCCGGGAACGGACCGGTCATCCGTGACGGTGTCGATGCAGCAAGCCGACCTGCCAGTCGCACCTTCCCGTATCTGGCGGAACCGAACCCGCATCCGCCGGCCGCTCCTCCCCCGCACCAGCACTGATCATGCGCTCGCAAATCAGCGGTGGCACCGATGACGTCGAACTCGAACTCGACGACATCCAGAGCGGCGCGCTGCACGAGCGACCATCGCCGTACGTCGGCAGCTACCTCTTGTTGCGCATCGATGACCGCTCCGCCGGACGCGAACTCGTGCGACGGCTCATACCACTGGTCGACTCCGGCCGTCCGGGAGTCCTACCACGGCACGGCGCGTGGATCACACTCGCGTTCACGTACCGCGGCCTCGAAGCGCTCGGCGTCCCGCAAGCTTCGCTCGACAGCTTCGCACCGGAGTTCAGGGAGGGGATGGCCGCCCGAGCCGAGCACCTCGGCGACATCGGTGACAGCAGTCCGGAAAACTGGGAGCAGCCACTCGGCACCGAGGATGTCCACGTCGCGATCGCGGCGCTCTCACCTGATGCCGAACGCCTCGAGGCGATCCTGACCCGCGCGCGAACGGCGTTCGAGCAGCTTCCCGGAGTCGAGCTCATCTGGCAGCAGGACTGCTATCAGCTCCCAACTGGGCGAACCTCCTTCGGCTTCAAGGACGGCATCGGGCAGCCCGCGGTCGAGGGGACGGACATCGCCCCGACGAACCCGCATGAGCGACCATTGAAGGCCGGCGAAATCGTTCTCGGGTATCCCGATGAAACCGGGGAACTGCCGCCCATGCCGACGCCCGACGTCCTCGGACGAAACGGCACCTACGTCGTATTCCGTAAACTCCACACTCGGGTTGCGGCGTACCGGACCTATCTGCGTGAACGGGCCGCGGATCGGCGCGACGAGGCACTCCTCGGCGCCAAGATGGTCGGCCGCTGGCAGAGCGGCGCCCCACTCGCAGTCTCGCCCGAGCGTGACGATCCCGCACTGGGCGCGGACCGACATCACAACAACGACTTCTCGTACGGCGATGACCCGCGCGGGTTCAAGTGCCCTGCCGGCTCCCACGCCCGACGAGCCAATCCGCGAGACGCGCTCGATGGCGAGGGCAGCGTCGATGTGCGGTTGCACCGCATGATCCGCCGCGGCACCAGCTATGGCCCGATGTTGCCTGACGGCGTTCTCGAAGACGACGGGGTCGACCGAGGCATCATGTTCGTGTTCGCCGGCGCCCATCTGAAGCGACAGTTCGAGTTCGTCAAGACGCAATGGCTCAACGACGGCATCTTCATCGGTGCACCGGCAGAGAAGGATCCCCTCGTCGGCTCTTCCGATGGCACGAACACCCTCACGATTCCGCAGCATCCCATCCGCCGACGCCTAACTGCGTTGCCGCCATTCGTGGTGACACGTGGCGGAGAGTACTGCTTCGCACCGGGCCTGCGCGCGATGCGTTGGATCGCGGAGCTCGAGACCTGACCGCACACGCACCGCGACCACCGAGGCACCAGGGGGCACACATGACCGAACCGAGCTCAACGCACCGGTGGGACACGCTCGATTTCGGGCGGCCGCCCACCGGAGACGCCGAACCCGACCACTCGGTGCTCATCGACCACGTCGCCGACGGGCGCATAGCCCTCATCACGCTGAACCGGCCCCACGCCGACAACGCCATCACGACAGAGATGGGCGCACGGCTGACCGAGATCCTCGAGGGTATCGCCGTCACCCCGTCGATCCGCGTCGCCGTGCTGACCGGCGCTGGCGAACGCGCGTTCTCGGTCGGCAGTGACCTACGCCAACGCAACGCCATGACGAAGGAACAATGGCTCCGGCAACGGCAGGACTTCGATCGCACCCTGTACACGCTGCGCCAACTGCGCAAACCGATCATCGCCGCCGTCAACGGCATCGCCTACGGTGGCGGGTCCGAACTCGCGCAGAGCACCGACTTCATCATCGCCTCAGACAACGCGACCTTCGGCCAACCCGAGGCGATGATCGGCCTCTCCGCGGGCGGCGGCTCACCGGTCTTCCTCCCGCGGCTCCTCCCACCCGGAAAGGCGCTGCAAATGTTGATGACCGGTGATCCCATCACCGCCCAGGAAGCGTATCGCTTGGGAATGGTCAACGAGATCCACGCTCAAGCGCAGGTCGTCGATGCTGCGCTGCGAATCGCGGCGAAGATCGCCAGCAACTCCCCCACCGCGGTGCAAGCCGTCAAGCGCGCGGTTCGCCTCGGTGAAGGGCAACCGATCGAGCAGGCCATCGCCATCATGATGGAGGCGCATTGGCGTTCTGCGGTGCATCCCGACCGTAGCGAAGGCATAGGTGCCTTCAACGATGGTCGCGATCCCGCCTTCCACGACGCCGATTACTGAATACCCGCACCCATCGAACAGGAGTCTGACCATGGCCGAAACCGACGAACTGGAACAATCCCGTGCCGCACTCCGCATGATCAATCCAGCGCCGTACAACGCCGAGGCGCCACCGGAGGCTCTGGTCGGCGACATCACGCCCACCGACTTCCACTACGTCCGGAGCAACTTCGCGCTGCCCTCCCATGACGGCACCTTCGCCATCGGTGGTGCGGTCGAGAACCCGATCACGCTCACGCTCGCCGATCTCCGCGCGCTTCCCGCGGTGGAACGCGCCGTGACACTCGAATGCGCCGGCAACGGCCGCCTCGAGATGAGGCCGCTGCCGACCGGCGAGCCCTGGGGCGACTACGCCGTGTCGACCGCAATCTGGACCGGCGCCCGCCTCTCAGACGTCCTCGCCCTGGCACGGCCGAGAACTGACGGTGTCGACGTCCGCTTCGAAGGCGCCGACAGTGGCTCCTACCTCCTCCACCCGGTACTTCCCAGCACCGACGGCGAAGACCTCACGTTCGTCAGATCGCTTCCACTCGAACTCGCAGCCGACCCCGCAGCGGAGATCCTGATCGCCTACGAGATGAACGGCGAACCGCTCCGTCCCGATCACGGGGCTCCATTCCGGGTCGTCGTGCCACACTGGTTCGCCGTGGCGTCGGTCAAATGGCTGCACCGCATCGACGTGCTCACCGAACCATATGCCGGCGAGTTCCAGACCGGACACTACATCTACGAATGGCCAGACCGTCCTCACGAACCCGTCACCCTCATGCGGGTCCGCGCACGCATCACCGACCCAGCCGCTGGATCGACCCTGCCCGCCGGTCCCCGAACTGTCCGCGGCAAGGCGTGGTCGGGCAGCGGTCCGATCACGAACGTTGACGTGAGCCTCACAGGCGACGGTGACTGGTACCCCGCCAAACTCGAGCCGGCCACGGGCCCATACCAATGGCAGGAGTGGACGTTCGAATGGAACCCCCCTCACGACGGTCGACACACCCTGCGGGCGAGAGCGACCGATGCCGCCGGCAATGTGCAACCTGATGTTCCGCCGTGGAACCGTCTCGGCTACGGCAACAATGCGATCGAGGTCATCTTCGTCGAGGTCGACTGACCGCAGCGAACGAGTCCGCTGATCGCGACGAGCGAAGCGCAGAGGGCCGGTCCCGTCTGACCACGATCGCGCTGGCAGCAAGCGCATAGAGCGGAGCCGAGAACTCGCGGCGCACCCACGGATCGAGCAGCTTGAGTCAGGAACACTCTGACGGTCTGATCCAGGACCATCTAGTTGGGCCTCAGCGTCCCTCGGCAGATTGGTTCAGGACCACTCTGGCCGTTCGTGCGTGTCGCGGGAGTCCCGAAACTTCATGGCCGGCCCCGAAGAGCCGGCTCCCGTCGACGGTTCGTGAACAGGATGATGATGCTCACCGCGAGCACCCACAGCGGGAACAGGAGTGTCACCCATAGGCCGAGACTTGTGGTGAACAGAAGGACCCCGGCGACAACATAGGTGATGAAGGCAAACCACCGGGGCATGACCCCGGTTCGCAGCCACATCGTGCTGAGAGAGATCAGCAGTACCCCCGCCATTCGCAGGGCGTAGATATTACTGACCTGCAACATCATCGCATGCCCAAAGGCCACCACCTCGGATCGGCCCGCGGGGTCGGTGACAAGTGGAACTGTTGCCACCATGGCGCCGGCTAAGGCCGCGAAGACGAAGATCATGGCGAGGAACAGAAGGCCGCTACCAAGAATCACTGAAACAAAAAGCTGATCCTCGGTCTCTTTGAACCGGTCGCGAACAACGCCCATGAACCAGAGGAACGTAATTCCCGCAAACGGAACGATGGCGATTCCAATACTGAGACGGGTCGCAGCTTGCTCGTCGAGCCAGACGGCCTCCGCCTGCACCTCTTCAGGGAGCGTCGTTCGCAGCAACACCATGGATGTACCGAACAGTACGGCGAACAGTACTCCCGCAATGGCCGCGGCCCGAGGCGAGTCAAGCGGCCGCGGAGAGAGTTTCGCAATTGGTCGCGACACTGCCGTCCTTTCTCCGCCCGCGCACGAGCGCCGGCAGAAGAAGCCTAGACGTGAGGGATGCCCTAGCGTCATCGCGATCGCACGAATCTAGCGGTGTCCCCCATTGAGCGCCTCGGGGCTGCTGAAGATCCTTGGTGACTCTTCGGGTGAGGTCGCCGTTGCGGCCGGTTCGCCATAGTCATCTCGTACTCGATCGGGGTGAGACGCCCGAGCAGCGCGATGGCGGTGCCGATGATCAGGAGGACGGCAATACGCACGAGGTGGAGCCGCTGAGTGGCAGTGGCGTCCCAACGCGTTCCATGGGTGGTGCCTCGCGACACGCTTGATCAGGACAGCACCAAGAGAGCAGACACCGACCGTCTGGCCCTTTTGATCCGGCTGTCCTCGATGATGAGCACGGCACGACCACAAGGCGATCAGGAGACCAGCACAACAACTGGCCCAGCGGTGCATGAGCGCTGCGCCCACCCGATTCGGTGGAAGGTTCATATGGCCATCAGGTGAGGCGGTGCAATCCCGGCCAAGCTGATCAGTGAATGAGCGCTTTCAACAGCATCATGACGAGGCCGAATGCGGCAGTACCGATCGCGCCGACCACCCGGATTGGCCACGCCGCACCACGCCGTGCAAAGGCGATCCATCCGAGGACGGCGAGGACCATGACGCCGGCCCAGAGGGCAGCCCAAAGCGCACGCGAATCCTCAACGACATCCGTCGCCCCAAGGAGCAGGATGACCAACGGAATGGCGGATGACGCCAGCAACCCCAACGATCGTCGAAGCGAGAGCTGAAAAGCCTCTCCCAGCCCCCGCACGCGGTCGTGCTCGAGCCCGTGACGGGCAACAGTCCCGGCATACACGTGGGCCGCCCAGAACACGACCACCGTCGCCGCGACCTGCCAGAACAACTGCCACGCACTGGTGCCGCTTCCGCCGGCCACGACGATCATGCCGGATACGAGAATTACGCCATAGACGGATTCCTCGGTCACGAATGTCGTGCGTGCCAATTCCCTCGCGCGTGAGGTTCGGGGACGCGATCTACGCACAACCCCCTCCGGTGACCCACTCATGCTGCCCAGCATTACACGGTGATGCTCTCAACGTCGTGACGTGGCCGGGTGCGATTCCGACGGCCGTGTGGTCGAACGCGATGCTGACGCCTCTGCAACGAAGACGGGCGTGATCTCCTGACACGCCCGCCGCAGCTTGGACGCATCCGTCACCTGACCCGAGAACACCCGAACGTTGTCGATCCGACCTGGCCACCACCCCAAATTGGGCCACCGGCCTGCCCACCGCCCTCACGCAATTTACACTTCTCGGCGTCAACCGGGACACGTACGGCGCCCCCCTCAAGCTCCCGCAGCACGTCCCTACGATGCCTCACCACTGCTGAGAACGACGCCTACGCAGCCATCGCGACGACTGGCAACGCAGCGTTCCGTCGAATCGAACAGGAACGGATCCCCCATCGCGGAAGCGCGCCGCGAGCTGGCCTTCTTCGGCTGACCGAGACGGCAGCCCCCGGCTTCGTTCACGCAGGAACTCGATCAGCGGCCGAGCGCCTCAGCACTGGTGTCGCTTTCGAATAAACGTTGGATAAACGACGGGCGGCTGCTCAGTCGGTGAGGGAAACTGCGGCGAGCCAGTCCTTCGCGATGGCCTCGGGCGACGCATGCGATTCGATACTCTCCGTGTTGAGCGCGACCAGTCCCTCCGAGGTGAGCGCCGCACTGATCCGAGGACATGGAGGCCGGCCGCATCGGCGGCAAGGGCGTCGTCGACCTCTCCGAGGAGGAGGCACGGCGCTGAAGGGGTCCGACCCCGCGGACTACGACCGCGGAATGACCGTCAGCACACGTTCGACGTGGGTCCGGAACTCCTCCATGTAGTTGCCCAGGAACTGCGCGGTGCTCTCGACGAGCACCTCGCCGTCATCGGCGAAGACCTCCGGCGTGAAGTGGATGTACGCCTCCGGCGCCGTCATCTGGCGGGCGTTCACGAAGCTGAGCACGGCACGCAGGCTCTGCTGGGCCACGGCCGTGCCGATCATCCCGATCGAGGCGCCGATCACGGCCGCGGGAATGTGGTCGAAGGAGTTCTGACCCCACGGCCGCGACGCCCAGTCGATCGCGTTCTTGAGCGCGCCCGGAATCGACCGGTTGTACTCGGGCGTGACGAACAGCACCGCATCGGATCGGCCGATCGCCTCCTTGAGCGCGATCGCCTCGGGTGGGTAGGCGTCGTCGTAGTCGGGACTGTAGAGGGGAAGGTCCCGGATGGGGATCTCCGTGAACTCCAGACCTTCCGGCGCGAGCCGGATGAGCGCTTTGGAAAGGGTTCGGTTGATGGATGTCGAAGAGAGACTGCCGACGAAATAGCCGACCTGATACGTGGTCATCGCGACTCCTTGGATTCGTTCCTGCGTCCGGTCGCAGCCTACGCGCGCACCGGACGAGCGGCATCCCCCGCCTCGAAGCCCGCTACTCGACGCTCACGCGGGCGAGGAAGCTGCGGTCCGCACCGACGTTCACGGTCTGGCCGGTGACCTCGACACGCGCCGACTGGCGCAGATCGTCGGATGCCGCGCCGAACGACACCTCGATCGCGCCGGGTTCGAAGACGAACCCGTCGTCCTCGAGGCCGATGTACGCGAGCTGGCTCAGGTCGAACTCGACCGTGACCCGCTTCGACTCCCCCGCAGCGAGCGCGACGCGCGCGAAGGCGACGAGCTGCTGAGCGGGGCGGGTGACGCCGCGGGCCCGGTCGGCGACATACGCCTGCACGACCTCTTCACCGCTCACCGCGCCGGTGTTGGTGATCGAGATCGTCGCCGAGACGGTTCCGGATGTCGTCACCGCGGCATCCGCCAGCGCAACCGAGCCGTACTCGAACGTCGTGTACGACAGGCCGTGCCCGAAGGCGTACAGGGGCGTGGCCGGCTGGTCCTGGTAGCCCTGGTGCATGTCGGTCTCGCTGCGCCGGTAGCCGGAACCGAGGTGCTGACCGCTGTGGATCGGGACCTGGCCCGACGTGCGCGGAATCGTGAAGGGCAGCTTTCCGCCGGGGTTGGCTGCACCGGTGAGGACGGATGCCAGGGCCCGGCCCTGCTCCGGCCCGCCGAAGTAGGCGGTCACGATCGCCGACACCGAGTCTTCGATCGAGCTGAGCGCGTAGGGGCGTCCCATCTGCACGACCGCGACGACGGGCTTGCCCGACCGGGCGGCCTCCTGCGCGAGGCGCACCTGGATGGCGGGCAGGTCGATGTCCGCCGTGTCCACGCCTTCGCCCTCGGTGCCGCCGACCGCCCCGGCCAGCCACGAAGATCGCCCGCCGAGCGCGAGCACGATCACGTCCGCGTCCGCGGCGGCGCGGAGTGCGTCGGCCGGGTCCCAGTCCTCATCGCGGAGCGGGGTGACGACGGACGCGATCTCGGCCGCCGGCAGCGCGTCGCGCAGCGCATCCGTCAGCGACCGCGCACCATATGCGCCGCGCACGACCGCTTCGAGGTCGATCGACATGAACGCCGCCATCGCCTCGGCCGCTTCGGCGGCGACATCGTCCGGCACGTCGGTCGGTGCGTCCACGCCGGCCATGTTCCCCATGCCGCCGGACATCATGACCTTCATGAGCTCGATCCCGGCAGGCTGCGTGTATGCCGCGAAGGCCGTGTACGCCGATTCGGCGTGGGGTCCGAGCACGGCGATGCGGCGCGACACTGCGGAGAGCGGCAGCACGTCGCCATCGTTCTTGAGCAGGGTGACCGACTGGTTCGCGAGGGTGACGGCGAGCTCGCCGCCGCGCCCGGCGACCTCGCTGATCTCGATCGGGTCCTCGCTGGCGTACGGGTGCTCGAACAGGCCGAGAGCGAACTTGTCCCGTAGTGCACGATGCACGGCCTCGTTGAGCTGGCTCTCGGCGATGCGACCGCCGCGCACCGCACCCGCCAGGACCGGCCCGTAGGCGTACGGGTTGGGGAGCTCGACGTCGAGGCCCGCCGCGAGTGCGAGAGCGGCCGCTTCGACCTTGTCTTCGGCGACCTCGTTGCGCTCCACGAGCATCTGAGTGGTCATGTAGTCCGACACCACGGTGCCGGTGAATCCCAGCTCGTCGCGCAGCAGGCCCCGCAGGATCGCAGGGGATGCCGCGACCGGAACGCCGTCGATGGTCGAGTACGAGTTCATCACCGAGGCGAGGTCCGCGAGGCGTATCGCCGCTTCGAACGGACGGGCGTAGACCTCGCGGAGTTCACGTCGGGTCACCGCGGTGCCGGCCATGTTCTGGCCGGCCTCGGTCACCGAGTAGCCGAGGAAGTGCTTGGCCGTCGCGATCACGCCGGAGTCGAGGTCCTCACCCTGGAGCCCGCGGATGAAGGCGACGCCGAACGCGGTCGCGAGGTAGGGGTCTTCGCCGTAGGTCTCGTGCACGCGGCCCCAGCGCGCGTCGCGCGCGACGTCGAGCACCGGCGAGAGCGCCTGGGTGAGGCCGACCGTGCGCATCTGGTGACGGATGAGCTCGGCCATCTCCTCCACGGCGTTGGGGTTCCAGGTCGCCGCGAGGGCGATCGCGGTGGGGAACGAGGTGAAGCCGGGAGCGACCACGCCGTTCAGCGCCTCGTTGTGGAAGATGGCCGGGATGCCGGCCCGGGTGTTCTCGACGAGGTACCGCTGCAGCGCGTTGACCGACGCGGCGACCTGCGGAGCGCTCTGCGAGCCGAACATGCCGATGCCCGAGACGTGGCCGATGCCGCCGCCGAGCGCCTGCTCCACCGCGGCCGGCACGATTCCCTGCGGGCCGACGAGTCCGAACGGCATGATGCCGACGAGTTGCTGCGCCTTCTCCTCGACCGTCAGCTGTGCGGCGAGGCGCGAGGCGCGCTCGTCGGGAGTGCCGGTGGTCGGAATCTCGACGCGCTCCTGGGTCTGGGTGGCTTCCATGGTGAATTCGTCCTTCTCTGGTGAGAACGGCGCGCGCGTGGTGGGCACCCGCCGAATGCCGCGCCCCCGGTGGGGGCGCGGCCGTCTGGTCAGTCGGTGTAGCGCAGGCCGTGGCCGAAGCGGAAGGTGGGCGACTCGGTGTCGAACGGGGTGTCTTCGCGGCTATTGCGCACGGCTTCCATCGACGACGGAAGGTCGAAGGGCAGCCTGCCCTGCGGCTTCGCGCGGCCGGTCAGCACGTCGAGGCGTGCGGCATCCGATGCCCCGTAGTCGGCGACGATCGCGGCGGCGTGATCGACGAGGTCGCCCAGGACCGCTGCGCGGTCGAGGGTGATGTCGATCACCGTCGGGACCGTCTCGCAGATGCCCCGCAAGCGGGCCTGCTCCTCGGGGGTGAACTCGAGGGATCCGGCGTGGAAGAACAGCTCGAATCCAGGCCCTCGGGGCTCGAACGGGGCGGAGATGTGGAGGACGGCGAGATCGGCATCCTCGACGGAGTCGACCTGGGTCCAGTCGGCTTCGCTCGAGATGTCGATGTTCTCGGCGTACACCTTGACCGCGCCGGTGGTCGGCAGGGTGGGCACACCGTCGCGCTCGGTGTTGCTGAGCAGCGTCATCGAGGCGCGCTGGGCCGCCGCTCCCTCGGCGACGAAGCTGTCGTTGCCGGCGATCGTAACCGCCTGCTCCTCGTCGGCGAGGGGGTGCTCGAACAGGCCGAGCTCGATCTTCTGCGTGAGGAGGCGCACCACGGACTCGTCGAGTCGCGACTCCGGCACCCGTCCGAGCCGCACCGCGGTGACGAGCTCTTCGGTGCACATCTCTCCGCCGAACTGGTCGACGCCTGCGTCGAGGAGGCGCACGATGCGCTCCTGGCGCGTCTTCGTCTCGAGGCCCCACGCCTTGGCGGGCATCGGGGCGCCGAGGATCTCGATGTCCGTCAGCAGTCCGAAATCCGTGCAGACGACACCGTCGAAGCCGAGCTGCGTGCGCAGCAGGTCGGTGACGATCGCCTTGTTGAAGGCGAACCCGACCTCTTCGTACTCGGTGCCGACCGGCATGCCGTAATAGGGCATCATCGAGGCGACGCCGGCATCGATGGCCGCGATGAACGGCTCGAGGTGGGAGCGGAAGTTGCCTCCCGGGTACACCTGTTCCTTGCCGTAGGTGAAGTGCGGGTCCTCGCCGTCCTTCTGGGGGCCGCCGCCCGGGAAGTGCTTCGCCATCGCCGAGACGGAGGAGGAGCCGAGCTTCTCCCCCTGCAGGCCACGGACGTAGGCCGCCGCCAACTCGGTGGTCAGCCCGGCATCTTCGCCGAACGTCGCGCCCGCCCGAGCCCAGCGGGGCTCGGTCGCGACGTCGATCTGAGGATGCAGGGCCGACCGGAGTCCGACCGAGACGTACTCCTGGCGCACGATGTCGGCGAACCGCTCGACCAATTCCGGGGAGCGCAGGGCCGCCAGGCCGATGCTCTCCGGCCACAGCGAGAACATGCTCGACAGCGCGGATGCCGCGGGGTTGTCGACGAATCCGTGACGCGGATCGGTCGAGAAGGTGATCGGAATCCCCAGGCCCGAGCGCAGCGCGAGTTCCTGCGCGGAGTTGACCCACTGGGCGAACTCACGCGAGTCGTTCGCGTCGCCGATCACGTACAAGTGCGTGAGTCGGTGATTGATCGCGAGCGATGCCAGCGACGGCAGCCCGAACATCGTGTTCGGCTCGTCCACGGGACCGACCGACACGATCGAGAGGAACATCGTTCCTGCCTTGTCCTCGATGGACATCCGGCTGACGAGGTCCCGGGCCCTGGCCGCGGGGGCCAATGTCGGGTCCTGGTACGGGAAGCGCGCGGTTGCGTCGGGCATGGGATTCCTTTCAGAGGGATGTCAGGTCAGCGCACGCCGCGGATCCGGAAGACGAGGGCGCCTCCGACTCCCGCGACGAGGCCGGCGAAGACGAACCACAGCAGGTAGCCGGCGCCGAACAGGCTCTGTCCGATCGGGATGATCAAGATACCGGCGATGAGGGGGACGACCATCGCGGGCAGGGTGTTCGCGATGTTGAGCACGCCGAGGTCCTTCGCGGTGTTCTCGGGGTCGGGGAGCACGTCGATGCACAGCGCCTGGTCGACCGCGAAGAAGAGGCCGCCGCCGATGCCGATGAATGCCTCGGCGACGAGGATGGCCACGAGGCCGGCGCTGTCGCCGAACGCGTGCGAGAATCCGAGCAGGATGATGCCCACCGCGAGCAGGATTCCGCCGAGCGCGACGAAGACACGGCGGCGGCCCATCTTGTCGGAGAGCTTGCCGCCGATGATGCTGACGACGATGAGGAAGACGGTCGACACCATCGTGGCCGTCAGGTTGAACGACAGCTGTTCGGTGATCGACATGCCGTATGAGGTGGCGAGGAACAGCGTCAGGTAGGCCGCGACACTGCCGTAGCCGAACATGATCATGGCCTTGGTGAGCCAGGCCCAGCCGAGGTCGGGGTGCTTCTTCGGGTTGAACCAGAACGTCTTGAGCAGGTTCAGGACCGACATCCGCTCCTCGCGACGCTCGGTGCGGACCTTGTCCTTCAGCACGAAGGCGAAGACGAGGCCGAGCACGAGGCCGACCGTCGCGGGGATGACCGCGCGGAGGAAGTCGTTGGGGAACGCGTTCAGCGAGATGGCGCCGGCGAGGATCGCGACGGGGGTGGCCGCGCCGACGAGGCCAGACACGAAGCCGCGGCGGTGCTCGGGCACCTGATCTGCCAGGGTGGCCGACTCTGCGGCCTGTGCGAAGTTGCTGAACAACTGCGCGCCGCACCAGCCGATGAGCAGCACCCACATGTTCGGGGCGATGCCGACGACCAGGAAGGAGAGGAAGGTCCCGACGACGCCGGTGATGATCCACGGGCGGCGCATGCCGAACCGTGACATCGTCGCGTCCGACAGGCGGCCGGCGATCGGCTGGGACACGAGCGCGAACAGCGAGCCGACGGCGGTCACGATGCCGAGCTGCACCGGCACCTGGTCGAGGCTGACGAGTCCCTGCAGCTTGACCGACAGTCCGCCGAGGATCGGGGTGAGGATCGCGAAGTACAGGCCGAAGGCCGCGAGCGCGAAAGTGGGCGTATAGCCGCGAGGTTCCTTGCCGGGCCGATCGACGGCGAACGGCGCGGGGGCCGCCGTGGTTTGTGACATTGCGTGACTCCTTCGTCATGATGACTCGTCATCCTATTTGTAGGAGACGACGACAAAAGGCAATGTAGCATGAAAAACCTACATCGATGTCGGTATTGGAGGACGTTTGTCGACAGGCAACTACGCGAAGGGGCTGCGGCGGCGGGACGCGATCGTCGAGGCGGCGACCAAGGTGTTCGCACGAGCCGGTTTCGAGGGAGCGTCGATCGTCGAGATCGCGGCGGATGTCGGCATCTCGCGTGCCGGCCTGCTCCATCACTTCGACTCGAAGGAAGAGTTGCTGATGGCGGTGCTCGACCAGCGCGAGGCATCGGACCGCGAGGTCTTCCTCGCCAGCGGCTCGCGCCGTGAGGGCGGAATCGGCGTCCTTCGAGGGATGGTGCGCCTGGCGCAGCGCAACGAGGGGCGTCCCGGTCTCGTGCGACTCTACGTCGCGCTCAGTGCGGAAGCGACAGCCCAGGACCATCCCGCCCACAGGTACTTCGTGGAGCATTACACCCGGATCCTCGAGGGAACGACCGACGCATTGCAGAGCGCCAAGGCGTCGGGCTCCCTCCGGCCGGAGATCGCCCCGGATCGATTCGCCACCGACCTCGTCGCGCTGCAGGACGGCCTGCAACTCCAGTGGTTGTTGAGGCCGGAGCGCGCACGAATCGCAGCACCGCTCGAGGCATTCATCCAATCTGCGCTCACACACGACCTGTGGGCGCTCGGCACCGACGTGGGTTCAGGGGTCGATCGCCCTCGGGGCGTGACCAGCTCCGACTCGAACCCACCGTTCGAGAGCTAGGACTTCCACCGGTACGAAGGCCCCGCGGCTCTTGTGCGCGCAATCGGCGAGGAAGCCTTCGACGCACTATCCAACGGCGAGTCCGTGATCGAGCACCCCGAGGCCGGCGAGGTCGTATGGCGCGACGATGCCGGGGTCACGTGCCGGCGTTGGAACTGGCGGCAAGGCCGCCGCACCGGGCTCGCTGATGAGACCCGGGCGGCATTCTTCATCCTCGACGTGCCCGCCCCGGTCACCGATCTGGAGCTGACCGCAGCCGCCGACGCCCTGGCACAGGCGCTGTCTGCTCTCGATTCCGAGGTCCGTGTCTTGCGACGGCTGGTGGATGCGCCATGAGCGGCGGACGCAGTGCCCACCGGAGACCACCGTGGTCGATGGCGGTCACGGCCATGCTTGCCGTGCAGCTCGCCAACGCCCTCACGCAGCCGAACGCCACAGCGACGAAAGTCGCGGTCTTCGTGACGCTCACTTCAGATCCAGACCACATCGCGTTCGAGCGCCTCGTGCGTGAATCCTCGGACGGGTTCGCCAGCGTGGATATCGTCTCCGAACGAGTTCCAATCGGATCGATCCACAGGAAGCGGGCCGACTCAGCCAAGCCGTAGCCCAGCACATCAAGCGTCTGTCCGCCGATCAGGGCGGGCCGAGGTGCACCTCGCATTCCACGGCCCCTTCCCCATGGCCGTGCTCGTCGGGCGGTACCTGAACACGCTCCGCACCATCGCCTACGATGGGACGGCGATACGATCAACGGCCCTCGCCACGCGATGCCCATTTCTGGCGTCCGTCACCGATCGGTTGCCGATGGCTGCTGCGCCTACCTTGTCCAACTCACCCGAGATACTCCGAGACGAACCCACAACGCACGAGCACGCCACGCGCAGAGCCCCATTTGCGCCAATAAACGGAAACGCGGCGTTCACGAGCAACGCGGGCCGATATACATCCTGATCAGCGGCCATTTCGAGCCCGACCGCCCCGAGGCGCTCGGCGATGGCGGCGGCGAGCGTCGATTTCCCCGAGCCCGCCACTCCCATCACGACGACGGCAGGCTGCGGGCCCGACGAGGTTGCGCCGGTCATCGGTCACCAGTCATGAACGGTGCCGTCGAGGAGACGGTTGTACGGCAGGTAGGCCTGCTCGTACGGGTACTTTCCGGCCTCGTCCACGTTGAGCTCGACGCCGAGGCCGGGCTTGTCGCCGGGGTGCAGGTACCCGTCGGTCCAGGTGAAGGACTGCTCGAACACTTGGTCGGTCTTCGCGCCGTGGCGCATGTACTCCTGGATGCCGAAGTTGTGGATCGACAGCCCGAGGTGCATGGCGGCGGCCATGCCGACCGGGGAGATGTCGGTCGGGCCGTGCATGCCCGACCTGATCTGGTACATCGCCGCATAGTCGAGCGTCTTCTTCAGCGGCGAGATGCCGCCCATGTGGGTGACCGCGCCGCGCACGTAATCGATGAGCTGGTCGCGGATGATGTCCTTGAAGTCCCACACCGTGTTGAAGATCTCGCCGATCGCGAGCGGTGTCGTGGTGTGCTGGCGCACGAGGCGAAGGGCCTCCTGGTTCTCGGCCGGGGTGCAGTCCTCGAGCCAGAACAGGTCGTACGGCTCGAGGTCTTTTCCGAGGCGGGCGGCCTGGATCGGCGTCATGCGGTGGTGCCCGTCATGCAGCAGCGGGATGTCGGGACCGAACTCGTTGCGGACCGCTTCGAACACGCCGGGCAGGTGGTTCAGGTAGGCGCGCGTATCCCAGTCCTCCTCGACCGGCTTGGCCCCGCGGCGTGCCGGCTCATGGTCGTATCGCACGGATGCGTCGCCGACATCGGCGCCTTGCGCCGCGATGCCGTAGATCGCCTTCAGCGTCGGCACACCCGTTTGCACGCGGATCGCGCGATAACCCTGCTCCTGATGGGAGCGGATGGAGTCGAACAGTTCGGGGAGCTCCTTACCGGACGCGTGCCCGTACGCCATCAGCCCGTTCCGTGATGCGCCGCCGAGCAACTGGTACACCGGCATCCCGGCGGCCTTGCCCTTGATGTCCCACAGCGCCATGTCGACGGCCGCGATCGCAGCCATCGTGACGGGCCCGCGCCGCCAGTACGCGGAACGGTAGAGGAACTGCCAGGTGTCCTCGATCTTCGCGGCATCCGCTCCGATGAGCAGGGGCACGACGTGTTCGGTCAGGTACGCGACGACGGCGAGTTCGCGGCCGTTCAGGGTCGCGTCGCCGAGGCCGGTCAGCCCGTCTGCCGTCGTGATCTTGAGGGTGACGAAGTTGCGGTCGGGGCTGGTGACGATGACCTCAGCCTGGTCGATGATCATGCTCATGGTGCTGCTCCGTGGATCGTGGGTGAGCGGGTTTTCGGGGTCAGGATGCCTCGAGCGCGGCGACCGCGTCGGCGACGTGTGCGGCGAAGCCGGCGTCATCCGCGAGGCGTGCGTCCAATGCGGCGAGCAGTGTGTTCCGGGCGGATGCATCGAGGTCGGCGATCGCGGGCTGGTCGATGCCGTCCGGCACTGGTGCCCAGCCGGCGCGCACGCCGAGCATCCACGCGGCGATCGCGGCGGCGCAACCTGGCGCCTCGTGCCCGGATGCGAGTCGGCCGAGCGCGACGGGCACGATGCGCAACCGCATCTTGGTGGTCGAGTCCTGCGCGATCTGCGCGAGACGGTGCTCGATGCGCGGGTTGCGGAAGCGTTCGAGGAGCGCGGCCCGGTAGTCGGCGAGGTCGAACCCGGGCAGCTGCCGGGCGTCGTCGTCCCAGAGGGCTTCGACGAGGTCGCGGCAGACCGGGTCCTCGATCGCGGCCGAGACGACGGTGTGGCCGCGGGTCTGGCCGAATGTCGCGAGAACGGTGTGAGCGCCGTTCAGCATCCAGAGCTTGCGGTTCTCCCACGGGGCGATCTCGTCGACGAACCTGGCGCCCGCGGGTTCCCAGTCGGGGCGCCCGGCTGGGAAGTCGCCCTCGAGCACCCAGTCGGAGAACGGTTCGGTCACGACCGGCGCTGCGTCGAGCCATCCGGTGGCCTCGAGGACGGCGTGCGACTCGGCATCGGCGTCGATCGCCGGCGTGATGCGGTCGATCGAGGTCGAGACGACCGAGACCGACGCCGCCAACCATGCGGCGAGGTCGGGCGAGGTCCGGCCGGTGAGGTCGGCCAGCGCGCGTCCCAGGAGCCCGCCGTTGTCGGGCAGGTTGTCGCACGGCACGAGCGCGATCGGCCCCGCGCCAGTGCGACGCCTGGCGTCGAGGGCCAGCAGTACCCGGCCGAGCGCAGTTGCGGGCCGGACGGCGTCCGTCGTGTCGCCGGGGGCGTCGCGCGTGAACGCGTTCCGCAGCAGTTCGACGTCGGATGCCACGGCCTCGTCCTCGAGGTCCGGAGTGCCGTCGGCGGAGAGCCGGTAGCCGGACTCGGTGATCGTGAGCGTGAGGATCGCGACCTGAGGGTCGGCGACGGCCGTGACGAACGCGGGCACGTCGTCGCCGGCCTCGACGCGCACGATCGAGGGAATCAGCTCGAACCGGTCGCCGTCCGCGGCGCGCTCGACGAGTGTGTACAGGCCGTCCTGCGGGCCGAGCCGGTCGACGAGGTCGCGGCTGCGACCGGTGAACGCGGCGATCCCCCACTCGTCGGCATCGGCCGCGTGCGCCGTATACCAGGCCTGGTGCGCGCGGTGGAACGCGCCGAGACCCAAGTGCACGATGCGCTCCGGCGGGGTCGGGACCCCTGCCGCGGCACGCGACAGGCGCATGTCGGCGAGAGCTGTCGTGGTGGCGGTCACAGCTTGAAGACCTCTCGGGGAATGGCGTCGACCAGGTCGTCCATGATGCGCTCCGCGGCACCCATGCGCACCCGTCCCTCGACGACCAGACGCGCGAGGAACCCGGCGTCGACCCGTCGTGCCGTGTCGTGACGTGCCGGGATCGACAGGAATGCCCGCGTGTCGTCGATGAACCCGCTCGAGCGGTAGAAGCCCGCGGTCTCGGTCACGGCGGCGCGGTGTCGGGCGATCGCGTCGGGCGCGTCGAGGAACCACCACGGTGCACCCAGGTACACGCTCGGGTAGAACCCTGCGAGCGGCGCGAGCTCACGGGAGGAGGTGGTCTCGTCGACCGCGAACAGCACGAGATGGAAGTCAGGCTCCAGGCCGTACCGCTCCAGCAGCGGTCGGATGCCGCGGGTGAACTCGGTCGCAACCGGGATGTCGTGACCGGTGTCCGGTCCGAACCGGGCGTGCGTGGCGCTCGAGTGGTTGCGGAGCACACCCGGGTGGATCGTCATCACGAGTCCGTCGGCGACGCTCATGCGCGCCATCTGCACGAGCATGTGCCCGCGGAACGCACGCCTCTCCCCCGCAGTTGCGCTACCGGCGACCACAGCTTGGAAGAGCCGCTCACCCTCTGCGGGGTCGAGGTCGACCGTGAACACCTCCTCGACCCCGTGGTCCGTCGAGACCGCCCCGTGCCGGATGAAGTGCGCACGCCGGTCTTCGAGCCCGCCGAGGTACCCGGCGAAGTCACCGGGCTGTCCGGTCGCGGCGAGCAGTCGCTCGACGTTGCCCGCGAACCCGACCGCATCGGGGTCGAGATACCGGTCCGGTCGGAACGTCGGAACCACCCGCCCGGGGAGGCCGGATGCCGCGAGTGCGGCGTGCTCGGACAGGTCGTCGAGCGGGTCGTCGGTGGTCGCGAGGAATTCGATGCCGAATCGCTCGAACAGTGCGCGCGGTCGGAACTCCGGACGCACCAACACCGCGGTGATCTCGTCGTAGATCGCATCTGCCGTGTCGGGCCCGAGCGGGGTCGTGATACCGAAGACCCCGTCGAGCTCCTCCTCGATCCAGTACCCCGATGCCGTACCAGCGAACCGGTGCCAGTGCGCCGCGAGCGTGCGCCACACCGTGCGAGCATCGCGCCCGGCAGCCTCGTCCACGACCAGGTCGGCGAGGTCGACCCCTGCGGCGTGCAGGAGGCGGGTCACGTAGTGGTCACCCGTGACCAGCAACGCCACCGGATCCGCATACGGCTCGTCGTCGAGCAGCAGCGACGGCGGCACATGCCCGTGCGGCGAGATGATCGGGCTCCCCGCCACGCGCTCGTACAGATCGAGTGCGACGGCACGGGTCGTCGGGTCGACCGGCAGCAACCTGGCGGGATTTCGCGACGGCGAGGTCATTTGGCGATGAGGTTGAGCTGGGCGTTCAACGCGGCGACGTGCTCGATGGACACGCCACCGGCCTGCTTGATGAGCTTCTCCACGCTCATCCGGTCGACGATGGCCTGCATGGCCGGCGGGATCTCGACGCCCTGACCGACCTCACCACGGCTCGTCGACACGGCTTCGAGGACCTTGGAGATCACGCGGGCACCGTCCTCGGACTGCTTGATGTCGCCGAGCGAGTCGCGAACGGAGAAGTACCCGATCGGACTCGGCAGCTCGGCCTCGTCGAACCAGTTCGCGATGGACGTCGTGGGCATCACACTCGCCGCAGGAACCTCGTCCACCCGGCGGAGCACGATGGTGTCGGCGAGATCGCCGGAGCTGGCGGTGATCTCGTGCTCGCCGGTCAGGGTGACCCGGAAGCGGAAGGTGCGACGACCCTCGACCGCGCCGACCTCGACGCCGTCGACCGACAGCACGACCCGCTCCTGGTTCGAATACACGATCACCTCGGTGACATCCTCCGCCCGATCGGCGCGACGACGACCTGCGACATGCACGAACGGCTCGCTCGACCACGCCGCCTTGTACACGTAGAAGGCGTCCTTCTTCAACGATCGGTCGAACGAGACGAGCCCCTTCTGGTTGCGGCCCGCAACGCCGCCCTCGTCACGACCGGCGGACCCGAAGTCCGCGAGGTTCCACACGTGCGTGGCCCACAGCCACGGCCGCGCCTCGATCATGCCGACCATGTGCTCGTGGTACGACGCCTGGTACCCCTCGGTGTAGTCGCCCTTCTCGGGGGCGGCCGACTGGAACTGCGTGTTCGCATCCGCCCCGTACTCTGCGAGTCCGATCGCGATCTCGGGGTACGTCGCGTGGAAGTCGTCGAGCCAGGTGTCGTTGTCGGCGACGTCGCCGACGTACCAACCGAAGTAGAGGTTGTACGACATGACGTCGGGCAGACCGACCAACGGATGGTCGGTCTCGAGGAGGAACAGGTTCGCCATCGCGGTCAGGCGGGTCGGATCGAGCTCGTGAGCGAGGTCGTTCAACTCGCGGTGGGCGGCGAGCACGTCTTCGCCCGATCCGGCGAGGGTGATCTCGTTCGACAAGCCCCACGAGATGATGCTCGCGTGGTGGCGGTTCTGCACGATCAGCTCGGTGAGCTGGTCGCGGGCGTTGTCGGTCGCTCCAGGGAGGAAGACGGTGATCTGCGGGATCTCCGCCCACACGACCAGACCCGCCTCGTCGCAGAGGTCGTAGAAGCGCTGGTCGTGCTGGTAGTGCGCGAGCCGCACGGTCGTCGCACCGAGCTCTCGAATCAGCGCGAGATCCTGCTGCTTGATCTCCTCCGTGATCGCGTTGCCGACGCCCTCGAAGTCCTGATGACGCGACACTCCGCGAAGCGGGTACTCCTCGCCGTTGAGCAGGAAGCCGCGATGCGGGTCGACCTCGAACTCGCGGCAACCGAACCGCAGCTCGACCTCGTCGAGCACCGCGTCGCCGGCGAGGAGTTCGGCTCGGGCCGTGTAGAGGTGCGGGTCGCGCAGGCCGTGCCAACGGTGCACGAGCTCGATCGAAAGCGTCGCGTTCGCCTCACCGCCGACGAGCGGCACGGTCACGGTCGCTTCGCCGTCGATGGCGAAGCGCACCCCGGTCGCAGATCCGCCGGAGGTCGTGACCACCGCCGCACTGAGCGCGACCTCGGCGCGGTCGCTGTCGAGGTGCGCGATGACGATCAGGCCGGGGCCGCCGTTGTCGGCGAGGTCGAAGTGTTCGCGCCCGACGGTGATCTGGCGCACCTCGCGGTAGATGCCGCCGTAGAAGGTGAAGTCGGCCTGCTGCGGGTACACCCGCTCGTTCTTCGCATTGTCCACGATCACGACGAGCGTTCCCGATCCGTCCGCGAGCCCGTCCGTCAGGTTCACGCGGAAGGTCGAGTAGCCGCCATCGTGAGTGGTGAGGAGGCGTCCGTCCAGGTACACCTCGGCCGACGAGTTCACGCCCGCGAACTCGACCCAGGTCTCGACATCGGACTCATCGGCCTCGATCACCCGTGCATACGTCGAGCGACCGCGACGGTACTCGCCGCCGGCCTGTCCGTCGATCGCGTTCCAGGTGTGCGGCAGCACGACCTGCTCCCCCGCGGCCGCGATCTCGTCCCAACTCGACCCCGCGGGCAGTTCGACGGGCGAGTACGCCCACCCCTCGTGGATCGCCGTGGCCCGGCGGGCGTCGGTGGCAGCGGGCTGCGGCATGGGAGTCTCCTTCGACGAGAGTTCGCCGGCGCACGCCGGCTGGGCTCAACCACGATACGAACCACGGACGGGAGGATGATAGAACTGATCACGCGCGATCAGAACTGATTCGGCACACTCTTGCAGGTCACACGAACCGAGGTACCTCGATGACGACGTCGTCGCATCCGCAAGCGCATCCGCAGGACGCCCTCGAGCCCATCGCGGCCGCGGTGGCCGAGGTCCTGAGCTGCCCGATCGAACTCACGACCGACATCGCACCGGCGCTCGACGCGTTCGAGTCGGCGCACTGCCTCGACCCGCGCATCCAACCCGCCTTCACTGCATCGGTGCTCCGAGCGTTCGTGCGCGACATGGACCGGCAGGTCGTGCATGAGATCCGTGAGCCGCTCGGGATGGCGATCGCACTCGTCCGCTGGGATGACCGCCTGCTCGTCATCGGCCCGTACACGCACGAGCCCATGCATCCGGGTGTCGCGGAAGAGGCCATGAGTCGGTTGGGCATTCCCAGTGCCCACCTCCCGATCTACAAGCACTACCGCACCAGGTACGCGATCGTCGATGCCGAATACGTGTACCGCGGAGCTGCCAGCCTGCTTCGCGCAGGTGGCGGCGAGGACGCGCTCGGCAGCCTTCGCGAGGTCGAGGCCGAAGGCGGGACGATCGCCCCCGGGGTCGGGGAGGCTCTGCAGTCTGCCGCATTCACCGTGATCGAAGAGCGGTACCGACTCGAACGGGAGTTCATGGACGCGGTCGAGGAGGGCTCTTCCGAACAGGCACTCTCCGCCTTACAACGCATGGGACGGATGCCGCAGACGATCAGCTACCTGAACACGCCGTTCCTCGGCACGACCATCTTGCGGATCATGGCCCGAGTCGCGGCGCAGCGCGGCGGGCTGCCACCGGTGACCGTCGACGCGATCTCACAGGAGTATGCGCAACGGCTGCACCGCATCGGCCATTCATCTGACCCGAAACGCTCCGCCTCGTTCACCGCGCAGATGGTCACGGAATTCTGCCGGTACGTCCGACGCCACAACCAGCGCGAGTATCCGCCGCTGGTGCGTCGCGTCGCCGACGAGATCGACCTCCATCTCAGCAGCCATGTCTCGACGACCGACCTCGCGGACCGGCTCGGAGTGTCCGCCTCCACGCTCGCGCGCCGCTTCAAGTCGGCCACCGGCATGACCATCGTCGCGTACACAGCCCAGCAGCGGGCCGAGCGCGCGGCCCGACTGCTCGCCACGACGACGCAGAGCGTGCGCGATATCGCGCTGTTCGTCGGCTACGACGACGCGAACTACTTCGTCAAGGTATTTCGAGAGGCGCACGGGATGACGCCGACCGCCTATCGCGAGGCGCACACGGCCTGACGCGCTCGAAGGCCGCGGATCTGCGATCCGCGGCCTTCGAGATCGGCGCTCGTCAGGCGAGCACGCCCTCGGTTTCGATGTCCGCCGCCTGCAGCGCTTCCTTCTTCTCGGCGACCCGCTTCTGCACCTCGATCATCTCGTTTCGGTCGAGCTTGTAGCCGCGCATGGCAATCAGCGAGATCGCCCATCCGAGGATCGGCAGGCCGAAGAACAACGCGAGGCTCATCAGCAGGATCGCCGTCGACGGGCTGTCAGTGGGCTGGGGCATCACCGCCGTGAACCCGATCAGGGCGACGGCGCCGAGAGCCAGCGCTGCCCCGAGCGACGAGATGACCTGGTCGACGATGTTGTACGTCGCCGTGACCGTGGCCGGCAGGAACTTTCCTGAGCGGTCGAGCTCGTAGTCGATGACGTCGGCCCGCATGGCGCCCTGCGCGACGGTGACCACCATCGAGGTGCCGTTCAGCAGCAGGTAGACGAGGAAGAACCCGATCGTGAGCCCCAGGTTGCCGAGAATGGAGCCCATGTCGACCACCAGGCAGAACACGGTCAGCATCACGGCGAGGATCAGGCAGAGCCAGGTCCACGTGATGGTGGCGGCCCTGGAGCCGTGCTTGCCGGTGTAGCGCGAACCGAAGATCGCGAACACGATTCCCGGGAGGATCGCGATGAGGCCGAGTACCGATCCGAGCTGCATGTTGCCGAGCAGGATGCCCCACATGAGCGTCCCGATGACGGCCTGCGACTTCACCACCTGGGCGAGCTTGTCGGCCGCGCCGCTGATCAGGTAGCGCTGGAACGGCCCGTTCTTGGTCAGCAGGTTCCACATGTCGCGCATCGAGACGTCGGCCTTGGAGCGGTCTACCGAGACGTGGGTGAAGTTCTCGGGCTTGTCGACGCGGGAGACGCCGACGCAGGCGAGGACCTGGAAGACCAGCGAGCAGGCCACGTAGGTGAGCGCGGTCTCGCTCAGCATCTCGACCGTGAACTGGTTGCCGTGGCGCGGCAGGAAGACCACCGTCGAGAGGATCGAGAAGATCGCGGGCACGAAGTACGCGTAGACGGTGGCCCACACCTGCACGGACGGCCGCTGCCGAGGGTCGTTGGTGAGCACCGGTCCGGTCATCTGCCCGGCGATGTCGTTCATCGAGGACCCGATGATGTAGACGACGTAGATCGCGATGAAGAACACGGCGCCGAACCCACTGTCGGGGGCCCAGACGAAGAGCAGCAGGATCGCAAGGGATCGGATCGCCCACCCACCGAGCATGAAGAAGCGCAGCTTGCCAAACCGGAAGTTGACCTTCTCGATGATCAGCCCGAGCAGCGG